>NZ_LIQT01000493.1 GCF_001418415.1 Streptomyces hirsutus
GTCGGGCATGACGGCGGCCGCGTCGGCACCGCCTTTCCACTTGCTGACCGACATAGGAGACTTACCGTGACATCGGCTGTGACCATTCCCAAGCACGAAGGAACTGGTGGGCGTACGGCCGTTGCCGCGCGGGCACGGCAGGTCGTGAAGGCGTACGGGTCCGGTGAGACCCGCGTGGTCGCCCTGGACCACGTCGACGTGGACATCGCCCGCGGCCGGTTNNTCCGGCAAGTCCACGCTGATGCACTGCCTGGCCGGGCTCGACACCGTCACCAGCGGGCAGATCTACCTGGACGAGACCGAGATCACCGGGCTGAAGGACAAGAAGCTCACGCGGCTGCGCCGGGACCGGATCGGGTTCATCTTCCAGGCGTTCAACCTGCTGCCGACGCTCAACGCCATCGAGAACATCACGCTTCCCATGGACATCGCCGGCCGCAAGCCGGACCAGCCGTGGCTGGACCGGGTGGTGGAGACCGTGGGGCTCGCCGAGCGGCTGAAGCACCGGCCCACCCAGCTCTCCGGCGGGCAGCAGCAGCGGGTGGCGGTGGCGCGGGCGCTGGCGGCCCGGCCGGAGATCATCTTCGGTGACGAGCCGACCGGAAACCTCGACTCGCGCGCGGGCGCCGAGGTCCTCGGCTTCCTGCGCCGCTCGGTCGACGACCTGGGCCAGACCATCGTGATGGTCACCCACGACCCGGTCGCCGCCTCCTACGCGGACCGGGTGCTGTACCTCGCCGACGGCCGCATCGTCGACGAGATGCACCAGCCGACGGCCGAGCAGGTCCTGGACCGCATGAAGGACTTCGACGCGCGGGGGCGTACGTCATGACCGTCCTGAAGACCTCGATGCGCAACTTCCTCGCGCACAAGGGGCGGATGGCGCTGTCGGCGGTGGCGGTGCTGCTGTCGGTGGCGTTCGTGTCCGGGACGCTCGTGTTCACGGACACGATGTCCACGACGTTCGACAAGCTGTTCGCGGCCACGGCGTCGGACGTCACGGTCAGCGCCAAGGACGCCTCCGACGGCGGCGAGACGACCTCCGACAACGGCAAGCCGCCGGTCATACCGGCCTCCGTGCTCGCCGATGTGCGGGACGTGGACGGGGTGAAGTCGGCGGAGGGGGCGCTGCACTCCACCTCGCTGACCGTCGTCGACGGCGACAAGGAGAGCCTCTCGCCCACCAGCGGTGGCCCGACCATCGTCGGCAACTGGACCGCCAACGACGCCCGCACCATGAAGATCACCTCTGGGGCGGCACCCGAGGGCCCCGACCAGATCCTGGTCGACGCCGACACCGCCGACAAGCACGGCCTGGAGCTCGGTGACGAGATCGGCGTGATCAGCGTGGTCGGCACGCACACCGCGAAGATCTCCGGCATCGCCGACTTCACCGTCACCAACCCCGGTGCCGCGATCTTCTTCCTGGACACGAAGACCGCCCAGCAAGCCCTGCTCGGTGAGAGCGATGTCTTCACCAACGTCAACGCCACGGCCGCCGACGGCGTGAGCGACGCGCAGCTGAAGAAGAACGTGGTGGCCGCTCTGGGCGGCGACTACAAGGTGCTGACCGCGAAGGAGAGCACGGAGGCCGGCCAGAAGGACGTCGAGGGCTTCATGAGCGTCTTGAAGTACGCGATGCTCGGCTTCGCCGGGATCGCGTTCCTCGTCGGCATCTTCCTGATCATCAACACGTTCTCCATGCTGGTCGCCCAGCGCACCCGGGAGATCGGCCTGATGCGGGCCATCGGCTCCTCCCGCAAGCAGGTCAACCGCTCGGTGCTGATCGAGGCGCTGCTCCTCGGCGTCGTCGGTTCGGTGCTCGGAGTGGGCGCGGGCGTCGGCCTCGCCGTCGGGCTGATGAAGCTCATGGGCATGGCGGGCATGGAGCTGTCCACGGACGACCTCACGGTCGCCTGGACGACCCCGGCGATCGGACTGCTCCTCGGCGTCGTCGTCACCGTCCTGGCCGCCTACCTGCCCGCGCGGAGGGCCGGGAAGATCTCCCCGATGGCCGCGCTGCGCGACGCGGGCGCCCCCGCGGACGCCCGGGCCGGCTGGATCCGGGGTGGCATCGGCACGTTCCTGACCGCGGTCGGCGCGTTCGCGCTGTACCTCACCTCGGCGGCGGACAAGGCCGCGGAGGGCTCGATGTGGCTGGGCCTGGGCGTGGTGCTGTCGCTGATCGGGTTCGTGCTCATCGGCCCGCTGCTCGCCGGCGGTGTGGTCCGGGTCCTGGGCGTCGTCGTGCTGCGGGTCTTCGGTCCCGTGGGGCGGATGGCCGAGCGCAACGCGCTGCGCAATCCGCGCCGCACCGGTGCCACGGGCGCCGCGCTGATGATCGGGCTGGCCCTGGTGGCGTGCCTGTCGGTGGTCGGCTCGTCCATGGTGGCCTCGGCGACCGACGAGCTGGACAAGACCGTCGGCACGGACTTCATCATTCAGAACGATGCGGGTCAGCTGATCACCCCGCAGGCCGTGACGGCCGTGAAGGACACCCCGCAGGTGGAGCGGGTCACCGAGTACAAGTGGACCGAGGCCGACTTCACCACGCCCGACGGCAAGACGCTCAAGAACACGGCGATCACGGCGGCCGACCCGACGTACGCCACCGACCTGCGGGTCGAGACGGTGGAGGGGCAGCTCGCGGACGCCTACCGGCCCGACTCGATGTCCGTCCACGAGAAGTTCGCCGAAGACCACGGCATCAGCCTCGGATCGAAGATCGACGTCGCGTTCAAGGACGGGTCGACCGCCGGCCTGACCGTCCGGGCGATCACCAGCAGCGACGCCGTGGTCGACGCGGGTGCGATGTACACGTCGATCGACACCATGGCCAAGTACGTACCGGCCGACAAGATGCCGCTGGACATGCTGCTCTTCGTCTCGGCGAAGGACGGCCGGCAGGACGCCGCGTACACGGCGCTGAAGGACTCGCTGCACGACTATCCGCAGTACACCGTGCGCGACCAGACCGACTACAAGGAAGCGCTCAAGGACCAGATCGGCCAGCTGCTGAACATGATCTACGGCCTGCTGGCCCTGGCGATCGTCGTCGCGATCCTGGGTGTGGTGAACACCCTGGCCCTGTCGGTGGTCGAGCGGACGAGGGAGATCGGCCTGATGCGGGCCATCGGCCTCTCGCGCCGCCAGCTGCGCCGCATGATCCGCCTGGAGTCGGTCGTCATCGCCCTCTTCGGTGCCCTGCTGGGCCTGGGGCTCGGCATGGGCTGGGGCGCCACCGCCCAGCAGCTCCTCGCGCTGGAGGGCCTGAAGGTCCTCGAGATCCCGTGGCCGACGATCATCGGTGTGTTCATCGGCTCGGCGTTCGTGGGGCTGTTCGCGGCACTGGTCCCGGCGTTCCGGGCGGGCCGGATGAACGTCCTGAACGCGATCGCCACGGAGTAACCGCGGCCACCGCACACGGGGGGTGCGGAGGAACGCCCGGTGTCGGGAAGCCCGGGAGGGCCACCGGCGCCGGGCGGCTTCGTGCGTGCGGGTGCCTTCAGGGCACCGGCCGGGCCGGACCGTGTGCAGGGCACGCCTCATGCGCGAGGGCCGCCCCGTCCGTGCCGGCGGGAAAGTAGGCGGGGTTGAACATCTCCCGTACGAAGACCAGCGGCCCGCCCGCGTGACACATCAGGTACGTCTTGGACGCGCAGGTCCGGTCCGGGGCCTCGGGCCAGGCGACGCGGCCGACATGGAGCAGGCGCCGCTCCAGTCGGCGGCCCCGGCCGGCCAGCGCGTACCCCAGGGGCTGCGGGGCCGGCATCACCGCGTCCACGTCGGCGTCGCGGCCGGCCGCGGCGACCACGACGTTGGCGGAGACGGGCACCCCGGTGGGAGTGACCAGCCGGGTCCGGCGCAGCAGGCACGGCTGGCCCGCCTCGAGACCCAGCGCGGTCCGGGGACCGGGGTCGTCGAGGGCGTGCGCGGACAGCCGGGCGGTGTGGGTGATCCGGACGTGCAGGGGAGCCCTCGTCGCCGCTTCGAGGAGGACGGTCGTCAGGCCGTCGCCCGCCAGGAGCATGCGCGTGCGGGAAGAGGTGAACTCGGCGACGCGCCGGTCGAGTCCGGGCACGGGGCCGGGGGGTGGAGCGCAAGGAGGGACTGTGGTCATCTGATCCGGGGCTTGCTTTCGCTGAATGCGGGAGGACTCGGCACGGAGCGCGGGGGCGGAGCACGGGAGCGCGACGCAGGGCGCGGCGCAGAGACGCGGTACAGAGCAGAGATGCGGTACAGAGGTGCGGCGCAGGGGGCGGGGCGGGCCTACCGGTCGACTCCGTGCGGTTTGTGTCCCCACGCCGTCAGCATCGCGATGAACATCTCCCGGGTCTCGGGCCGGCGCACGTGGGCGACGGCCTCGTCCAGCGTGGCCTGGGCGATCCCGTCGGCCAGCAGGTGGCTCTCGGACTGTTCGAGCGTGTGCGCGACGAAGGTGGCGAACCCCGGGTTCATCCCGATGATCGGATGGTGCGCGAGCAGACCGACCTTGGCCAGTCCCAGGTCCGTGAGGATCTGCGGATACCGGGAGGCGAAGTGGAGGTCGCTGCCGATCACGTTCGCCATCATGCGGAAGTGCCCCGTCATCACCTCGCGGTAGGCGGGATGGTGGTACTGCCGGGGGTGCAGTGAGACACCGTCGGTGAGCACCAGCAGCCCTCCCGGCCGCACCCAGGACAGCATGCGGGGCAGCAGTTCCTCCCGCTGCCGCAGGTGCATCATCAACAGCCTGGCGTGGACGAGGTCGAACTCGCCCGGGAGGAAGTCGGTGTGGTTGATGTCCGCGTGGACGACGTCGAGGTGGGACCGCTTCCGCGCCAGGAACGTGATGTCGCGGTCGACCGCGGTGACCGGCCCGTGGACGGTCCGGCTCAGCCAGGAGCTGACGGTACCGGTCCCCGCTCCGACGTCGAGGCAGCGCCAGCCGGGTCCGACACCGAGGTCGTGCAGGGTTTGGAAGGAGACCGGGTCCAGGGCCCGGGTGAGCCCGTCCAGACGTGTCTGTTCGTTGTCACGTGCCGATGAGAACAGCACGTCGCCGTAACTTTCCGTAGCCACGGTGGTATCAACGATTCACCGGGTGCAGCGACACGGGCGGTTCGGGGAGGGTTGTCCGTCACTGTCCGTTGTCCGAGGCCGTGCTCCGGACACCGCCCGAGTCGTGCTCCGTCCGTCGCCCGCGGTCGTGCTCCGGACACCGCCACCCCGTGCCCGGCCCGCCACCCCGTGCCCGGTCCGCCGCCCGACGGGGCGCGGTGTCCGGGGACGGGGCGTCGTACGCTGGAGACCCCCGGCCCGCGACGCGTGTCGGGCCCGTCGTGTTGCACACCTCCGGATGGAAGCGCCCCGAATGAGCCTGCACGGTCTGTTGGACGCCGTCGTCAAGGACACCGCCCTCGCGGAAGCGATCTCGGCGGCCGCCGACGGCAACCGCATGCACGTCGATCTGGTCGGTCCCTCCGCCGCCCGCCCGTTCGCGGTCGCCGCCCTCGCCCGGGAGACCGGCCGTACGGTGCTGGCGGTGACGGCGACCGGCCGGGAGGCGGAGGACCTGGCGGCGGCCCTGCGCTCCATGCTCCCGCCGGAGGAGGTCGTGGAGTACCCGTCCTGGGAGACGCTGCCGCACGAGCGGCTCAGCCCTCGCAGCGACACCGTGGGACGCCGCCTGGCCGTGTTGCGCCGACTGGCGCACCCCCGCGCGGACGACCCGGAGACGGGCCCGGTGTCGGTCGTCGTCGCGCCCGTGCGTTCCGTGCTCCAGCCGCAGGTCAAGGGCTTGGGCGAGCTGGAGCCGGTCGCGCTGCGGACCGGGTGGAGCGCCGACCTGAACGAGACCGTCGAGGCGCTCGCCGCCGCCGCGTACACGCGCGTGGAGCTGGTCGAGAAGCGCGGCGAGTTCGCCGTGCGCGGCGGCATCCTCGACGTGTTCCCGCCCACCGAGGAACACCCCCTTCGGGTGGAGTTCTGGGGCGACGACGTCGAGGAGATCCGCTACTTCAAGGTCGCCGACCAGCGGTCCCTGGAGGTCGCCGAGCACGGACTGTGGGCCCCGCCCTGCCGGGAGCTGCTGCTCACCGAGGACGTACGGGAGCGCGCGCGGGTGCTGGCCGAGCAGCACCCGGAGCTGGGCGATCTGCTCGGCAGGATCGCCGAGGGGATCGCGGTCGAGGGCATGGAGTCCCTCGCGCCGGTCCTGGTCGACGACATGGAGCTGCTGCTCGACGTCCTGCCCGAGGGCAGCATGGGCGTGGTGTGCGACCCGGAGCGGGTGCGGACCCGCGCGGCGGACCTGGTCGCGACCTCGCACGAGTTCCTGCAGGCGTCCTGGGCGGCCACCGCCCAGGGAGGCGAGGCGCCCATCGACGTCGGCGCGGCCTCCCTGCGGTCCCTCGCGGACGTCCGTGAGCGGGCCCGCGAGCTGGGGATGATGTGGTGGTCGGTGTCGCCGTTCGCCGCCGACGGGACGTTCGCGTCCGACGGCGACGGCGACGGGGCGGGGGACTCGGACACCCTCAAGCTCGGCATGCACGCCCCGGAGAGCTACCGGGGCGACACCGCGCGGGCGCTCGCCGACACCAAGGGCTGGCTCGCCGACGGCTGGCGCACGGTGTTCGTCACCGAGGGCCACGGTCCGGCCGCCCGCACCGTGGAGGTGCTCGGCGGCGAGGGCATCCCGGCCCGCCTGGCCGGGGCCGAGGGGAAGCCGGCGACGGGCGACCTCGGTGAGATCGTCCCGTCCCTCGTGCACGTCGCCTGCGGCTGCATCGACCACGGTTTCGTCGACCCCGTGCTCCGGCTCGCGGTGCTCACCGAGACCGACCTGTCCGGCCAGAAGGCGTCCGGCCGCGAGGGCGCCCGGATGCCGGCCCGGCGCCGCAAGACCATCGACCCGCTCACCCTGGAGGCGGACGACTACATCGTCCACGAGCAGCACGGCGTCGGCCGCTACATCGAGATGGTGCAGCGCACCGTGCAGGGCGCGACCCGCGAGTACCTGGTGGTGGAGTACGCCCCCGCCAAGCGCGGCCAGCCCGGCGACCGCCTCTACATCCCCACCGACCAACTGGAGCAGATCACCAAGTACGTCGGCGGCGAGGCGCCCACCCTGCACCGGCTCGGCGGCGCCGACTGGACCAAGACGAAGGCCCGCGCCAAGAAGGCCGTCAAGGAGATCGCCGCCGATCTGATCAAGCTGTACAGCGCGCGCATGGCGGCCCCCGGGCACGCCTTCGGCGGCGACACGCCCTGGCAGCGCGAGCTGGAGGACGCCTTCCCGTACGCGGAGACGCCCGACCAGCTCACCACCATCGCCGAGGTCAAGGAGGACATGGAGAAGACGGTTCCCATGGACCGGCTGATCTGCGGCGACGTCGGCTACGGCAAGACGGAGATCGCGGTGCGGGCCGCGTTCAAGGCCGTCCAGGACGGCAAGCAGGTCGCCGTCCTCGTTCCCACGACCCTGCTGGTGCAGCAGCACTTCGGCACGTTCGGCGACCGGTACGCGCAGTTCCCGGTGAACGTGCGGGCGCTGTCCCGTTTCCAGTCCGACACGGAGGCCAAGGCGGTCCTGGAGGGACTGAGGGAGGGCTCGGTGGACGTCGTCATCGGCACCCACCGGCTGTTCTCCTCGGAGACCAGGTTCAAGGACCTGGGCCTGGTCATCGTTGACGAGGAGCAGCGGTTCGGCGTCGAGCACAAGGAGCAGCTGAAGAAGCTGCGCGCCAACGTCGACGTGCTGACCATGTCGGCCACCCCGATCCCGCGCACCCTGGAGATGGCGGTCACCGGCATCCGCGAGATGTCGACGATCACCACGCCGCCGGAGGAGCGCCACCCGGTGCTCACCTTCGTCGGCCCCTACGAGGAGAAGCAGATCGGCGCGGCCGTCCGCCGTGAACTGCTGCGCGAGGGACAGGTCTTCTACATCCACAACCGGGTCGAGTCGATCGACCGCGCGGCGACCCGGCTGCGCGAGATCGTGCCC
The DNA here is from genome assembly GCF_001418415.1 of Streptomyces hirsutus. Taxonomy (GTDB): domain Bacteria; phylum Actinomycetota; class Actinomycetes; order Streptomycetales; family Streptomycetaceae; genus Streptomyces; species Streptomyces hirsutus. The sequence goes on from NZ_LIQT01000493.1 coordinate 7,988, forward strand.
GAGGCGCGCATCGCGACCGCCCACGGGCAGATGTCGGAGTCGGCGCTGGAGCAGGTCGTCGTCGACTTCTGGGAGAACAAGTTCGACGTGCTGGTGTCGACGACGATCGTCGAGTCCGGCATCGACATCTCCAACGCCAACACCCTGATCGTGGAGCGCGGCGACAACTTCGGCCTGAGCCAGCTGCACCAGCTGCGCGGCCGGGTCGGCCGCGGCCGGGAGCGCGGTTACGCGTACTTCCTGTATCCGCCGGAGAAGCCGCTGACGGAGACCGCGCACGAGCGGCTCGCGACGATCGCCCAGCACACCGAGATGGGCGCGGGCATGTACGTGGCGATGAAGGACCTGGAGATCCGCGGCGCCGGAAACCTGCTCGGCGGCGAGCAGTCGGGCCACATCGCGGGCGTCGGCTTCGACCTGTACGTGCGGATGGTCGGCGAGGCCGTCGCGGACTACCGGCGCCAGCTGGAGACCGGCGAGCTCCAGGAGGAGCCGCCGCTCGAGGTCAAGATCGAGCTGCCCGTCGACGCGCACGTCCCGCACGAGTACGCGCCCGGCGAGCGGCTGCGGCTCCAGGCGTACCGGTCCATCGCCTCCGCCGACAGCGAGGAGGACGTCAAGGCGGTGCGCGAGGAACTCGTCGACCGCTACGGCAAGTTGCCCGAACCGGTGGAGAACCTGCTGCTGGTGGCGGGGCTGCGGATGCTCGCCCGCGCGTGCGGCGTCGGCGAGATCGTCCTGCAGGGCAGCAACATCCGGTTCGCGCCGGTGGAGTTGCGCGAGTCCCAGGAGCTGCGCCTCAAGCGGCTCTACCCCGGCACGGTCATCAAGCCGACCGCGCACCAGGTGCTGGTGCCCCGTCCGAAGACCGCGAAGGTGGGCGGGAAGCCGTTGGTCGGCCGGGAGCTGCTGGCGTGGGTCGGGGAGTTCCTGACGTCGATCCTGGGATCGTGACCCGGCGGGTTCCGCCGTGCCCGGGCCGCCCGGACGCGCGAAACCGCCCACGGGGAGGGGAGTCCGTGGGCGGTTCCCGGATCGGGGTCACGTCGGGTCGTGGTGACGTACGTTCCGGCGGTCCCGTCGTGCGGGCTCCCCGGCCCCTTGCGGGGCCGGGCCGCGCACGACGGATCGTCCGAATTTCCCGGTGTGTTCCGGCGTGTTCCGGTCCGGCGGCCGGGCGGGGCCCCGGAGGCTACGCCTGATCGGGGCGGTCCTGGTCCCGGTCCTGGTCCCGGCTCATGCCGAGCCGTTCCTCGGCCTGCCGCTGCCCGGTGTCGACCTGCTTCTCGTACTTGCCGCCGGTCCTCTCGTTGATCTTCTTCTCCGCGGCGTCGGAGGCCTTCTTCGCCTTGTCCTGTGCCGCGCGGCTGCTCTTGAACTTGTCGAAGATGCCCATCCGGAGCTCCTTCCCGGGTGACTCAGCACCGACCCTACGCGGAACGTGCGTCGAATGCCCCTTTTGCGGTGGTGTGGTCTGGACCTCTCGCTGGCTACCGTGGAGACAGTGAGATCCCGGCCGTTCGGGGACGGGCGCAAGGTGCAGGAAAAGGGGGTGCCGTGAGGCGGTACTCGACAACGTTCCCGGCGGGCGTGCAGCGGGGCGGAGCGGGACGTGCGGGGGCGGCCGGCGGGCGGGTGCGCCGCGAGGGCGCGCCCGGGGTCCTGCGCCGCATCGGCCCCGCGGCCCCGGCGCTGGCCGCCGTGCTGCTCCTCGCCGGCTGCGAGGCCCTCGAGGAGGGTGGTTCTCCCGCCGCGGGCGACGGCACGGCACAGGTCCCGGACGGACGGGTCGCCAGCCCCCTGGAGAACCCGAAGGGCATCGAACCGGGCCTCGCCCCGCTGACCGGGGAGGCGGACCGGACCACCGGACGCGAACTCATCGAGACGGTGAGGACCAAGGGGCGCGGACCGAGGACCGGATACGACCGCGACGAGTTCGGCTATGCCTGGAAGGACACGGCCGACGGCGTCCCCTTCGCGAGGAACGGGTGCGACACGCGGAACGACCTCCTCCAGCGCGACGGGCAGGAGCTGCGGTTCAAGTCCGGTTCCCGCTGCGTGGTCGTGGCCATGACGTTGGCCGACCCGTACACCGGCAAGACCATCGACTGGCGCAAGGAGAAGGCGGCCGAGGTCCAGATAGACCACGTGGTGCCGCTCTCGTACAGCTGGCAGATGGGTTCCTCCCGCTGGTCCGTCGCCAAGCGGGAGCAGTTGGCGAACGACCCCCTCAACCTCATCCCGGTCGACGGCGGCGCCAACTCCTCCAAGAGCGACTCCGGGCCCGCGGCCTGGCTGCCGCCCAGCAAACAGGTCCGGTGCGCGTACGCGGTCCGCTTCGCCCAGGTCGCCGTCAAGTACGAGATGCCGGTGACCACCGCCGACAAGGAGATGATGCTGCGGCAGTGCGGCGGCTGATCGTCGCCTCGTGCGGCCGCGGGGCGACCTGTCCCGCTCCGTCCGTTTCGTGAAACCCCCTGCGCCCGCTGTCCGTTCTCCGCGCGGAGGGGGCGCGGGGGAGGACGAGACGGTCAGGACGGCAACGGTTCGGTACACACCGGGACCGGTTGTCCCTGTCGGCCTATACGCTCGGACTCCCCACCGCGTTCTGCTCCGCGCAGACTCGCGGACCCGCACCACTTGTCCCATCGGCTACACCGGTCCAGGAGCAGTCATGTACGGCCACGGCGCGGCGCCGCCCCACCGCAGCACGGCAACGGTCATCACCCTGCGCGTGCTGATCGCCGCCGCCGGCTTCCTGTCGTGCGGACTGCTGTCCTGCGTGCCGCTGTTCCGGGTCGCGGTGCTGCGCGGGCGCTTCCTCGACTGGCTGATGGCCTGGGTGAGCCTGCCGCTGTCCCTCTTCTTCCTGATGGTGATCGGTTCGCTGCCGGAGGCGGACCCCCGGACCGATGTCGCCCTCTACTGTCTCCTGTCCCTGGGCGCCGGCGCCGCCGCGTACTACCTGACCATGGACATCCGCCACTACCGCCTGCTGCACCGGCACGGGATGCACGGCCCGCAGTCGCCCTACGCCGCGACGATGCACGCGCCGGGCGGCGCCCCCCTGCCGTACGGCTACCCGCAGCCCGCGTCGCCGTACGTGCAGACGGTCGTCCCGCAGCCCGGGGGGCAGCTGCCTCCGACGCCCGTGCCGCACCACGACACGCCGCCCTCCTCCGTCCCCCCGGCGCAGCCGCCGCAGCGCCCCGGGCCGGCCCGTATCGACCAGGTGCGCGCCGAACTCGACGAGCTCAGCGACTACCTGCGCAGAAGCGACGGCGGCCAGGGCCACGGCAACGACCGGGGTGACAGGTGAGCGTGACGGCGAAACGGGTCGTCGCCGGCCGCTACGAACTGTCCACGCTCATCGGGCAGGGCGGCATGGGGCAGGTCTGGACGGCCTACGACAAGCGGCTGGACCGGCGGGTCGCGGTGAAAATCCTGCGCCCGGACAAGGTGGCCGGCCCGGAGGCCGACGAACTGCGCCGCCGTTTCGTGCGCGAGTGCCGGGTGACGGCCCAGGTCGACCACCCGGGCCTGGTCACCGTGCACGACGCGGGCAGCGAGGACGGCGACCTGTTCCTCGTCATGCAGTACGTCGACGGCGCCGACCTCGGCGACCACCTCGCCGAACACTCCCCGTACCCGTGGCAGTGGGCGGTGTCGGTGGCCGCGCAGCTGTGTGCCGCGCTGAGCGCGGTGCACGCCGTGCCGATCGTCCACCGCGACCTCAAGCCGCGCAATGTGATGGTGAAGCAGGACGGCACGGTCACCGTGCTCGACCTGGGTGTCGCCTCCGTGATGGACAGTGACACCACGCGCCTGACGCACACCGGTTCCCCCATCGGCTCACCCGCCTACATGGCCCCCGAGCAGGCGATGGGCGGCGCGGTCGGCCCGTACACGGACCTGTACGCGCTCGGTGTGCTGCTGCACGAACTGCTCAGTGGCGACGTGCCCTTCGCGGGCTCGACGGCGCTCGGTGTGCTGCACCGGCACCTCTACGAGGCGCCGGTGCCGGTGCGCCAGGTCCGCCAGGAGGTCCCCGAGGCGCTGGAGGCACTGGTGCTGCGCCTGCTCGCCAAGGACCCGCAGCACCGCCCCGCCTCCGCCCAGGAGGTCTACGAACACCTGACGCTGCTGCTGCCGTCGAGGGGCACGCCCACCGGGGCGCCCCTCGACCCCACGCGCCCCTTCCTGCGCCCGCACGCCCCCTGGCCGGAC
>NZ_LIQT01000494.1 GCF_001418415.1 Streptomyces hirsutus
GCGATGGCGGCGGCGATGGCGGCGGTGGCCGTGCCGGACGGCGCCGAGGTGTCGGTGGGGGTGCTGGACCCGGTGTCGGGGGTGGGCGTCCGCCACGGTGACCGGGCGTTCGTCACGGCGAGCGTCGTGAAGGTCGGCATCCTGGTGACGCTGCTGCTGGAGGCGCAGGACGCGGGACGGGCGCTCACCGGTGAGGAGCGGTCGTACGCCGCGGCGATGATCGAGCGCAGCGACAACGACGCGGCGTCCGCGCTGTGGCGCTCGATCGGACGGTCGGCCGGCCTCGACGCGGCACACGCCCGCTTGGGCCTGACCGCCACCGAGTGCGGCGACGGCCCCCGGTGGGGGCTGACCCGGACCACGGTCGCCGACCAGCTTCTGCTGCTCCGCCAGGTGTTCGGGGCACCGGCGGACTCGAGGCTGCCCCCCGCCTCGCGGGCGTACGTGCGGGAGCTGATGGAGCGGGTGGTCCCGGAGCAGGCGTGGGGGGTGCCGGTGGTGGCGGACGCGTTGCCGCCGGGCGGCGCGGCGTGGGCGGTGAAGAACGGCTGGGTGCCGCGCGACGCGACCGGGCTCTGGGTCGTGAACAGCGTCGGCCGCGTCACGGTCGAGGGCCGGGACCTCCTGGTGGCCGCGCTGTCCGACGGCAGCCCGACGATGGGCCGGGGCGTGGCACTGGTGGAGGCGGCGGCACGGGCGGCGGTATCGGCGTTCACGGGAGACGCCCGGCGGCGTCCGGAGCCGGGCCGGCGGCTCACCGCGTCGGGCGAAGCCGACGGCGCCCGTCCGGGCTGACGGGTCGAACGGGAGGGAAGCCGGGTGAGGGGGCATCACCCCGGCACGCGGGGGCCCCGGTGTGCCCCGCCGCACGGCACCGGACCCGGCTCCCTGATCCTGCCGGTCCGAACGGAAGCCCCTAGGCGTCCTCGTGGGCAGACCGGCGGCCGCGCCACAGGACGATCGTGGCGACCAGGAGGACGCCGCCCGCACCGCCTGCGAGGGGGGCGGCCCAGTCGGCGGTCTCCGTGTCGGACTCGGCGGTGTCCGGGCCGGGGCCGAAGTACTGCTCGCCGTAGGCCGCCGACTTCAGGCCCTCGGGCTTCAGCCGGGCGGCGGCCTCGATGGCGGCGGCCGGGTCGACGAAGCCGAAACCGCGGGAGTCGTCGCGGCCGTCGGCGGGGGCGTTGCGGGCGGTGTCCTCCAGGAGATTCTTGAGCTGGGCCGGGGTCAGCCCGGGGTGGGCCGCCTTGATCAGGGCGACGGCGCCGGAGACGAACGCGGCGGCGGCGCTGGTGCCCCAGCCCTCGTAGTACTTGCGGTCGGGGTCGGCGATGATCACGTCGACCCCCGGGGCGCTGACCGTGGCGTACCAGCGCCGGGTGGAGAACGGGGCGCGGGTGCCGTAGCGGTCGACGGCGGTGACGGCGATGACACCCGGGTAGGCGGCCGGGTAGGAGACGCGGTCGCCCTTCTCGCCGCCGTTGCCTGCGGAGGCGACGACGGCCACGCCCTTGCGGAGGGCGTACTGGATGGCCTCGTCCTCGCCGGACTCGGGGTGCGCGGAGGCGGAGTCGTCGCCGAGGGAGAGGTTGATGACGTCGGCGCCGTGGTCGGCGGCCCAGCGGATGCCTTCGGCGAGGGCGTTGCCGCGGGTGCTGCGGGCCTTGGCGCGGGAGGGGTCGCCGTCCTCCAGGATCACGCGGACGGGGAGGATCTTCGCCTCGGGCGCGATGCCCAGGACGCCTTCGCCGTTCCCGACGCCGTGTCCGTGACCCGCGATGATGCCGGCCATGGCGGTGCCGTGCCGGGCCCAGGGGCGGTCTCCGGTTGTGGCTCCGAAGCCGACCAGGTCCTTTCCGGCCAGGACGTTGCCGGCGAGGTCGGGGTGCTCGGCGTCGACCCCGGTGTCCAGGACGGCGACGGTGACGCCCGCGCCCTGTGTGGTGCGCCAGACCTCCTGGGTGTGCAGGGCGTCCAGGCCCCACTGCTGGTCGCGGATGCTGTCCGCATGGGCGGCGGTGGCGGGGAGCAGGGCGAGGCCGGCGGCCAGCAGGACGCTCAGGGTGGCGGATCGGGCGGTCGCGGGCCTCATGACGGCTGCTCCGTGGTCGTACCGACGTTCTTGCGCAGGCCGCGTTCGACCCGGTCGGCAAGGCCTTTCGCCTCGTGGCCGAGGCCCGCCTGGGCGGGGGCGGTGGTGGCGCCGGACTCCATGGCGTCCTCGGCGGGCAGCGGGGTCTCGACGCCGCGGCCGTCGGCCCAGCCGGACACGGCGTAGACGACGACGGGGGCGTCGGTGAGGACGGAGATCGTCCAGGCGGCACGCTGCCCGGCGCCGAAGCCGGCGGCCGCGGTGCCCTTCGCCGCGTACGGACGGGGTATCAGGTCGGTGCGGCGGTCCAGGCGTTCCTTGTCGAAGCGGCCGGCGAGGGAGGTCATGCCGGCGGCGTCGGCCCGGGTGAACAGCAGGCCGACGGTGGTGACGTGGCTCTGGGTGGCGTCGGTGTAGGTGGCGCGCAGCAGGCGCTCGCAGCCCAGGGGGGCGAGCAGCTTGCGCAGCAGCGGGTCGAAGGCGTCCTCGCAGTCGCTGTCCGGGGCCACGGCTATCCGGGTCCAGACGCGGTCGGCGTCGCCGGGGCCGGCGCCTTTGCCCTGCATGGTGGGCGGGAACAGCTCGTCGACGGGGACGTCGTGCCACATGCCTCCGGCGGCGGTGAAGGCGCTGTCGGCCCCCTTCTCGCCGGAGTCCCCGGCGAGCCAGCTCCCGGCGACGGCACCGCCGATCAGTCCCACGCCGAGGACGAGGCAGACCGCGGCGGCCGCGACCTGGGAGCGGCCCCGCCGGCCGAGCGGGTGCGGCCGGGCGTTCTCGTCGTACCCCTCGGGCTGCCCGAACGTCACGACCGGCCGGCCGGAGCCGGAGGCACCGCCGGGTGCCATGGGAGCGCTCCAGGAGAACGCGGGGTCGGGGTTGCCCGGACCGGAGTGCGCGGCTGTGGCCCGCCCGGCGCCGTACGGTTCGTCGGCGCCCGGACGCGAGGCCGGGACCCACGCGTCGTCCCGCGCGGGACGCGGCGCCGGTCCGGTCGGCCGGGGCGGCCCGACCGGGGGTGGCGGCGCGGAGGCCGGGTGCCCGGGGCCGTGCGACCCGTCGGTGCCGGGCCGCGGGCCCGGGGACATCGTGTTGTCCCGCTCCGGTCCGGACGGCGTGGCGGGGTGCGGCGGCACGGCCGGCCGGGGCGGTGCGGACGCCTGGACGGAGACCGGGCGCAGGCGGGTCGTCGTCTCCGACGGGGTCTCGGGGCGCGCGCCGGTGCGGCGGGCGTCCGTGCGGCCTGCGGTGGGGCGCTGCTCGGCGGGCCGTTGCTGTCCGGCGCGGAGGGGGCCGTGCGTGGGCTGCGGTGGCACGGTGGCCGAGCCGTGCGGCGGGGTGCCCGGGGACGGTGCCCCGCGGCCCGCGGTCGGCGGGGTGTCCGGGAAGCGGGCGGACGCCCTCGGCGGGGGCGGCGGAGTGCTGCCCGTACCCGCCGGTCCGCCCTGCCCGCCGGCGCCGAAACTCGGAAAGCGGGGCCGGGACGGCGAAGACGCCGGGGACGAGGTCGAGGAGGCGGACACCGGGGAGGAGGGAGCGGGTACGGGCGTGCCTCCCGTACCGCCCTCCGCGCGGCCCGGGTCGGCGGACGGCGCCGCGGCCGGCCGGCGCACGTCGAACGCGCCGGTTCCGCCGGAGGTCGCCCCCTGCTCAGGGGGCGTCGTCCCCCGCGCCGGGCGGGCGTCGCCCTTGGGTGCGGGTCCACGCCGGCTGTGGCGTCCCACGTCGCGCCTCAGCCCCTCAGGCTCTCGGCGGTGGCCCCGCCGTCGGCGGCCTCGTCCGCGGCGATACCGGCGGCCGAACCCGGAGCGCCCTTCGCGCCCAGCTCCAAAGTATCCCCCTTCTCGGCCGAATCCGTTGTATCCAAGAGGAGTTCACGGAACGCGGCAGCCACCGCCCCGGGGTATTCCATCATCGCCACATGGCCCGCGTCGGGCAGGGTGACCAATCTGGAGTCGCGGAACGCGCGGGCCGCGCGCCCGGCCATCCGGAAGCCGACGAGCTGGTCCCGGCCGCCGTACAGCAGCAGGGTCGGCGCGAGCACCCGCTCGGCCTGACGCCACAGCCCGTGCTGGCCGCCGAGGGTGTACGCGTTGACGAGTCCCCGCGCGGAGCGTGCCATGGCGTCCCAGAAGTACGGCAGCCGCAACCGCCGTTCCATCTCCTGCACGGCGTGGCGGAACGCCTCCGGCGACACCTGCCCGGGGTCCCCGTAGCAGAGCGCCACGACACCCCGGACGCGCTGTTCCGCCGTCCAGCCCCGGCTGATCCGGGTGAACAGCTGTGCCACCCCGGGCAGCGCCAGCAGTCCCGTCGGCACGGCGGTGCGCTGCACGCGCAGCTCGGGGAGGGCCGGTGACACGAGCGTGAGCGTGCGGACGAGGTCGGGACGTACGGCGGCGACGCGGGTGGCGACCGCGCCGCCGAGAGAATTGCCGAAGAGGTGCACGGGACCGCGCCCGGCGGTGTCGAGATAACGGATCACCGCGCGTGCGTGCGCCGAGATCGAGTAGTTGCCGTCGTCCGGGGGCGGCGAGTCGCCGAAGCCCGGAAGGTCGACGGCCTCGCTGTGGACGACGTCCTCCAGGAAGGCCATCAGCGACGACCAGTTCTGCGACGATCCCCCGAGCCCGTGGATGTGGAGTGCGGGCGGCAGCCCTTCGCGCGCGGGTGGCCTCGACCGCACGGACAGGGTGACGCCCGGGAGCTCGACCGACCTGAGACGCTCGCCCTCGGCGACCCTCACGGCGGCCGCCTCGGGAAGCACGGTCGCGGGCGGCACGGGCGGCGGCACGGGCGGCAGGTCGGTCGAAGACATGCGGCAATGTTACGAGACGATCACGCCGGGACTCCTGTGTCCGCGGTCACAGGCCGGCCCGGCGCGTGCGCGCCGCGGCACATCCCGGCCGCGGATCGCATAGCGCCCGGATCGGGTGTCTCCTAGGCTCGTACCCAGGGCACCCGTATGTGGCCCCCGCATGCTCCGGGGACGTTCGTAGGAAGGGAGCCCAGCCATGGCCATAGACCCCACCGATCCCGAGACGTTCGAGGAAAGAAACGACGCCGACGAAGGCCTGGAGTACGGCGTCGAGGCGCCGGAGGCCGATGCGGCCGAACAGCTCGCGGAGCTCACCCCGGACCGCGACGACCCGCTGACCGGCGCGGACGCCGACCGGGCCAATGAGGCGGACCTCGCCGAGCAGGCCAGGATCGTCTCCCTCGACGAGGACGACTACCGGTAACGGCGACGAGAGGGCCGGGGAGGCCACCGAAGGGCACCTTCACGGGAAAGACACATGTGGAAGCGAGGCTTCACTTTGCCCTGTCTGGCAGCTTTTGAAACCGTCCGTACGCCTTTCGGCGTCGTCCGGTCCGTGAAATTCTGCGCTCTCACCGCGCACAGCACGGTTACCGAAAAGTACGATGACGGCGCGGCTCACACCGCACGTGGACGACAATGGGAGGCGGCGTGACAGCCATCGAGCAGACAGGGACCGTGCGCCCGAGGGGTACACGCCTGCCGCGCCGTGCCCGACGGAACCAGCTCCTGGGCGCCGCCCAGGAAGTGTTCGTCGCGCAGGGTTACCACGCGGCGGCGATGGACGACATCGCCGAGCGTGCGGGTGTCAGCAAGCCGGTGCTCTACCAGCACTTCCCGGGCAAGCTCGACCTTTATCTGGCGCTGCTGGACCAGCACTGCGAATCGCTGATCCAGTCGGTGCGCCACGCGCTCGCGTCGACGCACGACAACAAGCAGCGCGTACGGGCGACCATGGACGCCTACTTCGCGTACGTCGAGGACGACGGCGGCGCCTTCCGCCTGGTCTTCGAGTCGGACCTGACGAACGAGCCCGCCGTGCGCGAGCGCGTGGACCGGGTCACCAACGACTGCGCCGAGGCGATCTGCGACGTCATCGCCGAGGACACCGGGCTGTCCCGCCAGGAATCGATGCTGCTCGCCTCGGGGCTGGGCGGTCTGGCCCAGGTCGTCGCGCGGTCCTGGCTGCACAGCGACCGCAGTGTGCCGCGCGACCAGGCGGTCCAACTGCTGACCTCGCTGGCCTGGCGGGGCATCGCCGGATTCCCGCTGCACGGCAGCGAGCAGTAGTTCCGACAGCGCCGGACGGCGCGTGCGAGCCGGCGGGGGCCGCCTTGTGTTCCCGTCGGCTGTTCGCTCCTGGCGTTGTGGGGGCTGAGCGTGCGGGTCCCCGCACCGGGCTAATGTGTGCTGAGTACGGCGCGGAAGGCCGCGCACTTCACTGACCGTCGGAGGGACATAGCCGTGGAGGTCAAGATCGGCGTGCAGCACGCGCCCCGCGAGATCGTTCTGGAGAGCGGTCAGAGCGCCGAGGAGGTCGAGCGCTTGGTGGCCGATGCGCTGGCCGGGAAGTCTCAGCTGCTGAGTCTCGTGGACGAACACGGTCGCAAGATCCTGGTCCCGGCCGACCGTCTCGCGTACGTCGAGATCGGCGAGCCGGCCCCGCGCAAGGTGGGCTTCGGCGCGCTGTAGGCGACGACCGGCAGACACGGAAGGGCCCGGCGCCGGGCCCTTCCGTGTCCCCGCTCCACGCTCTCCGTCGCTCCGCCTCCCCATCGTTCCCACGCTCCGCCGCTCCGGCTCTCCGCCCTCCTCCGGCCGGCGCCTCCGCGCGGCCTCCGCCTCTGCTCCGTTCGGTTTCTCTCCCTGTCCTCCCCCTGCGCCCTCGGCCGTTTCCGCTGCCGCGCGCCACCGTCTCCACCCGCACGGACGGGACATAGGCCCCTCCAGGGGAGGATTGGACTCCGCAGGTCAGGGGTAGGACGGGCTACGACCGATGCGAGCAGACCGGCCATGTGGGAGGGACCCCGACATGCTCTTGGAAGCGCTCAGTTCAGTGATGCTCGGCCTGGCTCTGGCATGGGCGGCCACGCGCCGCCTGCCGCACCGCCTCCCCGCCCGCGCCCTGGTCCTGTCGACCGGTGCGGCCGGGGCACTGTTGGGCGCGTTCCTCACGCACAGCGCGCTGGACGCGGGCAACCTGCTCACGACCCTGTCCGGCGCGGCGATCCTCTCCGTGGCGTCGTTGTCGCTGCTCCTGCGTCCCGCGGGCAGACTCCGAGGCCGGTCGGCGACCGCCTGACCGGCCACCGGCACCCGACGGAGGGGCGGAAACGGGCGGAGCCCGGCGGCTCTCAGGCCGCCAGGCCCAGGGCCGCCATCCGCTTGGTGTGGGCCTCCGTGATCCGGGAGAACATCCGGCCGACCTCGGCGAGGTCGAAGCCGTCCGCGACTCCGCCGACGAGCATCGTCGACAGCGCGTCCCGGTCGGCCACCACCCGCTGCGACTGGGACAGCGCCTCACCCATCAGCCGACGCGCCCACAGGGCGAGCCGTCCGCCCACCCGCGGGTCCGCGTCGATCGCCGCGCGCACCTTCTCCACGGCGAACCCGCCGTGTCCGGTGTCGTCGAGCACGGTCAGCACCAGCGCGCGGGTGTCGGAGTCCAGCCGGACCGCGACCTCCCGGTAGAAGTCGCTGGCGATCGAGTCGCCGACGTAGGCCTTGACGAGTCCCTCGAGCCAGTCGGAGGGCGCGGTCTGCTTGTGGAAGCCCTCGTACGCGGCCACGAACGGCTCCATCGCGACGGTCGGCTCCTCGCCGATCCCGGCCAGGCGGTCGCGCAGCCGCTCGAAGTGGTGGAACTCGGCCGACGCCATCTTCGCCAGCTCCGCCTTGTCATCCAGCGTGGGGGCCAGCTTGGCGTCGTCCGCGAGCCGCTCGAACGCCGCCAGCTCCCCGTACGCGAGCGCGCCGAGCAGGTCCACGATGGCCGCGCGGTACTGCGGATCGGCGGAGGCTGCCGCCCAGTCCATGGCGGCGACGCCGGTCGGCGCGGCAGAGGTGTCGGGGGTGTCCCCGGCGCGGTCAGGCTTGTCAGAGCTCGTCATAATCCGCACAATAGCCCGCTCGTCGCGGGCTGTAAGGCGCTGGTCAACACGTGTGACGACGACTACGTGGCCAAATCGGCCATGGCGTGTGCGCGAATCCGGGGTATGGTGGTAATGCGCCCGCCGAATACTCTGACGTAGTCGGCAGGGCGCATGTATGAGGATGCCCGGTCGGAGGCCCGATCGGCTCCGCCCCGACCGCTCTCCCTGACCGTACGGCACATTGCGTACGACGATCGGAGGGACCCTCAGCGGTACGAGCGCTAGAGCGTCGGCAGTGGTCCCGTGCCCTACGGCATCCCCGTAAGGCAGCCGACGTCCCCGGCACGGTCCATAGACGACCCCCCGCGCTCGCCTCGCACCGCGCACACAGAAGAGGCAGCACCCTGACTACGTTCCGAGAGCTCGGGATTCTCCCCGAGACCGCCGAGGCCCTGGAAGCCGTCGGCATCATCACTCCCTTCCCCATCCAGGAGATGACGCTCCCCGTGGCCCTGACGGGTACGGACGTCATCGGCCAGGCCAAGACCGGTACCGGCAAGACGCTGGGCTTCGGCCTTCCGCTCCTCGAGCGCGTGACCGTCCCCGCGGACGTGGAGGCGGGCCGCGCGAAGCCCGAGGACCTCACCGACACGCCGCAGGCGCTCGTCGTGGTCCCCACCCGCGAGCTGTGCACGCAGGTCACCAACGACCTGCTGACCGCCGGCAAGGTGCGCAACGTCCGCGTCACCGCGATCTACGGCGGACGGGCCTACGAGCCGCAGGTCGAGGCCCTGAAGAAGGGCGTCGACGTGATCGTCGGCACCCCGGGCCGGCTGCTCGACCTGGCCGGGCAGAAGAAGCTGAACCTGAAGGACGTCAAGGCCCTCGTCCTCGACGAGGCCGACGAAATGCTCGACCTGGGCTTCCTGCCCGACGTCGAGAAGATCATCAACCTGCTTCCGGCCCGCCGTCAGACCATGCTGTTCTCGGCGACGATGCCGGGCGCGGTCATCGGGCTGGCCCGCCGCTACATGTCGCAGCCCACGCACATCCGCGCCACCGCGCCGGACGACGAGGGCGCGACCGTCGCGAACACCACGCAGTTCATCTACCGCGCGCACAACATGGACAAGCCCGAGCTGGTCTCGCGGATACTCCAGGCGGACGGCCGGGGCCTGGTCATGGTCTTCTGCCGCACCAAGCGCACCGCCGCCGACCTCGCCGACCAGCTCAAGCAGCGCGGCTTCGCCTCCGGCGCGGTCCACGGCGACCTCGGCCAGGGCGCCCGCGAGCAGGCGCTGCGCGCCTTCCGCAACGGCAAGGTGGACGTGCTCGTCTGCACCGACGTCGCCGCCCGCGGCATCGACGTCGAGGGTGTCACGCACGTCATCAACTACCAGTCCCCCGAGGACGAGAAGACGTACCTGCACCGCATCGGCCGTACCGGCCGCGCGGGAGCGAAGGGTACGGCGATCACGCTGGTCGACTGGGACGACATCCCCCGCTGGCAGCTGATCAACAAGGCGCTGGACCTGGGCTTCGGCGACCCGCCGGAGACGTACTCCACCTCCCCGCACCTGTTCGCCGACCTCGGCATCCCCGAGGGCACGAAGGGTGTCCTGCCGCGCTCGGAGCGCACCCGCGCCGGGCTCGACGCGGAGGAGCTGGAGGACCTGGGCGAGCCGGGCGGCCGTGGCGGCCCGCGCGGACGCGGTGGCCGCAACGAGCGGGCCGACCGGACCGACCGGGGTGAGCGGGCCGACCACCGGGGCGACTCCCGGTCCGCCGACCACGAGCGTCCGGCCCGCACGCCGCGCCGCCGTCGCCGTACGCGGGGCGGTACGCCGCTGAGCGACTCGGCGCAGCAGCCGACGGCCCTGCCCGTCGAGGACACCGGTGAGGCGGAGGCCGGTACGGCTTCCCGCACCCCGCGTCGCCGTCGCCGTATGCGCGGCGGAGCCCCGGCCGAGGCCACGACCTCCCCGGTGACCGCGGTCGAGTCCACCGGACCTGTCGAGTCCACCGGGCCCGTGGAGTCCGCCGAGGCCGCTGTCGCGACGGTGGAGGGCACGTCCGGGGACGCTGTGGAGCACCCGGAGAGCCTCGAGACCCCGTCGAAGCCGCGCCGCCGCCGTTCCCGCAGGTCCGCGGAGACGGCAGCCGTCGACACCGCGGCCCCGGCCGGTTCGCCGGTCGAGGCCGACGCGGCGGTGGCGGTCGCCGTCGCCCCGTCGGCCGAGAGCACCGCCGTGACCGGGACGGCCCCGGAGAGCGGGGAGCCCGAGGCCCCCGTCGAGCCGCGTCGCCGCCGGACCCGCAAGTCCGTGGCCGCGACCGCGCCTTCGGCTGCCGAGGCGGTGGTGGACACCGCCGAGGTGACCGCCGGATCCGCACCGGAGCCGGCTCCCGCCAAGCCGCGCCGCGCCCGCAAGAGCGTGGCCAAGGCCCCCGAGGCTGCCGAGGCCGAGGCCGTGCTCGACACCGCCGAAGGCACGGAGGCCAAGCCCCGTCGCCGCACCCGCAAGGCCACCGTGACCGCCGAGGCCGCCGCGACCGCCGTCGGTATCCCGGCACAGGCCGCTTCCGAGGCCGAGCCGGCGGAGACCGAGGCGGCCAAGCCCCGGCGCACCCGCAAGGCTCCCGCCAAGGCGGAGACGGCCGTGGACGCGGCCGAGGCCACCGCGGTCAAGCCGCGCCGCACCCGCAAGGCGGCCACCGCCGTGCAGGAGCCGGAGGCCGCGGTGGACGCCGTGGCCGAGGTGAAGCCCAAGCGCACCAGGAAGACGGCGGCCGCCAAGGCCGTCGACACCACCGAGGCCGCCGAGGCTGTCGAGGTGGCCGAGGCCAAGCCCCGCCGCCGTACTACCCGCAAGGCCACCGCGGACACTGCCGGCATCCCGGCACAGGCCGCATCCGAGGACACGTCGGAGACGGCCGAGGCGAAGCCCCGGGTCCGCCGCACCCGCAAGGCCGCGGCGACGGCTCCCGCGGAGTCCGCGGAGGCCTGACCCGCACCAGAGGCACGGTTCGACGGCCCGGTCCCCCATCTGTGGGGCCGGGCCGTCGGCGTCCCCCGGCAGGCGTCCCCCGGCACCCCGTCCGCGCACCGGCGCCCGCTACCCTCACCCCGTGACCAGCGACGCCGCCTCCGCTTCCCCTCCTGCTCCTTCCCCCTTCCCCTCTCTCCTCCGCGCGACGCCGCCCGGCGCTCGGACGTACCGACTCCGCACCTCCCGTGGGGAGTTCGCCGTCGTCGACGTGCCGCCGGCCGAGGGGGCCGAGCCGAAGGGGGTCGTGCTGTCGCTGCCCGGGTTCACGGGGAGCAAGGAGGACTTCACACTGGTGCACGGGCCGCTCGCCGCTCGCGGGTACCGCAGCGTCGCCGTGGACGGGCGGGGACAGTACGAGTCGGACGGGCCCGTGGACGACGAGTCCGCTTATGCGCGGGCGCAGTTGGCGCGGGACGTGCTCGCGCAGGCGGAGGCGCTCGGCACGGACGTACCGCTGCATCTGGTCGGGCACTCGCTGGGCGGCCAGATCGCCCGTGCGGCGGTGCTAGAGGACCACGGCCCCTTTCGTTCGCTCACCCTGATCTCGTCCGGCCCCGCCCGGATCTCCGTCTCCCAGGAGCAGCGCGTGACGCTGCTGCGGGACGCGCTCTCCCGGATGACGATGGCGCAGTGCTGGGAGGCGATCCTGGCCCTGGGGCCGCCGGAGGAGGTCGGCGGGCCCGCGCGCGGGCTCGGTGGCCAGGAGCATCTGCGCCGACGCTGGTTGAGCACCAGCCCCGCTCAACTACTGGCTACTGGGCGGCAGTTGTGTGCAGAGCCGGACCTGGTCGACGAACTCGCCACCGTGCCGCTGCCGTTCCACGTGCTGTCGGGTGCGCACGACGACACCTGGCCGGTACCGGATCTCGACGCCATGGCCGTACGCCTGAACGCGCACCGCACGGTCGTCTTCGGCGCCGAGCACTCCCCCGCCGTCGAACGGCCCGAGCCCACCGCGCACGCCCTCGCCACTTTCTGGGACGGTCTCCAGGCCCCCCACAACGGCACCGCCACCGGCACGGCCGTCGGCACCGGCGCTCGCCCCCTCGCCTAGTACTGCGCCTGGAGGTGGGCCCAGAAGCCGTCGCGCAGGGCGCGTCGCAGGTCGGCCTGGCCGCGCAGGGAGTACTGCAGCAGGCCTTCGGCCTCCACCAGCAGGTCCTGGTCGACCGAGCCGGGCAGATAGGGATGTCCGGGCAGCAGTTCCACCAGCGAGTCCCGCCCGCGTTCGGAGAGCCACTTCGCGGCGATCTGCGCCCCGACGAAGCGGACGTCCTCGCGGGTGGGCCGGTCTGCCGTCGGCTCGTACCCGGGTGCCGTGCGCCGGGAGACGTACGGCTTGAAGAAGTCGAGGTCGAAGGTGCGCTGGCTGTCGACCTCCCAGAGCAGGGGCTCGGCCTGGTTGCGGCCCTCGGGCGCCTCGATGCCCCAGAGGTGGACGCGGGCGCCGTACCCCTGGGCGGCCTCGACCGCCGAGACCAGGTCCTCGTCGCCGCCCAGCAGGGCGGCGTCGCTGATGGCGCGGTGCCGGGCCAGTGACTCCAGGTCGGAGCGGATCAGGGAGTCGACGCCCTTCTGCTGGTTGTTGGCGTTGAGGTTGCCGAGGCGGACCTTGACGTCGGGGAGTTCTGCGATGGTCTGCTGCTCGGCGGTGTGGATGCGGCGCCTGGCGCCGTCGTACCAGTAGACGCGCAGCAGCCTGCTGTCCGCGAAGATGGTGCGGGCCCGGTCGATGAGCGCGTCGATGAGTCCCTCGGCGTCGAGGTCGAAGGCCCGGCGGTCCTCCGTCCCGGCCACCAGCCGCCCCGCCGCCGCGTACAGGTAACCCGCGTCGACGAAGATCGCGTGCGTGGAGGGCGTCTTCGCCACTTCGGCGAGCATGCGCTGGAGCAGCTCGTTCGTGCGGTCGATACGGGAGTTCAGGTCCGCCAGGTCGTCGTTCATCGTCTCCATTGTCCCGGCGGTCACTGTGCGAACACAACCGGTCCCGATCGGTCTCCTTCGAAACATTCGCCCGTCGACGACCCGTCAGTATTTAGCCAATCAAAGAATTTCCTTAGCATAGGGAATGTTTGCAAGGGGCAAACCGTTGTTTACTGATGAAACACGGGCCGGTCCGGCTCGTGTCCACCCAGCCAGCAGTTCTCCTTCAGGAGGATGACCAGACGAAGGGAGAAGCCCTTGCGCTTCGAAATCATGCGACTCGACGACGTCGACGGCACCGCCGTGGACACCACCGTCGTGGACGCCGCCTCCGTCAACCACATCGTGCAGCAGGCCGCCTCCATCGGGCAGCGCCTGTGGATCCGTCCGGCCGACACACCGGCCTCATAACGCAGAACACCGGGTCCTGTACCTGTACCGCCTGTTCCGAAGCCTCCGTACCACCCCGACGGGTGCGGGGGCTTTGTGCGTCCCAGGCCCCGCTTCCCACGACCCTCTTCCTGCGCCCCGCGTCCTGCGTGACACGGGGCGAGCGAGGGCGGGACGGTCAGCTGCCCTGGATCACCTGCGTGACCCCGTTGATGATCTGCTGCACGGCGATCGCGGAGAGCATCATGCCCGCGAGCCGCGTCACCAGGACCACCCCGCCGTCCTTGATGACCCGGATGATCAGCAGCGAGTACCGCATGACCAGCCACAGCACCACGTGGATGGCGAGGATCGCCGCCCACACCGACACGTGGGCCGGGGTGCTGTCGGCCTTCTGCACCGCGAGGATGACCGACACGATCGCGCCGGGCCCGGCCAGCAGCGGCATGCCGAGCGGGACCAGAGCGACGTTGACGTCCTTGGTCTGCTGGGGCTCGTCGTTCTTGCCGGTGAGCAGGTCGAGCGCGATCAGCAGGAGCAGCAGTCCGCCCGCGATCATCAGCGCGGGCATGGACACATGCAGGTAGTCGAGGATCTGCTGCCCGATCAGCCCGAACAGGACGATCACGCCGCCGGCCACGCAGACGGCCTGGAAGGCCATCCGCCGTTGCACCTTGGCGGGCCGGCCCGCGGTCAGGGCCAGGAAGATCGGGGTGATCCCTGGGGGATCCATGATGACGAAGAGGGTCAGGAAGAGGGAGCCGAAGACGGCGACGTCGAACATGTCTGCCTTGCTGGGAAACGAAACGAGAGGGGAGGGGTGAAGGGTGAGGAGGAGCGGTGAGCATGCGGCACTCGGGAAGGCGCGCGCTCGGGTGTGCTCGCTCAGGTGTGCTCAACGAAAGAGCCCAAGGGGAAAGCGGGCGCCGCCCCGGCGCGGGGCGGGCCCAGGAGGTACGGGCGACTCAGGCCCCGCCGGCCCCCGGCACCGGGAACGCGCCGGTCGCGCGACGCGTGATCTCGCCGTACACCTCGGGATCCGTGGTGTACTCGCCGGGCACGCAGCTCTTCCGGCTGCCGTGGTAGTCGCTGGACCCGGTCACGAGCAGCCCCAGTTCCTTCGCGAGGCCCCGCAGCCGCGCCCGGGTGTCGGGGTCGTGGTCCATGTGGTCGACCTCGATGCCGTCGAGACCGGCCTCGGCCAGATCCGCGATGGCGGACTCCGGCACGGTCCGGCCGCGTTTGCTCGCGGCCGGGTGGGCGAACACCGCCACCCCGCCCGCGCCCTTGATCAGCCGGAGCGCTTCGAAGGGATCGGTCTCGTGCTTCGTCATGTGGGCCCGGCCGCCGTCCGCCAGCCATTCCCGGGTGAAGGCGTCGTTCACCGTCTCCACCACACCCAGCTCGACGAGTGCCGTGGCGATGTGCGGGCGGCCCACCGAGCCGTCGCCGGCGATCCGGGCGACCTGCTCCCAGGTGACGGGCACCCCCAGGCCGTTCAGCTTGGCGATCATGCCCTGGGCCCGCGGTACGCGGTCGTCCCGGACCAGCTCGCGCTCGGCGAGCAGCGCCGGTTCCCCGGGATCGAAGAGGTAGGCCAGCATGTGCATGCTGATGCCGTCGTACCGGCAGGAGAGCTCGGCACCGGTCACCAGCGTGAGCCCCGGGGGAAGCGCGGCGAGGGCTTCGGCGTGGCCGCGGGTGGTGTCGTGGTCGGTCAGCGCGACGACGTCGAGGCCGGCGGCGGCGGCCGCGCGCACCAGATCGGCCGGGGAGTCCGTACCGTCGGACGCGGTGGAGTGGGTGTGCAGATCGATACGCACGACGCGTTGCTCCAAGCGGGGACGGGGGGACGGGGGGAC
>NZ_LIQT01000495.1:0-5559 GCF_001418415.1 Streptomyces hirsutus
GAAGGCGTACCGGGAGCTGTACCAGACGTTCTACGGCTCGGGCACGGCGGCGAAGGAGCTGAAGACCACCGCGGAGCAGGCACGCTCGGCAGGAGCGGACTCCAAGGAGCTGGACACCGCCGTGACCGAGCTCACCAAGACCGTCACCGACCGCACCACGGCCTTGGCCAAGGACAAGGAAGTGACCGGCTGAGAACCCCGGCATCCCGGGCNNCTCCCCCAGCTACCGCTGGGAGGTGCCAGAGCAGGAGAGCCCCCATTGCTGCGGCTCCGTGCCCGTAGTCCCTCGAGGTGCCAGAACGTGATCGACCAACACACCCTCACGCGCACGCCCGTCGCCGGACACACCGTCCTGGTCGTGGAGGACGACGCCAGCATCCGAACCCTGCTCACCTCCGCGCTCAGCGTGGCCGGCTACGCCGTGGCGAGCGCGGCCAGCGGACAGGAGGCCATGTTCGAGGCCGGCAACCGCCGACCCCACCTGATCGTCCTGGACGTGATGCTGCCCGACACCGACGGCTTCCAGCTCACCCGCGACCTGCGCGCACAGGGTGTCTACACGCCGGTGCTCTTCCTCACCGCTCGGACCGGCGTCGAGGACCGCATCATCGGCCTGAGCTCCGGCGGCGACGACTACGTCACCAAGCCCTTCCACGTCCAGGAGGTGCTGCTGCGCATCCGCGCCATCCTGCGTCGCAGCAACGCACCGGCTTCTGTCACCGGCACCAGCCCACCCCTGCGCTACGCCGACCTCACCCTGGACGAGGCCACCCGCGAAGTGCGACGCGCGGACCGCCTGCTGAAGCTGTCGCCGACCGAATTCCGGCTTCTGGCCTGCCTGCTCACCCACCCCGAACGCGTGTTGGAAAAGGCCGAGATCCTCCAGCAGGTCTGGCAGTACGACTTCTCCGGCGACACCCGCATCGTCGACACCTACATCAAGAACCTGCGCCGCAAGATCGACCGCAGTCCGCCCGCACTGATCCACACCGTGCGCGGGGTCGGGTACTGCCTGCGGCTGCCGCGTGACGAGACGCAAACGGCCGACCGATGAGGTGGCCTCGCCGACTGCGCCCGCGCTCCCTGCGCAGCCGCCTCGTCCTGATAGCCGGCCTGCTGGCCACCAGTGCCGTCCTTCTGTGCCAGCTGGCCGGCCTGACTGTCCTGCGCGGCTGGCTCACCGATCAGATCGACGACCGGCTCTCCCACTTCCGCCCCCCGGGCCGGGTCTACGAAGACATGGCCGACGACGGAACGCCGCGGCCGCCGAGCCCGGACAACGCGCTGCCCTCGGACTACCGCGTCTTCTTCTACGACGAAGACGGAAGCCTGCTGCGCACCTCCCTGGGGAGCAGCGACAGCCCAGGGCCCCGGCTCCCACAGCGAGCAGCCGACCTGGACCTGGCCGCCGGGCGGCCGAGCACCGTTCCGGCAGAGGGCGACGCCACCGGGTCCGGCTGGCGAGTGATCGTCCACTCCGGGCCCGACCACATGCGTACCGTCGTCGCCCTCCCCCTGGACACCGTGGACGGCGCCACCACCAAACTCCTCTGGCTCAGTCTCGGACTCGGCATCGCCGTGGCCGTCGGAGTCGTCGCTCTGGGAAACGGCGCCGTCCGCCTGGGCCTGCGCCCGCTCACCCGCGTCGAGTACACCGCTCAGCACATCACCGACGGTGCCCTGGAACTCAACGTCCCCGTGGCGGACCCGGACACCGAGGTCGGCCGGCTCGGTCTGGCCCTCAACACGATGCTCAACCGCCTGCGCACCGCTCTCCACCGCACGGAAACCTCCGAAGCGCAGCTGCGCCACTTCATGGCGGACGCCGGACACGAACTGCGCACCCCGCTCACCGCCATCCAGGGTTTCGCCGAACTCCTCCTGGACGAACCCGACATGCCAGGCCGGCGGCGCCAGGAGGCACACGCCCTGATCGCCCACAACGCGGATCGCATGAGCCGCCTCGTCGACGACCTGTTCCTCCTGGCCATGCTCGGCGACTCACCCGCGGCACACCGAGAACCCGTCGATCTCCTCTCCCTGGCTGCCGACGCCATCGCCACCACCGCGATACGCCACCCCCAGCGGGCCATCACCCTGGAGCCACTCGCGACCCATCCCGCCACCGCCGAACGCGACCTCGACATCATCGAGACACCCGGCGACCCTCACCAACTCGTCCAAGTGCTGGGCAACCTGCTGTCCAACGCCTGCACCCACACACCCGCAGACAGCAGCGTCCACGTCCGAGTCGGCGCCACCCGCACCCCTACCCGGGGGGACCTCGGCAGCGGTCGGCCGCTGCCGCCCGGCACACCTGTCTGCGTGATCGAGGTCGCCGACAACGGCCCCGGCATCAAGCCCGATGAGGCTCCCCACGTCTTCGACCGCTTCTACCGTGCGACACCGCTCGATCCGGCGACCGGATCAGACGGCGAGGCCGGTCCCGAACCCGGCTCCGGCCTCGGACTCGCCATCGCCGCCGCCATCGCCGCAGCGCACGGCGGGCGCCTCGAACTGGACAATCACCCCGGCGAAGGATGCACCTTCCGTCTGCTTCTGCCCGATTCCACGACTGCGCCGAAGGACGACACCGATGAGGCTCACCACGATCCGCATCACACGTGACCGCACCGCCGCTGCCCGCATCGACAAGAAGCACCTCACGCTCCTGCCCCATCCCGACGTGGGCGCCCTGATCGCGTCGGCCCCGGACTGGACACAGCACGCCGCGACCCACAGGGGCGAACGGCTCCCCCTCCACGCCGCTACGACGACGGAACCTCTGCTCACCCCCTGCGGAGTCATCAGCGTGGGACCCAACTGCCCGACACGCATCGAGGAACTCGATCAGCAGCGTCCCGCGGTGCCGTCCCCGACCACCACCCGCCCGCACACCACCGCAGGCGCACGGGCTGCGGGCGTCACGGCCGAGCTGCACTTCCACGATCTGCGGCACACGGGCAACACACCGGCCTCGACGGCCGGGGCCGGCACGCGGGAGCCGATGACGCGGATGGGGCACAGCAGCTCTCGGGCCGCGTTGATCCACCAGCACATGACCAGCGACCGGGACCGGGCCATCGCGGACCGGCTCGGGGCCATGATCCGGGGCGGCGGGGGAGTGGCCGCGGGCTCCTCCGGAGAGGGCGCCGAGCGGGCATAGTGGCACGCGTGTGGCACAGCGCCCGGAACGACAAAGGGCCGGCTTGGAAGGAAACCCCTCCTGAGCCGGCCCTTCCTTCTGTGCCCCGGCAGGATTCGAACCTGCGACACCCGCTTGAGGAGTTTTCCCCGGGCGAGGCTGCACCCTGCGGAGAGGGTGGCCGCAGGGTGGCCGGCCGGGAAACGACCCCTCCGTGGTTCTCACGTTTTCACGTGGTTTCCCGACCTCATGTGTGCTGAATCCGTTCCGCCGAAGGGCCTGGTGGCCACGCCGTGACGCAGGGGCGGTTGCCGCCGCTCAGTGGGGCGACGGGCCGGGCCAGACGGCCGAGGCGTCGTCGCGGTCGGGGGCGGGAAGGCGGATCGGGCGGACGGGGATCGTGCGGGTACGTCCTTCAGCGACGGCTGTCCACGTGGCGGAGTGGCCCGAGTAGCACAGGGTGGTCAGGGCGAAAACGCCGTCGGCGTAGACCTCGACGTACTCCCCGATGGCGAGGATCCGCAGGCCCGCGGCGGGCTCGGTCAGGACAGTCTCGCCGAGCCGAGCGCCGTCCGGGCCGGTCATCCACAGGTTCTTGCCGTCACAGCCGACGGTGAGGGCGGGCTGTCCGCCCTCGTCGGTGTGGGTGCGCAGGGTGATCTCGACGGGCCCGGATATACCGAGGTCGCCGACCGCGTGCAGGACGGGCACGTCGGTCTCCTCGCCGAGCCACGCGTCCAGACCGGGCCACCACTCCAGGCGCGGTGCTCCGTCCGCGGGGACGACCAGGCGCTTCGGCTGGGCCAGCATGCCGCGACAGCGGTCACCGGTGTCGGTGAGGCCGACCTGACGGGGCGTGGTGTGCAGCACGACGCGGGAGCCGTCGGGGGCGGAGATGATCCGGGGGGCGTAGGAACCGGTCGGACCGAGTGGGCCGCGCCGGGTCCAGGGGCCCCGCAGGCTGGGAGCGGTCCACGACTCGAAGCCGCGGGTCGCGCCGATGGAGCCGAGCAGGAGCCAGCTGCCGTCGTCGAGGCGTTCCAGGACCGGGCACTCCAGTTCGTCGACGTCGCCGGGTGAGATGAGCGGCGGGTGGACGGTCCAGTGCTCCAGGTCGTCGGAGGTGGCCCAGGCGACGCAGCCGCCGGCCTCGACCGGGAGGGAGGCGTCGCTGGCGCAGACGACCATCACCCAGCCGTCCGACTCGTCGTCGCGTACGACGAAGGGGTCGCGCCAGGCCATCTGTTCGCCGGTGCGGTACCAGCGCGAGTCCGCCTCGACGACCGGTGCGGTGCCGTGGCGTCGCCAGCCGGTGCCGTCGGTGCGGTCGGAGTACGCCAGCCCGACCGACTGCAACGGCCAGCCGCCTGCCGTCAGTCCGCTCACGCCCGTGTAGAACATCGCCGTTCCGTCGCCGTGCCGGACGGGGTGCATGGTCCACACCGCCTGCTGGTCGAAGCGGCCGGGCAGGCCGACCCCGAAGGCGGTGCCCTGCGGCTGCCAGTCGACCAGGTCGGTGGAGGTGGCCCGGCCGTAGGAGGTCTCCATCCGTAGGTGGTCGAACTCGGCTGTCCAGGGCCCCTGCAGGTGCAGCACCGTGTACGTGCCGTCCTCGTCCCGCAGCAGGGCGAAGTCGTTCACGCAGAGGCCGGGCGGGGCGTAGCGCATGCGCGGTTCCTGTCGGCTCACAGCGCTCAAACGCGTGCGCTGACCATCGATCAAAACGGACTCTCTT
This sequence comes from Streptomyces hirsutus, assembly GCF_001418415.1. GTDB lineage: Bacteria > Actinomycetota > Actinomycetes > Streptomycetales > Streptomycetaceae > Streptomyces > Streptomyces hirsutus. Next base: position 4,881 of record NZ_LIQT01000495.1, read on the forward strand.
TGGAATCAGCCCAAGTAAATATGAACGCAAACGCTTGCGCAACAAGAGGGGTGGGTTTACGGTCACGTCACCCCACAGCTCACACCGACGTGAAACCAACGGGAGGAACTGCGCCGTGACGGCCAGCATCAACGACGTCGCTCAGGCGGCCGGCGTCTCCGCGTCCACCGTGTCCCGCGCCCTGCGCGGCCGGCAGGGCGTGTCCGACGAGGTGCGGGACCGGATCGCGGCCGTCGCCGCCCAGCTCGGCTACACCGCGTCCCGTTCCGCTTCCAGCCTGGCCAGCGGCCGCACCTGCACCATCGGGGTGCTGGTCCCCTACGTGGGCCGCTGGTTCTTCGGCACCGTGCTGGACGCGGCCGAGAAGGTGTTCAGCGCCGCCGGGTACGACGTGCTGCTGTACAACCTGGGCTCGCCGGAAACGCGCAAGCGTTTCTTCACGAGGCTGCCGGTCCGCAAGCGAGTGGACGCGGTGCTGTCCCTCCTCATTCCTGACGATGAGGAGTCGGCCGCGCTGCGCTCACTGGGGGTGCCGTTGGCCACCACGGTCGGCGGAACCCGGCCCGGTTTCACCGTCGTCGGGATAGACGACCGGGCCGGCACCGAGAGCGCCGTACGGCATCTGGTGAACCTCGGCCACCGCCGCATCGGCATGATCAGCGGGTCCAGCGGGCCGCTG
>NZ_LIQT01000495.1:5606-5884 GCF_001418415.1 Streptomyces hirsutus
GCCCAGCCGGTCGCCGAGCAGGGCGCCGAGGCCGCGCGGCTCCTGCTGCGCCGGCTCGACGAACCCGACACCGAACCCGCAGGGCATGTCCGGATGCCCATCCGCCTCGTCCTGCGCGAGACCACTGCCCCGCCCCGTCCGCGCGGACCTCACTGACACCCCTCGAGCCCCACACCCCCACGCCTCGAAAGCACTCCCGCACCTCGAACCCTCGCCACAGCACGGAGGCACACACCATGAGTTCGACCAGCAGAAGGTACCGCCGCACAGCCTGTACG
>NZ_LIQT01000496.1 GCF_001418415.1 Streptomyces hirsutus
GTGGATCAGGGTGCCGCTGTACCAGTCGAGCTTGCATTCGTCGGCCAGCAGGCCGACCACGGCGACACGGGTGTGCGCCGGGGCCAGGGGCAGCAGGCCGTCGTTCTTCAGCAGGACGACGGCCTGCTCGGCGGCCTCCTGCGCCAGCGCCCGGTGCCCCGGAGTGTCGAAGGCGTGCTCGTCGGCGCCGCCCTCCGCCTGCGGGGCGCCGGCGCCCCCGCCGTTCCCGCCGCCCCCGTACGGGTCCGCGCCCGGGTCGAACTCGCCGAGCCGGAAGCGCACCGAGAGCTGCCGGCGGACAGCGCCGTCGATCTCGGCCTCCGTCAACAGCCCCTGCCGCAGCGCCCCTTCGAGGCGTCCCACGATGACCGAGCTGTCCGTGCCGTGGTCCGTGAAGCTGTCGACCCCGGCCCGCAGCGAGGCCGCGACGGCCTCCTCGTGGGTGTCGAAGTAGTGCTCGGAATCGACCAGGTTGGACGGTGCGCCGGCGTCCGAGCAGACCAGCAGCTCCTCCTCGGTCCAGGTGCGCAACTGCTCGCGCAGATACGGCGAGACATGGTTCGGACGGCCGTTGACCAGGTTGTACGCGGGCATCACGCCGGCCACCGCACCCGCCTCGACGGCGCCTTGGAAGGCGCGCAGATCGTACTCGTGCAGCACCCGCGGGCGGACCGAGCCGGACGTGGTGTCCCGGGCCGTCTCGTTGTTGTGCGCGAGCCAGTGCTTGAGCACCGGCGCCGTCCGCCAGTACACCGGATGGTCACCGCGCAGGCCCCGGGTGTAGGCGGTGGCGATCGCCGAGGTGAGCCGGGGGTCCTCCGAGTAGCCCTCCTCGTTGCGGCCCCACAGGGGGTGGCGCAGCAGATTGACGGTCGGCGCCCAGACGTTGAGACCGACCCGCTCGTCCCGGGCGCGCATCGCGCGGGTCTCCCGGGACACCGCCTCGCCGACCCGGCGCACCAGCTCCGGGTTCCAGGTCGCCCCCAGCCCGACGGCCTGCGGGAACACCGTCGCCGGACCCATCCAGGCCACACCGTGCAGTGCCTCCTGACCGGTACGGAAGGCGGCGATGCCCAGCCGCTCGACGGCGGGCGTGAACTGGTGCAGAGCTCCGGTTCTCTCCTCGAGGGTCAGCCGCGACAGAAGGTCGTCGATGCGCTTCGCGAACGGCAGGTGCGGATCGCGGAAAGGCGGCGTGGGCGGCGTTGGTGCGGTCACGTGGACATCCCCTTGCGATGGAACGACGAAGCGCTTTCGAAGCGCTTCGATGCTGATTCCGAGGAGGGGTGGGTGTCAAGGACATGGGGGAGAGCGATCGGATGCCCGGCGGAACCTCGCGGACATTTCCTTGAAGACTGCGCGTGCATTGCGCATGCATGGTGATATTGCGGCTCCTCGGCGCACCTCCGAGGAATCTTGTAAGCAACTCTTGTGCGTCCTTGGGTGTTCACTTAACCTCGCAGCAACATCGAAGCGCTTCGACTACGAGGTCGCCTCCCCGGCACGTTCCCTCCGAACGACCGCTTCGGCTCAGCCAGTTCCAGTGAAGACACCGCAGCCGACGGCCGCCGCCGGGTGTCCTGGTGTGCCATGAAGGGTTGACGCAATGACGCCGAATGCCTCCACCTCCTCCGGGCCCAGCCGGAGAAGCTTCCTCGCCTCCACGGCGGTCGCCACCGCAGCGGTGGCGGGGGGAATGCCGCTGCTCGCCGCGTGCGGGGGTGCGGACGGCAGCTCGCGTGAGGGCACCACCTCGAGCAAGGACGCGAAGGACATCCTCCCGGCCTTCGTGGCCGGCAGCGTGGTGACCCCGGACATCGCGTCGAAGAACGGCTCCGCGGTCGGCTTCACCGGCAAGCTCGACCTCGCCGGCCTGAAGACCTCGGTGCCGAAGAAGCTCGGCAAGGGCGGCAAGGTCACCGTCATGGCGCCGTTCTGGGGCTCGCCGCCCAAGGGCGACAACGCCTACTACACGGCCATGAACGACCTGATCGGCGTCGACGTCGCCTGGCAGAACCAGGACGGCAACACCTACGACCAGAAGCTCGGCGCGGTCCTCGCCTCCAGCGACGTCCCGGACGTCGTGGTGATCCCCGGCTGGAACATGGGCGGCAAGATACCGAGCGCCATCACGAGCAAGTTCGCCGACCTCGGCCCCTACCTGTCCGGGGACAAGGTCAAGGAGTACCCGAACCTCGCGGCGATCCCGACGGACGCCTGGCAGCGCTCCATCTTCGGCGGCAAACTGCGGGGCCTGCCGATGCCCGCCTCCTACGTCACCAACATCGTGCCGTACTACCGCAAGGACGTCTTCGACGAGGAGGGCTACGACATACCCGCCTCCGCCGACGAGTTCATGGCCCTGGCCAAGGACGCCACCAACGCGAAGGCGAAGCGGTGGGCCTGCGGCGACATGAAGTGGACCGCGTTCAACGCGTTCGGCGTGCCCTCCGGCCAGGAGAAGCCGCTCGGCTGGATCGAGGAGGGCGGCAAGCTGGTCTACCGGGCCGAGCTGGAGCAGTACCTCGAGGCCCTGGAATGGACCCGCAAACTGTTCGCCGCCGGTGTCGTGCACCCCGACTTCAAGCTCGGCAAGAGCCAGGCCACCGACCCCGGCACCAAGTTCGCCGCCGGCGAGTTCCTGATCTACAACAACGACATCTCCAGCTGGTACGGCCTGACCGCGGCACAGGCCACCCAGAACCCGGACTTCGAGATCTGGGGCATGGACATCTTCGGCCACGACGGCGGCGACCCCACGCTCTACGCGACGCAGCCGGCCAACATCTTCGCCTTCGTCAGCAAGAAGGCCTCCGAGGCCGTCGTCCGCGACACCCTGGCAGTCGCCAACGTCACCGCGGCGCCGTACGGCACCAAGGAGTTCATGCTGACCAACTACGGCGTCGAAGGCACCCACTACAGCGTCGAGGACGGCGTCCCGGTCAAGAACGACACCGGCAACAACCACGTCGTCAACGCCTATGTGATGGTGGCGAGCCCCGCCCCGACCATCGCCCACCCCGACTTCGCGAACATCGCCAAGGGACAGGTCGAGTGGCAGCAGCGGATGGGCGCCTTCACCAGGAAGACCCCCTTCTACGGGATGCAGATCACCGAGCCCTCCCGCCTGACCAGCCTCTCCAACGACTTCGAGCAGCTCGAGGACGACATCGTCCGCGGCCACAAGAAGATCGGCGACATGCAGCAGGCCGTGTCCGACTGGAAGAGCAAGGGCGGGGACAAGCTGCGCGACTGGTACCGGAAGATCCTCGACGAGAACGGCCCGGCGGCCGGCTGACCCGGGACCGAGGCAAGGAGAACCGCCGTGTCGCACAGCACGGTGCCTCGGAGCAAGGCCGAGGCCACGAAGCCGGTCGAGGAGCCGGCGGCGTCCGGTGACGCCGCCGGCCCGCCGGACGCACCACCCCGGGGAAAGCAGGGAAAGCGGGGCAAGCCGAGCCTGCGGCTCCGGTACCGGCGCGACCGCGTCCTGCTGCTGATGACCCTGCCCGCCGTGGCACTGGTCCTGGTCTTCAACTACCTGCCGATCCTCGGCAACGTCGTCGCCTTCCAGGACTACGACCCCTACATCAGCGACAACGGCGTCGTCTCGATACTGAACAGTCCCCTGGTGGGACTGGAGAACTTCCAGCGGATCATGGAGGACTCGGCGTTCTGGAACGCTCTGAAGAACACCCTGGTGCTCTTCTTCCTCCAGCTCGTGCTGTTCTTTCCGATCCCGGTCCTGCTCGCGCTGCTCATCAACAGCGTGATCAGGCCCCGGGTGCGGGCGGTCGCGCAGGCCATCCTGTACCTGCCGCACTTCTTCTCCTGGGTCCTGGTCATCGCCGTCTTCCAGCAGTTGCTCGGCGGCGCGGGAATCTTCTCGCAGCTCCTGCGCCAGAACGGCCACGACGGCCTGGAGGTCATGACCAACCCCGACACCTTCATGTTCCTGCTCACCGCGCAGAGCGTGTGGAAGGACGCCGGGTGGGGGATCATCGTCTTCCTCGCCGCGCTGGCCTCCGTCAGCCCCGACCTGTACGAGGCCGCCGCCATGGACGGCGCCGGACGCCGGCGCCGGATGTGGCACGTCACGCTGCCCGCGCTGCGGCCCGTGATCGCGCTGCTGCTCGTCCTGCGGGTGGGCGACGCGCTCACCGTCGGCTTCGAACAGATCCTGCTGCAACGCGACGCCGTCGGGCCGGGGGCGTCGGAGGTCCTCGACACCTTCGTCTGGTGGAACGGCGTGCGCAACCAGGACTTCGGCTACGCGGCCGCCGCCGGCCTCATCAAGGGCGTGGTCAGTCTCGGTCTGGTCCTCGCCGCGAACAAGGTGGCCCATCTCATGGGCGAGCAGGGGGTGTACAAGAAGTGACCGCCGTGATCGACGAACCCACGACGCGCAAGGTCCGGGGCTGGGCCGCCCCGCCCCGCCCGGTGTGGGAGGAAGCGCCCACCGGGGCCGGGCTCGCGGGCAAGGGCATCGTCCTGGTCCTCGCCTGCCTGGCGGTCGTCTTCCCGCTGTGGATCGTGATCGTCACCAGCCTGTCCACGCGCAGGACCATCGACGAGGCCGGCGGCCTGGTGATGGTGCCCAAGGACATCACCTTCATCGCCTACCAGGAACTGCTCAGCGGCGGCCAGGTCACCCGGGCCGCGCTGGTCAGCATCGGCGTCACCCTGGTCGGCACCCTGTTCTCGATGGCCGTGTCCGTGCTCTGCGCCTACGGCCTGTCGCGCACCGACTCGCTCGGGCACCGCTGGATCCTGATGACGCTGCTGGCGACCATGTTCTTCAGCGCCGGCCTCATCCCGACGTACCTGCTGGTGCAGACCCTCGGCCTGACCGACAGCTACCTGGCACTGATCCTGCCCAGCGCGATCAGCGTCTTCAACATCCTGGTGCTGCGCGGCTTCTTCATGAACATCTCGCAGGAACTCGTGGACAGCGCCCGCATCGACGGCGCGGGCGACTTCCGCATCCTGTGGCAGATCGTCATGCCGCTGTCCCGCGCGGTGATCGCCGTCATCACGCTCTTCTACGCCGTCGGCTACTGGAGCGCCTGGTTCAACGCCTCCCTGTACCTCAACGACCAGAACATGCTGCCCCTGCAGAACGTCATGATCCAGCTCGTCCAGAAGCAGGAGGCCCCCGTCGGCCTCGGCCAGGCCATCAGGACCGGGCAGCTCTCGGGACTGGCCGTCCAGATGGCCGTCATGGTCATGGCCCTGCTCCCGGTCGCCGTGCTGTCCCCCTTCGTCCAGAAGCACTTCAAGAAGGGCATGCTCACCGGCGCCGTGAAGGGCTGACGGAGGGGGAGCCCCGGCCCACCGCCGCGGCCCCCCACCGGCCGTCCCGCTCCCCGACACCCGCAGAACGAGGTAGGCCATGCACGCGTCCCGCACATCCCGTACGCTCCCCACTCGCCGGGAGCGTGTCTGATGCCCGGACTGGGCGACGCCACCCGCGGGCGCATTCTCTACGGCGGCGACTACAACCCCGAGCAGTGGCCCGAGGAGACCTGGCCCGAGGAC
>NZ_LIQT01000497.1 GCF_001418415.1 Streptomyces hirsutus
GACGGAGCTCCCCCCGCCGACACGGCCGTCGGCGGGGGGAGCTCCGTCTCGGGTGCCTGTCACAGCTGATCAACAATCCCGGAGTTCTCCTTGCCGTGCGGGTTACTCTCGCGCAGGACGGCTGCCCGGTCGTCGGGGACTGTCGTCGAAACGCACCTAGGTGGGGGAACCAACCACATGCGCGCACTGCGAATACTGTTGATCATCGCCGTGGTCCTGGGCGGCATCTTCGTGATCGTGGACCGTCTCGCGGTCAACTTCGCGGAGGGCGAGGTGGCCGACCGGCTCAAGTCGACCGAGAACCTCAGCACCACCCCCGACGTGTCCATCAACGGTTTCCCCTTCCTCACCCAGATCGCCGGCGGCTCCCTCGACGAGGTGCGGATCGGGATCCGGGAGTACGAGGCCGGCACCGGCGACGGCAAGCAGAACATCCGGATCGAGGACCTGCGCGCCGACATGAAGGGCGTCGAGTTCTCCGGCGACTTCAGCTCCGCCACCGCCGCCGACGCGACCGGTACCGCGAGCGTGACCTACGACGAGCTGCTCAAGACCGCCAAGTCCGAGTCCACCCAGGTCGGCCCCGGTGTCACCGCCGGCGTCATCGGCCTCTCCGACGGCGGCAACGGGAAGATCAAGGTCGCGGTGGAGGCCACCGTGCTCGGCACCAAGCTGCCCGAGCCGGTCTCCGTCCTCAGCTCCGTGACCGTCGTGGACGGCGACACCGTGCGGGTCCAGGCGGACGCGCTGCCGGCGTTCGGCGGCATCGAGATGGCCGAGGCGCGGGTGCGGGAGATCACCGACTTCGAGCAGAAGATCGACGGCCTGCCCGGCGGGATCAAGCTCGACAAGGTCGAGGCGGGGAAGTCCGGCGTCGACATCACCGTGCGGGGTTCCGACGTCCGGCTTGCCGGGTAGGTAGGCGGTCGGCGGGACCGCTTCGCCCCCGAGGGGCCCGGTGGACCCGGATGTCCGACAGGCGAGACGGAGATGTCCGCAGAGCAGATGCGAGGACGGGCGCCGTCGGGTCCGGGGCGAGCGGAAGCAGGCCCGCCCCTCCTGTGATCCCAGAATGCGGACAGTATTGTCTCAGCATGCGACACGGCGGTGACATGCCCGCCCTGTCCTCCTTACGATCGACGGCATGCAGTGTCAGACGAGCGTCCTCCGAGCGCGGGGGCAGGCGGATCTCACGAAGCGGCGGGCAGTGGACCTCTGCCGCGTCGCCGCCATGCTCTGTCGACCTTTCTGAGCGGGCGCCCCGCCGCCCGCATCCCCACCTCGCCCCGCTGAGGGGCATCCGTGCGTCCGCTCCCGCAGGAGTGCCGCGCACCCGCATACCCGCACGCCTCGCCGCAACTGCCCCGGAGGAGACAAGAGCATGAGCCGTAACGACGTACTGGTCGACGCCGACTGGGTCCAGGAACACCTGGACGACCCGACCATCGCCATCGTCGAGGTGGACGAGGACACCACCGCGTACGAGAAGAACCACATCAAGAACGCCGTCCGGATCGACTGGACCAAGGACCTCCAGGACCCGGTCCGCCGTGACTTCGTCGACCAGGCGGGCTTCGAGAAGCTCCTGTCGGAGAAGGGCATCTCCAACGACCACACGGTCATCCTCTACGGCGGCAACAACAACTGGTTCGCCGCGTACGCCTACTGGTACTTCAAGCTGTACGGCCACGAGAACGTCAAGCTCCTCGACGGCGGCCGCAAGAAGTGGGAGCTGGACGCCCGCGAGCTGGTCGCCGGCGACGAGGTGCCGGAGCGGGCGAAGACCGAGTACCAGGCCAAGCCGCAGGACCTGTCCATCCGTGCCTTCCGCGACGAGGTCGTGGACGCCATCGGCGTGCAGAACATCGTCGACGTGCGCTCGCCCGACGAGTTCTCCGGCAAGCTGCTCGCGCCGGCGCACCTGCCGCAGGAGCAGTCGCAGCGCCCCGGCCACGTGCCGACCTCCCGCAACATCCCGTGGTCCAAGAACGCCAACGACGACGGCACCTTCAAGTCCGACGACGAGCTCAAGGCGCTCTACGAGGACGAGCAGATCGACCTCTCCAAGGACACCATCGCCCTGTGCCGCATCGGTGAGCGCTCCGCGCTGTCCTGGTTCGTGCTGCACGAGCTGCTGGGCGTGGAGAACGTCAAGAACTACGACGGCTCCTGGACCGAGTACGGCTCCCTCGTCGGCGTGCCGATCGAGCTCGGCCCCGCCAAGTAGACCCTCGCCCGCACCACGACCAGACCACGAGACCAGTTCAGGAGTACGCCATGTGCGGTGCGAAGGCCGGTGGCCCGGACGCCTCGACGATCAAGCCCGGCGAGACCACCATCCAGGGTCAGCTGACCCGTGACGGCGAGCCGGTGACGGGCTACGTCCGTCTGCTGGACTCGACCGGCGAGTTCACCGCGGAGGTTCCGACCTCCGCGACCGGGCAGTTCCGCTTCTACGCGGCGGAGGGCACCTGGACGGTCCGCGCCCTGGTGCCCGGCGGTACCGCCGACCGCACGGTCGTCGCCCAGCAGGGCGGTCTGGCCGAGGTCGCCATCGCGGTGTGAGGTCCCTTCGAAGGGCCGCATCCCACGGACCGGACACCGGCACCGGGAATGCGGCCCTTCGGCCTGTCCGCGTACCTGCGCACCTGCGGGTCCGGTTCTACGCTGGAAGTATGTACGCGCGCAGGCGGCATACCTACTTCGTCATGATGGGCACGTGCATCGTGCTCTTCGTCCTGGCCTGCGCCGTCGTGCGGCTCTGGTCGGTCCCGGTGGCCGTGGGCATGTGCGTGGTGGCCATGGTCATCCCGCCGTTCGCCGCCATGGTCGCCAACCGGCGGGGCCCCGACGACCGCTGGTGGGACGACCCGTCCGGTGACCCCGAGTCCGACGCGTGGTGGGACGAACTGGACGGGAAGAAGAGACACGGGCCCCGGTGAGCCCTTCGGCCCTCCGTGTCAGGTGAGCCCTCCGGGCCCTCCGTATCAGTAGACGAGCGCCTGCGTGTCGTCCGCCAGCGCCTCCTGGACGAACACCTGCGCGCCCGCGATGCGCACGCCCTCGATGACGTCCTTCTCCGTGATGTCCCGGCGCGCCGCGCACTGGGTGCACAGGGTGAGACGGCCCCCCGCGACGATCGAGTCCAGCAGGTCCGGCAGCGGCGCCGCGTGCGGCAGCTCGAACTCCGCGGCCCTGCCCGGCAGCGCGAACCACGCCGACTCCCCGGTGAGCCACAGCGAGACGTCCACGCCGCTGGCCACGGCCACCGCCGCCACCGTGAAGGCCTGCGAGCAGCGTTCCGGGGCGTCGGCCCCGGCGGTCACCTTGATCACGAGCTTCTTCGCCATACCCGGATCGTAGTCACCCTCGCCCCGCCTGTATCCGAGAGCCTGTACCCGAGAACTCGGCGCCGGACCGGCCACCGGCCCCACCGCCGCCGGGTGGGTGCAGGACGGGGCCGGGGCCCGGCCGCGTAAGCTGGGGTCCGCCCTGTGCACACGAATGCACCGCACCCCCGCTCAAGGAGCATCCCGTGGTTCTCTTCTACGAAGCCCTGCTGGTCCTGGTCGCCGTCGGCGTTCTCGCCTTCGCCGGGCTGGCCGTGAAGAAGCTGTACCAGGGTCAGCGCTGACCGCCCACTCCAGGAACTGCCACTGATGATCGAGATCCCGTCCGACCTCCACAAGGACCTCGTGCCACTCGCCTTCCTGCTCGGCGACTGGGCGGGCGCAGGCGTGCACGACTTCCCCGGCTCCGAGAAGTGCAACTTCGGGCAGGAGGTCTCCTTCACCCACGACGGCCGGGACTTCCTGGAGTACTCCTCCCGTACCTGGGTGCTCGACGAGAACGGCGGCAAGGTCCGGCCGCTCGAGTCCGAGCACGGCTTCTGGCGGATCGACGCCGACCGCAAGGTCGAGGTCACGATGACCCGCGACGACGGCGTCATCGAGATCTGGTACGGCGAGCTGGCCGACCAGAAGCCGCAGATCGACCTGGTGACGGACGCGGTCGCGCGCACCGCCGCCGCCCAGCCCTACACCGGCGGCAAGCGGCTCTACGGCTACGTCAAGAGCGACCTGATGTGGGTCGGTGAGAAGCAGACCCCCGAGGTCGAGCTGCGCCCCTACATGTCGGCGCACCTGAAGAAGGTCGTCACCCCCGAGGACGTCGAGCGCTGGGCCAAGGCCCTGCCCGACGACATGCCGGACGACGGGATCGCCTTCTTCAAGTGAGCCACCGGGCCCCGGACCACCGGGGCGCACGGCCCGCGAGCCCGGCGTGATCCGAACCGGAGGCCCTAGACTCGTGGTGTGGTGAGCACCGACTGGAAGAGCGATCTCAGGCAGCGCGGCTACCGGCTGACGCCGCAGCGCCAACTCGTGCTCGAAGCCGTCGACACGCTGGAGCACGCGACCCCCGACGACATTCTCGTGGAAGTGCGGAGAACGGCGTCGGGGGTCAACATCTCGACCGTCTACCGCACCCTGGAGCTCCTGGAGGAGCTGGGGCTGGTCAGCCATGCCCATCTCGGGCACGGCGCCCCGACGTACCATCTCGCCGACCGGCACCATCACCTCCACCTCGTCTGCCGTGACTGCACCGAGGTCATCGAGGCGGACGTGGAGGTGGCCGCCGAGTTCACGGCGAAGCTGCGCGGCACCTTCGGCTTCGACACCGACATGAAGCACTTCGCGATCTTCGGCCGCTGCAAGGACTGTTCCCTGAAGGGTTCAACTACCGAGTCGTAGGCTAGGGGTATGAAGAGCCCTCTGCTGACCCTGCCCGGCGCCGTTCCCGCCGAGGGCGTGGACGAAGGCGTCGCCGCCCACTACGGTGACCTGTTCCGCGAGCAGCGTGCCCTCGCCGCAGGCACCGGCTTCGTCGACCTGTCCCATCGCGGGGTCGTCACCGTCTCCGGGGCGGAGCGGCTGAGCTGGCTGCATCTGCTGCTCACCCAGCATGTCAGCGACCTCCCGCCGCACCAGGCCACCGAGGCGCTGATCCTCTCCGCGAACGGCCACATCGAGCACGCGCTCTACCTCGTCGACGACGGCGAGACGGTCTGGGCCCATGTCGAACCCGGCACCCAGGAGGCGCTGATCGCCTACCTGGAGTCGATGAAGTTCTTCTACCGGGTCGAGGTCGCCGACCGCACCGCCGACTTCGCGGTGGTGCACCTGCCCGCCGGTTCCATCGTGGAAGTGCCCGAGGGCGTCGCCGTCCGCGAGACGTCGTACGGCCGTGACCTGTTCCTGCCCCGCGCCGATCTGGAGTCGTACGCCGGGAAGGCGGGGCCGCCCGCAGGCATCCTCGCGTACGAGGCGCTGCGGGTCGAGCAGCACCGCCCCCGGCTCGGCTTCGAGACCGACCACCGCACCATCCCGCACGAGCTGGGCTGGATCGGCGGTGCGGTGCATCTGCAGAAGGGCTGCTACCGGGGCCAGGAGACGGTCGCCCGGGTCCAGAACCTGGGCAAGCCGCCGCGCAGGATGGTCTTCCTGCACCTGGACGGCAGCGAGGTCCATCTGCCGCCGCCCGGCACCGACCTGAGGATCGCCGACGACGGTCCGGACGGCCGCCGGATCGGCTTCGTCACCACGTCCGTGCGCCACCACGAGCTGGGCCCGGTCGCCCTCGCGCTGGTCAAGCGGAACGTTCCGGTCGATGCCCGCCTGATGGCCGGGGACACGGCGGCGGCCCAGGAGACCGTGGTCGAGCCCTGATCCGTGCCGAGCCCTGATCCACGTCCGATGCGGGTCGTGCCCGATGCGGACGACGTCGGAGGCGGGCCACGTCGGAGGCGACCACGTCCGAGGTGACGTGGATCAGATCTCGAGGAGGACGGTGAACGGGCCGTCGTTGGTCAGCGACAGCCGCATCCGCGCGCCGAAGCGGCCCGTCGCCACCGTCGCGCCCAGCGCACGCAGCTGGGCGACCACCTCGTCCACCAGCGGCTCGGCGACGTCCCCGGGGGCGGCGGCGTTCCAGGTGGGGCGCCGGCCCTTTCGGGCGTCGCCGTAAAGGGTGAACTGGCTGATCACCAGAAGCGGGGCGTCGACGTCGCTGCACGACTTCTCGTCCTGGAGCATCCGCACCGACCAGAGCTTGCGGGCGAGCTGCGCCGCCTTCTCCTTGGTGTCCTCATGGGTGACGCCGACAAGGGCACACAGCCCCTCGCCCTCGATCGCCCCCACCGTCTCGCCGTCCACGACGACGCTCGCGCCGTCCACCCTCTGCACCACTGCACGCATACACCCATCATGCCGGTCGGCGAACAGACGGCTGACAGCGGTCCGCGGAGGGCCCCGGTCGGGCTATTTTTACTCCTTACCCCCCATCTGGGGCGGATCAGGAGCACTCGGTCACATGGCGGCCACCAGAGGTGGCACGATGCTGGCACACACCGGTCGAGGGGACGGTCGAGGCACATGAGCACACCAGGAACCGGGCAGCAGTCCGGGCCTGTCCTGCCGACCCGGGCGGGGGTGGGGGAACGCGAGTTCCACCGCCCGCCCGCACAGCGCACGGACAGCCCGGCCCTGCCCGAGGAGCACCCGGGGCCCGAGCCGGCCCTGGCCGTGCGCAGCCTGCCCGAGCTGCGCACGCTGCGCCGCGACGCCCAGCGCGACGAGGCCGACCTCAGTTATGTGCGGCGGCTGCTCCAGGGCCGGATCGACATCCTGCGGGCGGAACTGGCCCGGCGTGCGCCGGTGGGCGCGGCCTCGGTCGCCACGTCGGTGGAGACGTCCGTGGTGGAGCGGCTCGCGGAGATCCTGCGGGACACCCCGGCCCGCCAGCGTTCCTCCGCCCGCCATGTGACCCTGGGGACGCCGCGGAGCGAGGAGTACGGGCGGCTGGCGGCCGAGATGCTCGCCGAGGTGGAGCTCTCGGACCTGGGTGCGCGTACGGACGGGGAGCTGACGGCCGCGATGGGGCGGCTGGTGCGGTACGAGCGGGAGGTGTCCCGGAGCCGGCAGCGCCTGCAGCGCACCGCGGACGACTGCAGCGCGGAGATCGCGCGCCGGTACCGTGAGGGGGAGGCCCAGGTCGACGACCTGCTGGTGTGAGGCGGGTCGGGCCGGGCTGGGCCGGGTGCCGGGCGGGTGGCTC
>NZ_LIQT01000498.1 GCF_001418415.1 Streptomyces hirsutus
GTTCACGCTGCTGGGGCTGGGGCTCTGTGTGCTGGTGCCGCAGACCTTCGCGGCGGCGGGGCGGTTGTTCCCGGGGGCGTCGGACGCGGCCGTCGCGCGGCTCAACGTCTTCAACTATGTGGGGTTCCTGATCGGCTCCCCACTGGTCGGGGTGCTCGGGGACGTCTGGAGCTATCGCGGGGCGATGCTTGTGCCGATGGTGTTGGTCCTGGTGGCACTCGTGTATGCCAGGTCGTTCGCTCCTGAACCGGACCGATACGGTGGCGGGCATGAGCGGCCGCACACAGCTGATGTGGGACGAGGCAGTCACGGGCTATGACTTCGGCCGGGACCATCCGATGGACCCGGTCCGGCTCGTGCTGACCCGGAGTCTGGTGGGCGCCCTGGGGCTGGACCGCGAGGTCTCGGTGGTCGCCGCGAAGACGGCCGGTGAGTCGACGCTGCGGCTGGTGCACCGCGAGGACTACATCGGCGCGGTCAGGGCGGCGTCGGCGGATCCGGCGTCCGCGGACCAGTCGTACGGGCTGGGGACGACGGACGATCCCGCCTTCGCCGGGATGCACGAGGCGTCGGCGCTGATCGCGGGGCAGTCGGTGGGCGCGGCGGAGGCCGTGTGGCGCGGGGAGGCGCTGCACGCCGTGAACTTCGCGGGCGGGCTGCACCACGCGATGCCGGGGGCGGCCTCGGGGTTCTGCGTGTACAACGACGCGGCGCTGGCCATCGCCCGGCTGCTGGAGCTGGGCGCCGAACGCGTCGCGTACATCGACGTCGACGTGCATCACGGGGACGGGGTGCAGGCGGCGTTCTGGGAGGACCCGAGGGTCCTCACGGTGTCGCTGCACGAGCACCCCCGGACCCTGTTCCCGCAGACCGGGTGGCCGGAGGAGACCGGGGCGGACAGCGCGCAGGGCAGCGCCGTCAATGTCGCCCTGCCTGCCGGGACCGGCGACGAGGGGTGGCTTCGGGCGTTCCACGCCGTGGTGCCGGAGCTGCTCGCGGACTTCCGGCCGCAGGTGCTGGTGACGCAGCACGGGGCCGACACGCACTTCGAGGATCCGCTGGCCCATCTGGCGGTGTCGCTGGACGCGCAGCGCGCGGTGCAGGTGGCGTGCCACGAACTGGCGCACGAGTACGCCGACGGCCGGTGGGTGGCGCTGGGCGGCGGCGGTTACGCGGTGGTGGAGGTCGTCCCGCGGTCCTGGACGCATCTGGTGGGCATCGCGGCCGGGAAGCCGGTGGATCCGGTGACGATGATCCCCGAGGGCTGGCGGCAGGAGGTGTACGCCCGGACCCGGCAGCTGGGGCCGGTGCGGATGACCGACGGCCGGTGGCCCGTTTCCTGGGCCTCCTGGGAGGACGGCTACGACCCGGCGGACCGGCTGGACCAGGCGGTCCTGGCGACCCGGCGCGCGGTGTTCCCGCTGCGGGGGCTGCTGCCCTAGGCCGTACCGGGCGGAGATGCCGCCTCAGGGCGTACCGGGCGGGGACGCGGCCCTGCGTCGCCGCTCCTGTGGTGCGGCTCCGGCGTTGCCGACCCTGCACCCTGCGTTCGCTCCTGCGTGGTTACGCCGACCGTGCGGTGTTTTCCGGGTTCCCGGGGTGGCCCGGGACCGGATCGCGCACCATCGCTGCCGTGCCGACCACGACCGACCCGCTCCCCGGCCTGCCCACTGCCCCTCCCGCCGACCCTCCCCTCGGC
>NZ_LIQT01000499.1 GCF_001418415.1 Streptomyces hirsutus
ACGGCGAGGGCACGGGCCACGGCCCGTGCCCTCGCCGTGCCGCCTCCTCACCGGGTCACCGGGCCGCCGGGCGTCACCGGGGCACCGGGGCACCGGGCCTGCGACCGCGGCGGCACCTTCGCACGGGAGAAGTCGAGGAAGCCGCGCAGATCCGGGCCGATCCGATGGACGTGGACGAGGTCGAAGCCCGCGTCCGCGCACCGGATCGGCCCGGCGACCACACGAAGGGGCTCTGCCCCTGCTCGTCGTCCCACGGAGGGCAGTGGTCCGAGAGCCACAGTCCCCGACCCCGGCCTGTTCGGCCATCCGCGCCCGCTCCACCGGTTCGGCGGGACCGTACTGCTCACATGAGGAAAACAGCCGTGCCCGGGCAGAGGAGTGCCTCCGGGACAGGGACGATTCGGGTCCTGCTCCGGACGCCCGGGGGCCGGAGCGGACACCGGCGACAGGGCCGGGGCGGAAGCCCGCGGACGTTTGGCGACCCCGGCCAGGGGGACGCGGAAGTCTCCCGAGGTACGTGACGACAGCCCCGGAGGCGAACCGTGAGTCGACCCCGCACAGTGATCATCGGTGCCGGCTTCGCCGGGTACCGCACGGCCCGCACCCTCTCCCGGCTGGCCCGGGGCCGGGCCGACATCACCCTGCTGAACCCGACCGACTACTTCCTGTACCTGCCGCTGCTGCCCCAGGTCGCCGCCGGCATCCTGGAGCCGCGCCGGGTCACCGTCTCCCTCTCCGGGACGCTGCGGCAGGTACGGCTGGTGCTGGGCGAGGCCGACCGCATCGACCTCGACGCCCGGACCGTGCACTACACCGGCCCCGAGGGCGACGGCGGCAGCCTCTCCTACGACCGGCTGGTGCTGGCCGCCGGCAGTGTCAACAAGCTGCTGCCCATCCCGGGGGTCGCCGAGCACGCGCACGGCTTCCGAGGACTGCCCGAGGCACTGTACCTGCGCGACCACGTGACCCGGCAGGTGGAGCTCGCGGCGGCCACCGACGACCCCGCGACCTGCGCCGCCCGGTGCACCTTCGTGGTGGTCGGCGCCGGTTACACCGGAACCGAAGTCGCCGCGCACGGAAAGCTGTTCAGCGACGCGCAGGTCCACAAGCACCCCATGCGGACAGGCATGCGGCCCCGCTGGCTGCTGCTGGACATCGCCGACCGGGTCCTGCCCGAGCTCGACGAGCGGCTCTCCCGCACCGCCGACCGGGTCCTGCGCGACCGGGGCGTGGACGTGCGGATGGGGACCTCCGTGAAGGAGGCCACGCGCGAGGGAGTGCTGCTGACCGACGGGGAGTTCGTCGACACGCGGACGCTGGTGTGGTGCGTGGGCGTGCGGCCCGATCCGCTCGCCGAGTCGCTGGGGCTGCCCATGGAGCGCGGGCGGCTGCTGGTGGACCCGCAGCTGCGGGTGCCGGGGCGGCCCGAGGTGTTCGCCTGCGGTGACGCGGCGGCGGTGCCCGATCTGGAGAATCCCGGACAGTACACCCCGATGACCGCGCAGCACGCCTGGCGGCAGGGCAAGGTCTGCGCGCACAACGTCGCCGCCTCCTTCGGCGACGGAGAGCCGCGCGCCTACCGCCACAGCGACCTCGGGTTCGTGGTGGACCTCGGCGGCGTCAAGGCAGCGGCCAACCCGCTCGGCGTCCACCTGTCCGGTCCGGCGGCGGGCGCGGTCACCCGCGGCTACCACCTCGCGGCGATGCCCGGCAACCGGGCGAGGGTCGCCGCCGACTGGCTGCTGGACGCCGTACTGCCGCGGCAGGCGGTGCAGTTGGGGCTCGTACGGTCCTGGTCGGTGCCGCTGGACACCGCGTCCCCGGAAGTGGCCAGGGTGCCCCCCGGCCCGGGACGGAAGAGGTCCGGCGAGGAGGCCGCCGAGCCGGCCCCCGGGCCCGCCGGGAACCGGCCCGGCGGTGAACCGGGGAGGAGGCGGTCCGGCCCCCGGCCGCCCGCCGGCCCGCACCTCGCCCCGGGCCCCGTCAAGCGCACCGACAGCTCCGACAACCCCGCCGGCCCGGGCAACCCGGCCGATCCCGGCAACCCCGTCGATTCCGTCGAAGGAGACTCATGAACACCGGTGAACTCGTCGAGCTCGGGCAGCAGTTGCGCGTGGACAGTGTCCGCGCCGCGGACGCCGCCGGCTCCGGGCATCCCACGTCCTCGATGTCCGCGGCCGACCTGATGGCCGTCCTGCTGGCGCGTCACTTCCGCTACGACTTCGACCACCCGGAGCACCCGGGCAACGACCGTTTCGTCCTCTCCAAGGGGCACGCCTCGCCCCTCATGTACGCCGCGTTCAAGGCGGTCGGCGCCATCGACGACGAGGAACTGCTCACCTTCCGCAAGCTCGGCAGCCGCCTCGAAGGCCATCCCACCCCCCGGCGGCTGCCCTGGGTCGAGACGGCCACCGGGTCGCTCGGCCAGGGATTCCCGGTCGGCGTCGGCATCGCGCTGGCCGGGAAGCGGCTCGACCGCTCCGGCTACCGGGTGTGGGTGATGTGCGGGGACAGCGAACTGGCCGAG
Organism: Streptomyces hirsutus; assembly: GCF_001418415.1. Taxonomy (GTDB): domain Bacteria; phylum Actinomycetota; class Actinomycetes; order Streptomycetales; family Streptomycetaceae; genus Streptomyces; species Streptomyces hirsutus. Next base: position 2,528 of record NZ_LIQT01000499.1, read on the forward strand.
GGCTCGGTGTGGGAGGCCGCCGAGCACGCCGCGTACGAGAACCTCGACAACCTGACCGTCCTCGTGGACGTGAACCGGCTCGGCCAGCGCGGCCCCACCCGGCACGGCCACGACCTCGACGCGTACGCCCGCCGCTTCGAGGCCTTCGGCTGGCACGCCGTGGAGGTGGACGGGCACGACGTCGACGCCGTCGACCGGGCGTACGGGGAGGCGTCCTCCACCAAGGGGCAGCCGACCGTGATCCTCGCCCGCACCCTCAAGGGCAAGGGCGTCGAGGCGGTGCAGGACCGCGAGGGGATGCACGGCAAGCCGCTGCCGGACGCCGACGAGGCGATCGCCGAACTCGGCGGCCCCCGCGACCTGCGCGTCCGGGTGCCGGAACCGCCCGCCGCCCGCGTGCTGCACGCCGTGCACACCGGGCAGGCCGAACCGCCCCGGTGGGACAAGGGCGAGAAGGTGGCGACACGGAACGCCTTCGGTGAGGCGCTGGCCGCCCTCGGCACCGTGCGCGGCGACGTCGTGGTCCTGGACGGGGAGGTCGGCGACTCCACCCGCGCGGAGTTCTTCGCCAAGGAGCATCCCGAACGCTACGTCGAGTGCTACATCGCCGAGCAACAGCTGGTGGCCACGGCGGTGGGGACGGCGACGCGCGGCTGGGTGCCCTACGCCGCCACCTTCGCCGCCTTCCTGACCCGCGCCCACGACTTCATCCGCATGGCGTCGGTCAGCGGTGCCGGCGTCAACCTCGTCGGCTCGCACGCCGGGGTCGCCATCGGCGAGGACGGGCCCAGCCAGATGGGCCTCGAGGACCTGGCGATGATGCGGGCGGTGCACGGCTCGACGGTGCTCTACCCCTGTGACGCCAACCAGACCGCGCGTCTGGTCGCCGCGATGGCGGACCTCGACGGCATCCGGTACCTGCGCACCTCGCGCGGCGAGAGTCCCGTGATCTACGGCCCCGGCGAGGAGTTCCCCGTCGGCGGCAGCAAGGTCCTGCGTTCCTCGGAACGGGACCGAATGACGCTGCTGGCGGCGGGTGTCACGGTGCCCGAGGCCCTGGCCGCCGCGGACGCGCTGGCGGGGGAGGGCGTCGCGGTACGGGTGATCGACCTGTACTCGGTCAAGCCCGTCGACCGGGACACCCTGCGCCGGGCCGCCGAGGAGACCGGCTGCCTGGTGACCGTGGAGGACCACCATCCGGAGGGCGGCCTCGGGGACGCGGTCCTCGAGGCGTTCACCGACGGACGGCCCGTGCCGCGCCTGGTGCGGCTCGCCGTACGGGGCATGCCGGGTTCGGCCTCCCCCGAGGAGCAGCTGCACGCCGCCGGCATCGACGCCGAGTCGATCGCGGCGGCCGGGCGGCTGCTGGTGGAGCAGGCGATCGTGACGTGAGCGGCGAGGCCGCCGTGCGGACCGTGCGGGCCGGGCGCCGCACCGTGCGGATCCACCGGCCGGGAAAGGTGCTCTTCCCCGGCGGCGGGGGCGCCGGGGAGTACACCAAGGGCGACCTGGTCGACTACCACCGGGCCGTCGCCCCCTTCATGCTGCCGCACCTGCGGGGCCGTCCGCTGATGCTGGAGCGGCACCCGGACGGCATCGACGGGCCCACGTTCATGCAGAAGAACACCCCCGGGAGCTACCCGGAGTGGATCACCCGGGTCGAGGTCGCCAAGGAGGGCGGCACGGTGTGCCACACCGTGTGCGACGACACGGCGACCCTGCTGTACCTCGTCGACCAGGCGAGCATCACCCTGCACCGCTGGTTGTCCCGCGCCGCCCCGGCCGACAGGACCGGCCGTCCGGACCGGCTGGTCTTCGACCTCGACCCCTCGGGGGACGACTTCGGGACGGTCCGGGAGGCGGCCCGCCTGCTGGGGGAGCTGCTGGACGAGCTGAACCTGCCCTCGGCACTGATGACCACGGGCTCCCGAGGGCTCCATGCGATCGTGCCGCTCACCGGTGACCACGACGTCGACGAGGTGCGCGCCTTCGCCCGCGAGGTCGCCGACACCCTCGCCGACGCCCACCCCGACCGGCTCACCACCGCCGCGCGCAAGAAGGACCGCGGCGACCGGCTCTACCTGGACGTGCAGCGCAACGTCTATGCGCAGACCGCGGTCGCACCCTGCACCGTCCGTGCCCTGCCCGGCGCCCCCGTCGCGACCCCCCTCTCCTGGGACCAGCTGGACGACCCGGAGCTGCACGCCCGCCGCTGGACCGTCGCCGACGCCCTCGATCAGCTGCGTACCGACCCCTGGGCCGGGCTGCCGCGCCGGGGCCGCGCCCTGGGCCCGGCCCGCCGACGGCTGGCCGCGCTGCGGGGCTGACCGTCTTCGGCCGGCCGAACAGGCAGGGAGCGCGGCCGTGGCAATCGGGTGAGCCCCATGAGGTTTGGCGAACGGACTTACGGCCACACGGAGGAGGAGGTGCCCATGGCGAACGCAAGAAACACCGAAGATTCCAAGGGTTCACAGGAAGCACAGGATTCCCGCGAATCCCGCAAGTCCACGGAAAACACCAGAGCGAACAAGCGGCCGGGCCCGATGGAGGTGCTGCGCCAAGCGCGCGGACAGCTCGCGGAGCTCACCGGTATGGAAGCCGAGTCCGTGTCGTCCTTCACGCAGACGGAGGAGGGCTGGGCGCTGGAGGTCGAGGTCCTCGAACTCGAGCGCGTCCCCGACACGATGAGCCTGATGGCGAGCTACCAGGTGGAGCTCGATCCCGACGGCCAGCTCACCGGTTACCGGCGTGTTCGCCGCTACGAGCGAGGACGGGCCGACGGACGCAGGTCCGGCGGCTAGCAGGCCGCCCGCCCGGCCTCGCTCCCACACTCACAGAAATGGAGGAACAGTCGGCATGACAGTCGTACCGGCACAACAGTCCGGCGGTGGAGGCGGCAGCAGTGGCCTCTACGACGTGCTTGAGCTCGTCCTGGACAGGGGGCTCGTCATCGATGCATTCGTGCGTGTCTCCCTGGTCGGCATCGAGATCCTCAAGATCGACGTGCGCGTCGTCGTCGCCAGCGTCGACACCTATCTGCGCTTCGCCGAGGCATGCAACCGGCTCGACCTGGAGTCCGGGCCGCGCAAGGACCCGGGCCTGCCCGACCTGGTCGGTGAGATGACCGAGTCCGGCGCCCGCGGCAAGTCCAAGGGTGCGCTGTCCGGCGCGGCCGAGACCATCTCCGACGCCTTCCAGCAGGCACGCGGCGAAAGCTCCGAGCGGGAGTCCCGTCCGCGGGCCCGCAAGAGCACCTCGGCACGCCGGAAGGAGGAGCAGGAGTGAGCACGTACGTCTACGGCATCATCGCGAGTACGCACCCCGCCGTTCCCGAGTACCTGAGCGGCGTGGGGGAGGGCCCGCTGCGCGTCCTGAAGGCGGGCGACCTGGCGGCCGTCGTCAGTGACGCCCCCGAGGGGCTGCGTCCCAAGCGCAGGGAACTGCTCGCCCACCAGAACGTGCTCGGCGAGGTGGGTGCGGAGGGCTGTGTGCTGCCGATGCGGTTCGGCAGCGTCGCCCCCGACGACAACGCCGTCACCGACGTCCTCACCGAGCGCGCCGAGCACTACAAGGAGCGCCTGCGGGCTCTGGACGGCCGGGTCGAGTACAACGTCAAGGCCAATCATGTCGAGGAAGCCGTACTGCACCACGTGATGGCCGTGAATCCGGAGGTCCGTGCCCTCGCGGAGGCCAACCGGAAGGCCGGCGGCGGAAGTTACGACGACAAGATCCGCCTCGGCGAGATGGTCGCCGGTGCGGTCAGGGGGCAGGAGGCCGAGGACGGCGCCGCCGTGCAGCGCGCCCTGGAACCGGCGGCCGACGCCGTGGGCGTGGGCCCCGAATCCACGGGCTGGCTCGCCAACGTCTCCTTCCTGGTGGAGCGCGACGCCGCCGCGAACTTCATGGCCGCCGTGGACCGGGTTCGCGAGGCCATGCCGCACCTGGAGGTGCGGCTCAACGGTCCGCTGCCGCCGTACAGCTTCGTGGAACCCGGCCCGGCCGAACCGGCGGGCACCACGGCCGGCGGGGCGGACGCCGGAGCGGGGTGACGGCATGGGCCTGATCTCGGAGGTACTGCTGCTGCCGTTCGCCCCCGTGCGCGGCAGCGGCTGGGCCATCCAACAGGTGCTTCGCGAGGCGGAACGCATCTACTACGACCCCGCCACGATCCGTACCGAACTGGCCCGGCTCGAGGAGCAGTTGGAGGCCGGAGAGATCACCGAGGAGGAGTTCGACCAGCAGGAGGACGTACTCCTCGACCGGTTGGAGACCGCAATGCACACCGGCGCCACAGGGGACGGGACGACACCACAATGAACCGAACGGCACTTGGCCTCGCGATAGGGGCCGGATACTTTCTCGGACGGACGAAGAAACTGAAGATGGCGGTCGCCGTCGGCGGCCTGGTGGCCGGCAAGAAACTGAACCTCGGCCCGCGGATGATCACGGACCTGGTGTCCAAGCAGCTGCAGAACAACCCGCAGTTCAAGGAGTTGGGGGACCAGCTGCGCGGGGATCTGCGCGGCGCGGGCAAGGCGGCCTCCGGGGCCCTCGTGGAACGGCAGCTCAACTCCCTCGCCGGCAAACTGCACGGCCGTACCGCCGAGATGCGCGACCAACTGTCCGGTGCGGCCGGCCGGCCGGACCGCGAGGACGACGGGTACGACGAGGACGCCGAGTACGACGAGGACGAGTACGACGAGAAGGCCGGGGACGACGAACCGGACGGCGAGGAGCCGGAACCGCCCCCCGAGCGGCCGTCGAAGAGGGTCCCCTCGAAGGAGGCGGCCAAGAAGGCCCTGGCGAAGAAGACTCCTGCCAAGAAGGCCCCCGCCAAGAAGGCGCCGACCGGGAAGGCCGCTCCGGCGAAGAAGGCCGCTCCGGCGAAGAAGGCCGCGGCCAAGAAGACGGCCGGCAAGAAGACCACGGCCGCGCGGACGGCCTCGTCCCGGGGCACCCGCTCCCGCACGGCGAAGGGAGGCGGTGAGTGATGGCCGGGACACTCGGCTCGGCCGCTTCCGCCGCACGCGAGGGGACGTCGAAGAACCCGCTCGCCGACGTGGCCCACAGCGAGGCCGCCGACCGCCTCAAGGCAGAACTGCAGGACTACCTCGCGGTCCAGGCCACCCGCATGCTGACCGGTGTCGGCCGCAAACTCGGCGAGACGACCGGCAAACTCACCGACATCGCCGAGGGCAACAGCCCCGGGTTCGCCAAGCTGGCACTGGACGGCGGCCGCAAACTCGCCGAGGGCAAGAGCCCTCTGCGCACCGCCGTCGAACTGGGCGCCTCGCGCGTCAAGGACAACGTGATGGGCGCCTTCAAGGGCCTGCTGGGCGGCAAGGGCAAGGGCAAGGGATCGGCGGGGAAGAAGCCCACCGTCATCATCGAGCACATCGATGTCGGCGTCCCGCTGCGCACCGCCTACGACCAGTGGACCCAGTACCAGGACTTCAGCACCTTCGCGAAGGGTGTCAAGAGCGCCGGCAAGGGCGACGACACCACCTCGGACTGGCAGCTGAAGGTCTTCTGGTCCAACCGCAGCTGGAAGGCGAAGACCACCGAGCAGGTCCCCGACTACCGCATCGTCTGGTCCTCCGAGGGTGCCAAGGGCACCACGAAGGGCGTCGTCTCCTTCCACCGACTCGCCGACAACCTCACCCGGGTCCTCCTGGTCATCGAGTACTACCCCGTCGGCCTGTTCGAGAAGACCGGCAACATCTGGCGCGCCCAGGGCCGCCGGGCCCGGCTCGACCTGAAGAACTTCGCCCGCTTCATCACGTTCAAGGGCGAGGCCGAGGACGGCTGGCGCGGCGAGATCCAGGACGGGGAAGTCGTCCGCAGCCACGAGGACGCCGTCGCCGAGGAAGAGGAGGAGGCCTCGCGCGACGAGGACGAGGAAGCCCGCGAAGGCGAAGAGGAGGAGCCGGAGGCCGAGTACGAGGACGACGAGGCGTACGAGGAGGCGGACGAAGCCGCGGAGGACGAGGAACCGGCGGAGGACGCCTACGAGGACGAGGACGCCTACGAGGACGAGCAGGAGGGCGAAGGCGAGGAGGAGTACGAGCCCGAGTACGCCGAGGGCGGGAGCCGACGATGACCACACCCGGCCGCTTCCCCGAGCCGTACGGCCAGGGGAGCGGCGCCAACCTCGCCGACATCCTCGAGAGGGTGCTCGACAAGGGCATCGTCATCGCGGGCGACATCCGCATCAACCTGCTCGACATCGAACTGCTCACCATCAAACTGCGGCTCGTCGTCGCCTCCGTCGACAAGGCGAAGGAGATGGGGATCGACTGGTGGGAGACGGACCCGGCGCTGTCCTCACGCGCCCGCCGCTCCGAACTGGCCAAGGAGAACGCCGAGTTGCGCGAGCGGCTGGCCGAACTGGAGACCGGCCGTCAGGAGGAGACCGGCCGTTCGCTGGAGACCGGCCGCCGGCGGGAGGCCGACCATCAGCGGGAGACCGACCGTCCACACAAGGAGGCCCCGTGACCGGACTGCGGTACGTCTACGCCGTCTGCCGGCCCTTCGGCGCTCCGCTCCAGGCACAGCTGGCCGGCGTGGCGGGGGATCCGCCCCGGCTGCTGACCCACCACGGCCTGGTGGCCGTCGTCAGCCATGTGCCGGAGGCGGACTTCGCCGAGGAACCCTTCCATGCGCATCTGGAGGACCTCGACTGGCTGACCACGGTCGCCCGCGCCCACCAGGGCGTCATCGACGCCCTCACCACCGTCACGACGCCGCTGCCGCTGCGGCTCGGCACCGTGTTCCGCGACGACAGCGGCGTACGGACGATGGTGGAGGCGCGCGAGGAGAGCTTCCTGCGGACGCTGGCCCGGTTGGACGGCCGGGTCGAATGGGGCGTGAAGGTCTTCGTCGAGGCGGAGCAGACGCCGGGCCCCGCCGCCGCACCGTCCCCGCGCAAGCCCGCCTCGGGCCGGGACTACCTGCGCCAACGGCGCATGGAGACGAAATCGCACGACGACCTGTGGCAGCGGGCCGAGGCTTTCTCGACCCATCTGCACGAGACGCTTTCCGGCTGTGCCGAGGATTCCCGGTTGCACGCGCCGCAGAATCCCACGCTCTCCGGCGCCTCGGGGCGCAATGTGCTGAACGCGGCCTATCTGGTGCCGCGGGCGGAGTCCGAGAAATTCGTGGAAACGGTGGAACGGACGAGGGACGGGGCGCCCGGAATACGTGTAGAACTCACCGGCCCCTGGGCGGCCTATTCGTTCGCCGGGGAGGAATCGGTGGCGGGGGAGGAGGGGGCATGACCGTCGTCGAACGCCGGGAGATAGCCCTGGTGGATCTGCTCGACCGGCTCCTGGCCGGCGGCGTTGTCATCACCGGCGACCTCACGTTGCGCATCGCGGACGTCGACCTGGTCCGTATCGACCTCAACGCGCTCATCAGCTCGGTGAACGCGAACGTTCCGTCGCCCTTCGAGGAGTTGCGTTGACGGCCGCCCCGGACGACCACCACGCCGACGAGCCGCACGCCGACGAGCCGCACGCCGACGAGCCGCACGTCGGCGAGTCGCACGTCGACGAGCCGCACGGTGGCCGGCATGACCGGAGCGGTCGGCGCAACCGGCTCGACCTGGAGCCGGACACGGTCGAACGCGACCTGGTCAAACTGGTGCTCACCGTCGTGGAACTGCTGCGCCAGCTCATGGAGCGCCAGGCGTTGCGCCGGTTCGACGAGGGAGACCTGACGGAGGAGCAGGAGGAGCGCATCGGGCTCACCCTGATGCTGCTCGGGGACCGGATGGCGGAACTGCGGGACCGCTACGGACTGCGGCCCGAGGACCTGAATCTGGACCTCGGGCCGCTCGGACCGCTGCTGCCGCGGGACTGAATCCCCAAGGGCCCGTCCCCGGGAGTTCCCCGGGGACGGGCCCTTGGGACGACGTCGTGCGTCACGCGCCGACCGTCACCTCACCACCTGTACCAGCGGCCCCTGCCTCCGCCCGCAGTTGTGCTGCGCATGAGGAATCCCAGCAGCCACACGACGAGAACCGCCAAGGCGATCCACCAGAGCACCTTCACCGCGAAACCGGCGCCGAAAAGGACCAGGGCCAGAAGCAGAACGAGCAGAATGGGAACCATAATGTCAACCTCCTGCCGTTCTGATTGCCCCGAATTCGTGTTTCAGGCTTCCTTGCGGCACAGAATTTCTCCGTGCAGCACACTGAACCAGCCGTCGTCCCGCGCGCCCCATTCCCGCCACGCCTGTGCCGCCGCCCGCAGCTGCCCGCCGGTGGCGTGACCCTGCTCGACGGCCCGCCCGGCATAGGCCGACGCCACCGTGCGGTCCGCCCACAGACCGCTCCACCAGGCCCGCTCCTCGTCGGTCGAGAAGGTCCAGGTGCCCGAGCCGGCGGTGACGTCCGTGAGTCCCGCGGCCAGCGCCCAGGACTTCAGCCGCCGCCCGGCGTCCGGTTCGCCGCCGTTGGCCCGCGCCACCCGTCGGTACAGCTCCAGCCAGTCGTCCATGCCTCGCGACGGGGGATACCAGGTCATCGCCGCGTAGTCGGCGTCACGGACGGCGATGTACCCGCCCGGCCTGGTCACCCGTCCCATCTCGCGCAGCGCCCGCACCGGATCCCCCACGTGCTGGAGCACCTGATGGGCATGGACCACGCAGAACGTGTCGTCCGGGAAGTCCAGCGCGTGCACGTTGCCCACCGTGAAGGAGGTGTTCGCCAGACCTCGTCCGGCCGCCGTGGCACGGGCCTGCTCCAGGACGCCCGGCGCCCGGTCGAGACCGGTGACGTGCCCGTCGGGGACGAGCGACGCCAGGTCCGCGGTGATGGTGCCGGGCCCGCATCCGATGTCCAGGATCCGCATGTCGGGTCGCAGCACTCCGAGGAGGTACGCGGCCGAGTTGGCCGCGGTCCGCCAGGTGTGCGACCGCAGCACCGACTCGTGATGCCCGTGGGTGTAGACAGCGGTTTCTCGCGGTGCCGGCATGGTGAACCCGTCCCCTCGTCGTCGCGTACGCCTCTTCCGAACGACCGTCACCGTACGCGCCCCGGCCGCATGGTGAGACCCCCGTTTCACATTGTGGACGAAGGGGTGTGGGGAGGCATCGTCGAGCCCGAGAGGTAAAACGGTTTGCCACCTGCGCCGACGCCCCGGACAATGGCCTCCCATGGGTCACCTCGAAGCCGCGTATCTGGAGTACTTCCTTCCCGACGGGAGGGCACTCCTGGGCGACGTGTCCTTCCGGGTGGGAGAAGGGGCCGTCATGGCCCTGGTCGGACCCAACGGGGCGGGCAAGACGACCCTCCTGCGCCTCCTCGCCGGCGAGCTGAAGCCGCACGGCGGATCGGTCACGGTCAGCGGCGGTCTCGGCGTCATGCGCCAGTTCGTGGGCTCCGTACGGGACGAGACGACCGTGCGCGACCTCCTCGTCTCCGTCGCCACTCCCAGAATCCGCGAAGCGGCCCGTGCCGTCGACAAGGCCGAGCACGCCCTTCTCACCGTCGACGACGAGGCCGCCCAGCTGGGGTACGCGCAGGCCCTCGCCGACTGGGCGGAGGCACGCGGCTACGAGGCCGAGACGATGTGGGACATGTGCACGACGGCCGCGCTCGGCGTCCCGTACGACCAGGCGCAGTGGCGCCAGGTGCGCACCCTCTCCGGCGGCGAGCAGAAACGCCTGGTCCTCGAGGCGCTCCTGCGCGGCACCGACGAGGTCCTGCTCCTTGACGAGCCCGACAACTACCTCGACGTGCCCGGCAAGCGCTGGCTGGAGGAGCGGCTCGAACAGACGCGCAAGACCGTGCTGTTCGTTTCCCACGACCGGGAGCTGCTCGCCGGTGCGGCCCAGCGCATCGTCTCCCTCGAGCCGAGCCCCACCGGCGCCGACGCCTGGGTGCACGGCGGCGGCTTCGCCACGTACCACGAGGCCCGCCGCGAACGCTTCGCCCGCTTCGAGGAGCTGCGCCGGCGGTGGGACGAGAAGCACGCCCAGTTGAAGAAACTCGTGCTGAACCTCCGTCAGGCCGCCTCCGTCAGCCACGACATGGCATCCCGGTACCAGGCGGCGCAGACCCGGCTGCGCAAGTTCGAGGAGGCCGGCCCGCCGCCGGAGCCGCCGCGCGAGCAGGACATCAGGATGCGTCTCAAGGGCGGCCGGACCGGAGTGCGCGCGGTCACCTGCGAGCAGCTCGAACTCACCGGCCTGATGAAACCCTTCGACCTGGAGGTCTTCTACGGCGAACGGGTCGCCGTACTCGGCTCCAACGGCTCCGGCAAGTCGCACTTCCTGCGCCTGCTCGCCGGGGACGACGTGAGCCACACCGGCGGCTGGCGGCTCGGCGCCCGGGTCGTCCCCGGACACTTCGCACAGACGCACGCGCACCCCGAACTGGAGGACCGCACCCTCCTGGACATCCTGTGGAAGGAGCACGCCCAGGACCGGGGCGCCGCCATGTCCCGGCTGCGCCGCTACGAACTGACCGGCCAGGCCGAGCAGACCTTCGAACGGCTCTCCGGCGGCCAGCAGGCCCGGTTCCAGATCCTGCTGCTCGAGCTCCAGGGCGTCACCGCGCTGCTGCTCGACGAGCCGACGGACAACCTGGACCTGGAGTCGGCGGAGGCGCTCCAGGAAGGCCTGGAGGCCTTCGAGGGCACGGTGCTGGCCGTCACGCACGACCGCTGGTTCGCCCGCTCCTTCGACCGCTACCTGGTCTTCGGCAGCGACGGCAGGGTCCGGGAGACCCCCGAACCGGTGTGGGACGAGCGCCGGGTGGAACGGGCCCGGTAGCCGCAGCGGGTCCGGTGGGCGGACCGGGCCCGGTGCCCGGGATGTTCGTAGAGTGGACGCAGGGACGCGGGAACCCGTGGCCTTCCCGGCGGGTACCCGGACCGCAGGACGCACACGACGAGCGGGGCACACGATGACCGGAGTCGAGCCGAACCGCCTGGACGACCAGCAGCTCATGAAGGAGCTGGAAACCATCCACCGCACGCGCCACGACACCCTGCTGCACGCCTCCAACGACGCGCTGCGGGCCCACAACGAGCGCATGGCCCAGCTGGAGGGCGAGTACCTGCGCCGCAACCCCCGCCGCTGGGTGGCGGCGGGCCGCACCCGCGAAGGGGCCCGGGAGCGGAGCGGCACGGACACGGCGAGCCCCACGGCCCCGGGCACCTGACGGACGGCCCGGTCCCGGGGGCTCGACGGCCGCCGGGCCGGGCGTGCGACGGCCGCCGACCCGGGCATCCGGCCGTCTCCGTCCCGACGGCCGTCTCCGTCTCAGGCCTCCTTCGACTCCGCGGCGAAGACGTCGAGGTACGTCTCGCAGAACGCCTCGAGGTCGTCCGGCTTACGGCTGGTGACCAGCTTGGCCGCGCCGTGGTCGCAGACCTTCACCTGCTCGTCGACCCAGGTGGCGCCGGCGTTGCGGAGGTCGGTCCGGAGGCTGGGCCAGCTGGTCAGCTCCCGGCCGCGGACCACGTCCGCCTCGACGAGGACCCAGGGCGCGTGGCAGATCGCGGCGACCGGCCGGCCCTGCCGGAAGAAGTCCCGCACGAACGCGACGGCCGCCTCGTCCGTGCGCAGGAAGTCCGGGTTCGCCACCCCGCCCGGCAGCACCAGCCCGCTGAAGGAGGCGGCGGTCGTGTCGCCGACCACCTCCTGCACGGGGAAGGTGTCCGCCTTGTCGAGATGGTCGAACGCCTGGACCTTGCCGGACTGCGTCGACACGAGCACGGGCTCGTGACCGGCGCCCACGGCCGCCTGCCACGGCTCGGTCAGTTCGACCTGCTCGACGCCTTCGGGTGCGACAAGGAACGCGATACGCATGAGGGTTTTTCTCCTTTCGTGCACGTCGTGCGTGCGGTCATTGGTGCATGGGGGAACCGACGGACCCCTACGCGTTCTCCGTCTCCCGGGTCCGCGTCAGTGCCTCGGCCAGTTCCTGCACGTTGTCGTAGTGGGCCCGCCGGGGCAGGCGTTCCAGCGCCTCGACGAGTGTGTCGGGAGCGTGCTGCCGGCTCAGGGTGCGCATCAGCTCGCGCGGACCCGCGGGGAACGCCCCGCGGGTCAGGATCCTGGCCAGCTCCAGGCGCACCGACTCCAGCGACGTCGGCGTGCGCCCCGGTGTCACCGGACCGCGTGCCACCTCCGGGTCGTCCTCGGCGGACGGCTCCGGGTCGTTCCACTCCTCGGTCCGGGTGGGGTGCCCCGACCTCAGCAGGCCCTGCAGTTCGTGCTTCATCTCGTCGTCGCGGTGGACACTCAGCCGGTTGCTGCCTCGCTGCATGTTTCCCTCCAGGTGGTTCGGGGTCCGCACCGCGTACCCGGAGGGCGGAGACCGACACGGGGTTCGCCGGCCGGATCGTCACCCCCTTCGGTACCGGGGTCGTGCAGCGCCGGTTTGCCCCGGGAACGGCGGGAGACCCGGATGCCTCACCCGTACGTGCCTCTGCCCGCCTCCTGGGAAGGGGACCGCCATGGCGGTGCTCGCACTGCTCATCCCGCCGCTCATGCTCGGCGTCCTGCTCATGCTGGGCCGTTACGAAGACCTTCTGCTGCCCGGAGTGGGTGAGCAGGTTCCCGACGGCGTCCCCGCACCGCAGGACGCGGGCCCCGGGCCGGGGCCCCGGCCCG
>NZ_LIQT01000005.1 GCF_001418415.1 Streptomyces hirsutus
TCGGCGTCGACGCCGAGCACGTCCCAGCCACGCCGCATCAGCTCCGCCGCCACGGACTGTCCGAAACGGCCGAGACCGATCACCGCCACTCTGGAATCGCGGGCCGGGCGACGGTCGGCGGAACGCCGACGTCGGTGTGGACGCAGGAGCTTGAAGTGGTCAGCCAATGACGGGTCGCTCCTCGGGCAGGGTGTACCGGCGATCGCGCTGACGCAGTGCGAGCGCGCTGGCGAGAGTGATCGGGCCGACGCGCCCGACGAACATCATGACGATGACGGTGAGTTGGCCCGCTGCGGGAAGGTTCCCGGTGATTCCGGTGCTCAGGCCGACCGTGCCGAAAGCAGAGACGGCCTCGAACAGGACCGCCAGGACCGCGTCGGCTCTTTCCTTGGTGACGGCGAGCAGCACCAACGTGCCCGCCATGACGAGACCCACACCCAGCAGCGCCACGGTGAGGGCCTGGCGCAGCGTGGCCGTGGAGAGCCGGCGGCCCATGATGTCCGCGTCGGTGCGCCCGCGGATCTCGGCCAGGATCGCCGCTCCCAGAACCGCGAACGTGGTGACCTTGATGCCGCCCGCGGTACCCGCGCTGCCGCCGCCGATGAACATCAGCACGCAGATGCCCAGGAGGGTGGCCGGTTCCATGGCACCGGTGTCGACGGTGTTGAAGCCGGCGGTACGCGAGCTGGCAGCGGTGAAGAAACCGTCCAGCAGCTTGTCCCCCCATTCCAGGGATCCGAGAGTCCTCGGGTTGCTCCACTCCAGCGCGCAGGTCATGACGGTGCCGACGGTGAGCAGGACCGCGGAGGTGAGGAGGGTGATCCGGGTGTGCAGGGACCAGCGGTGCCGGGTGCCGCCGCGGGCGCCCGGGCGGCTGCGCAGCAGTTCGAACAGTACGGGGAAGCCGAGGGCACCGAGCACACAGGCGGCGGCGATCGGCAGGACGATCCAGGGATCGTGCGCATAGCCGACGAGGTTGTCGTCGCGCAGCCCGAACCCGGCGTTGCTGAAGGCGGAGATCCCGTAGAAGATCCCGTGGTAGACGGCGTTTCCGGCCGTCAGGCCATGGCCGATGTGGAAACGGACCGTGAGCACGGCGGCCGTGGCCAGTTCGATGGCCAGCGTGATGCCCGCGACTCCCAGGACCACCCGACGGATGTCACCGACGCTGAGGCTCCTCTCCGCCTGCGTGGCGAGCTGTGTCCGCAGTCGCAGCCGGCCGGAGACGAGCAGGGCCAGCAGCGACGCGAGCGTCATGATGCCGAACCCGCCGATCTGGATCAGAGCCAGGACCACGCCCTCGCCGAACGCGCTCCAGTGGCTGCCGGTCCCCACGAGGGGCAGCCCGCCGCTGACCGCCCCCGTGGAGGTGAACAGAGCAGTCAGTACGTTGGTGTCCCTGCCGGGCTCGGTGGCGGCCGGCAGCATCAGCAGGGCCGTACCCAGCACGACGACGAACGCGAAGGCCAGGACGACGCCACGGGCGGGATAGACGGCCAGCCGGGACCACCAGGCCCGAGTCGTACCCACGGCCACCAGCAACCTCCGATGTCCCTCCGCCACATTTCCTGTCGTGCCCCGTCGCACAAGGAGGCCGGTGAACGCGGCCACCTGCCCACAGCATCCCTCCCGGAGCGGGCGTACGGAACGCGCCACGGCGTCGAGAAGGCGTGGGAACCGGCTGATGGCGGTGCGCCGTGTGCGGGTCACCGTGTGGTGTCACGGGTTCCGCGGGAGCTCGTGCGCCGGTGCGGGAACCGGCCGTGCGCGGCTTCGGAATGGGTCACCACATGGACATCGATGTCATCGCCGGAGCCTTCGATGACGGTCTCGCCCACGCCCCGATGGCCGAGCCACCTGGCCAGGGGTACCCCCTTGTCCTTTTCGCGAGCCTGCAAGCAGGCCGCCGGCCTCCGGGCCCGGCATGAGTGTTGCCCCCGGTGAAGGGGATGACCTGGGTCGATGGCGTCACCGGCCCGCCCCGGAGGGCTTGGCGCCGGCCGCGTGCGGGGCGTGCGGGCACACGGGCCTTCCGCCGTGCCGGTGGCCGGCGCGACCTCCGTGGCCCTGACGAGGCCCTTCACGGCATGACGGTGATGGCGGCGGTGACGTTCTGCCCGCCGGCAAGGCGGACTTCGACCGACGCCATGGCTTCGCCCTGAGTCACGGACATGACGGTGCCGGGACCCTGTTGCGGATGCTCAGACTCGTGGGGAGGCATCTCACGCAGCGGATGGGCGATTTACCCGTCTTCGGGGAGCTGCGGCGTCAGCCGTAGCCGGACGGAAGCGTCCCCCGCTGCGGCACCCTCGCAACCACAAGGTAAAGCTCTTTCGCCGTCTCGCAGATGCGGGCAGACCCGTTCCACTGTCCGCTGCCCTCTCGTCAGGCGTGGTAGGCGTGGGTCTGGGTGGCCTTGACCGTGGCGTAGACGGTGGCGCCGGGGTGGAGGTCGAGTTCGGCGGCGGCGATCGTGGTCAGGTCGGCGGCGAGGGGGAGTTCGCCGGTGAGGTCGGCGCGGATCTGGTCGCCGCGGGTCTCCAGGCCGACCACTTCGCAGCGCCAGAGGTTGCGGGCGCTGGTGCCGGTGGGGCGGTCCCGGTGCAGGGTGACCGAGCTGGGCGGGAAGGCGACGAACACCGGCCCGGTGAGTTCCTCGGCGGTGGTGATCGCGGGACCGCCGTCGAGGTGGACGGTGTGGCCTTCCGCCCGCCCCCGGTAGAGGTTGAGGCCGACCAGGTGGGCGATGTAGTCCGTGCCCGGATGGCGGGCGATGTGGGAAGGGGTGCCCTCCTGGACGACATGGCCGTCCTCGACGACGACGAGGTGGTCGGCGAGGACCATGGCGTCCAGCGGGTCGTGCGTGACGAGCACGGCGACGGCCTCGAAGTCGGCCAGGTGGTGGCGGAGTTGAGCGCGGACGTCGAGGCGGGTGCGGGCGTCGAGGGCGGCGAGGGGTTCGTCGAGGAGGAGCAGGCGGGGGTGGGTGGCCAGGGCGCGGGCGAGGGCGACGCGCTGGGCCTGGCCACCGGAGAGCCGGCGGGGCTTGGCGGCGGCATGCTCGGCCAGGCCCATGCGGTCCAGCCACGCAGCGGCCTGCGCCCGGGCCTCCGCCTTGCCCGCGCCCTGACAGCGCGGCCCGAAGGCCACGTTGTCCAGCGCGGAGAGGTGAGGGAAGAGCAGGTAGTCCTGGAAGACCACCCCGACCGGCCCCCTCCCCGGCTCAGTGACCTGCAGATCGAGAAACGGCTGCGGTCCCTGCCGGGTGCGGAGGGGGTACGGGCCCGCGCGCTGTCCCAGGCGAACATGACCGGGCAGACCCAGCCCGTCTTCGCCGACTTCTACCGCGGCGACGATTCCTTGTACGAGCACACCATCGTCAAGGGCCGGGCGCCGGCAGCGGCGGGAGAGATCGTGGCCGGTCCGGCGTTCCTGACCCAGCGTGGGCTGAAGCTCGGTGACCGGGTCACGCTGGAGCTGGACGGCAGGAAGATCACCGCGACCATCGTGGGTCAGCTCATGGAGGGCAACGCCCGGGCCCTGGAGGCCGCTTGGGAGAGTTTCGCCCAACTCGCACCGGACACCCACGCCACCGAGTACACGGTGCGGCTTACCCCCGGTGCCGACGCGCGCGCCTACGCCGAGGCGGTCGCGGCGCTCGACCCGGGCCTGCACGCGTCGGTGCTGGACTCCGGCAACGCCGGCACCGCCACCGTCATCACCTTCTCGACGGTGTTCACGGTGCTGCTGACGCTCGTCGCGTCGCTCGGTGTCTTCAACACCGTTCTCCTGAACACCCGTGAGCGGCGCCGGGACCTGGGCATGCTCAAGTCGATCGGGATGACCCCCCGGCAGGTGGTGGTGATGACGGTGACCTCGGTCGCAGGGCTGGGCACATTCGGCGGGTTGCTCGGCATCCCGCTCGGGATCGTGGCGCACCGCCTCGTCGTGGACAACGTCGGGGCGGTCGACTTCCCCGCGTACATGAAGGACGTGTGGCACGCGCCGCAGCTGGCCGCGATGCTCCTGGCGGGTGTGGCGATCGCAGTCCTCGGCGCCCTGGTCCCGGCCCGGTCGGCGGCCCGGATGACCATCGCCTCGGTGCTGCACACCGAGTAGATCACCGGTCAGCACCAGCCTCTGGAGCCGGCCCAAGCCGGCCGACGGATACGCCCGTATGCTGCTGCCCGTCGCGGGCGACGGCACCGCCCAGGGCCAGCTGCTGGGCGGCACGTTCTCCTTCATGCCCGCAACGACTCATGCGACTCGCGAGAGGAGACCGTGCGCTTGAACCGCGGGTACGCGGTACGTTCCGCCGAAGCCATGCTCCGCATGATCCCGGCCGGCCACCCGGACGGAGCACACACCGCGCCTGCCCCACGGCCGGTGAACCCGCACCACCTGGGCAGACATCGGGGCGGCCGCCTCTACGGCGTTCACCCGGACGGAGCACGCCTCACCTGCCTATTGCCTGTTTCCGGCATATTCCGGCCGGCCTCCAAGAACGTCCTCGCCCATCGCCTCCGGCTCGCCGTGCGGCTCGGTGAACCTGTCGGTCGAGGCCGGTGGGTCGCCCGGGCCGCCGAGGTGTCCGCGTGGTACGACTGAGCCGCAGGGGACCCCACGTGTGCGCGCAGTCACACGGAGTGCCGTCGGTTCGGTGCCGGCGCGGCGTTCCGCTGTGTCCACGTCGGCAGTCGGCGGTCGGGCGGGATGACGTGAGAGCGGGCCGTGACGGCGAGGGTGGAGAAGTGAGGGATCGAGGGGTCCCGGCGTCCGTCTTGGTGGGCGTCGGATCGTGTCTGCCGTCCCGTCGGGTCGCCAATGAGGAGCTGGCCGAGCGTCTGGGCAGGTCACCCGAATGGATGTTCCAGCGTTCCGGCATCCGGTTCCGGCACGTCGTCGAGCCGGGTACCACCAGCGGGGATCTAGCGGTCGCGGCCGGTCGCGAGGCGCTGGCCGAGGCCGCGGCCGGCGATGTCGCGGCCGTGGTCGTCGCGACCACGTCGCCGGACAGGCCGTGCCCCGGCACCGCTCCGCGCGTCGCCTCACGGCTGGGACTGGCCGGTGCGGCCGCGCTGGACGTCCAGGCCGTGTGCGCGGGCTTCGTCTATGCCCTGGGTGTCGCGCAGGGCCTGATCGCCGCTGGCACCGCCGACTCCGCTCTGGTGATCGGCACCGATGCGCTGTCGCTGAGCGTCGCGCCGGACGACCCCACGAGCATGCTCTTCGGCGACGGCGCCGGCGCTGTCGTCCTGCGTTCGGGTCACCGCGAGGAACCCGGCGCCCTGGGACGCTGCGTGCTGGACAGCGACGGCGAGGGCCGGGACCTGATCACCCTGCGCGGCGGCGGGACCGAGGAACGCTCGGCGGCACGCGCCGTCCCGGCGGATCCGTATCTGCGTCTGCAGGGGCGGGAGGTGTTCCGGCGGGCCGTGGAGCACATGGCTTCCGCCTCCCGCGCGGCTCTGGACGCCGCCGGATGGAAGCCGCGGGACGTGGACCGGATCGTCCCCCACCAGGCGAACGCGCGGATCACCGCCATGCTCGCCGAACGGTTGAGCATGGCGGCGGACCGTGCGCTGGCCAATATCGAGCATGTCGGCAACACCTCGGCCGCGTCCATTCCGATCCTGCTCGACCACGCCCGCCGCGCGGGAGACCTCCAGCCCGGACATCGCGTCCTGCTGACGGCTTTCGGCGGCGGCCTGACCTGGGGCGCCACCACCCTCGTGTGGCCGCATCTCACCCCTTCAGCACTGACCCACTCCGGAGAAACAACGTGTACGACATCCTGGTCAACGTCCTGACCGGCACCTTCCAGGTGCAGCCCGAGCTGGTCTCCCCCGAAGCCACACCGGCAGCGCTCGGCCTGGACTCGCTGTTCGTGGTGGAGCTGTCCCTCGTGCTGGAAAGGGACCCCGGGCTCGTGATCGACCACAACGAATTGGCGGACGCGGCCACTCTCGCCGACATCGCGCGGTTGATGCAGGACAAGGCCGGCGCGTCGGTCTGAGACTCCGCGGCTCGCGGGCGAGGACGGACCGCGCCCGCCGCGGTGCCGAGTCGCACGGCGTCCCGCAGGCCGGGACAGCGGCCCGCGGCGGTGCGGGCACGCGCCGCGGAATCCGGCAGCCTGACCTGGTCACACGGACCCGCCGGGGAACACGGCGGGTCCGTACGGCTCGTCGGACGGTACCGAGAAGGCGTCAGCGGTGAGGGGCGTCCCAGGGGCGTCGGAACATCAGGGCGTGCACCGTGAAGCGCGTGCCGTCGAATTCGGCGCGGCCCGCTGCTCGCCGCTCCTTCAGCAGGCTCAGCATGGCGTCCCTGTGCTCGGCATACGCCAGGAGCGGAATGTCCATCTCGAAGATTTCGAGCGCGTCGCTCTCGTAACCGCGCGCGGTGAGTTCCGCGACGGTCCGAGGGATGTCGGCGAGCGAGGAGTGCGCCATGAGTAGGGTGCCACCCGGCGCGAGGAGCACGTCCACACACTCGACGACGTCGTCGTACACCGCTCGGCCGCCCCTCCGGGCGACGAGAGCGGTTTCCAGCCCGTCACCCCTCGCATAACTCGGGTCATAGGGAAGGTGCGGCGGATTGGTGATCACCAGGTCGAAGCGTTCGTCGGGTGTGTACTCCACCAGCGGTGAGGTGATACAGGTCAGACGCGTGGTGTCGAGACCGTTGGCCACCACGTTCGCCGCGGTCTGGGCGGCGGAGGCGGGATTGATGTCCAGAGCGGTGACCCGCTCGGCACCGGCCGCGAGCAGGGCGACGCTGTAGAGACCGGAACCGGCTCCGATGTCCAGGGCGTTGACGCCCTTCAGGTCGGGACCTTCGCCGCCGTCGAGAGCGGCGATCAGGCTCAGCCCGCAGTCGGTCGGGAACAGGACCTCGGCGGGGTCGTCCACCGTGAGCCGCAGGCGTGTGCCGCGGAATTCGAGGATGCCGCACGAGGGGCTGGCTGCCCACAGAGAGCCGCTCTCACCGGCGGTGAGGGTACGGCGCCGGGTCAGCGTCCGGATCGGTGCAGCGGTCATCGCAGCGTGGGCCTTTCGATAGGAGGGGCGGTCGGGAAAAGGGAGTGCGCAACGAGCTCGACCGGTCACTCGGAGAGCGCGGACAGCAGGGTGTGTACGGAGTCGTCGGCGATGCGCCGTGCACGCGGCGTCGGGATGACGCCCTCGACATAGCTGAAGTTCCAGGCGAGTTGGTCATGGCTGGTGGTGGCTGTCGCCACGATGGCGCCCATGACCGAGACGCCCGTGATGAACTGGGCGTCGCTGACATGCCACGGGCCCACCCGGCCGGGGAACTCGTAACGGCCGACGTTGGAGAGGCACAGGTTGATCGGCCCCTTCTCGTCCATGAACCGCATGAACGACTCGCTGTCCGCCGGCGACTTCGGCCCTGCCCGGCGCGGCAGGCTGAGCATGGCCAGGTGGTCCTGGCGTCTCCGGCGTCGCACCAGGTCCTGGCTGATCTCCCGGGCCATGGGCCACAACGGCCGGCCGTGCTCGTGGCAGACGAGGGAGGGAACAGTGGCCACATAGGTGCCGACCTCGTCGTGGGCGACGGGCGGTTCGAGATCACCACGGAAATCGACCGGCGAGCCGATCGAGAAACGCGCGGTCCCGGTGGTTCCCGCGTCATGGGCGACAGCCGTCACCATCGCGGCGGCCAGGGCGCCGTGGACCGTGGTGCCGTGGCGCTTGGCAGCCCGCACCAGCAGATCCAGCTGGTCGGCGGTGAGGAGTCGGTGCTCCATCCGGGTACGCCGCTGCCCGAACGGGACCTGCCGGCTGGGGACGACACGCTGTGTGGGGCGCCGCCGCGCCGCCTGCTGGTCGCGCAGCATCATGGCCCTGAGTCCGGCGACACCTGCCGCTCCCCGGTGGCGAGGCGGGAGCAGGTCCTCCGTCGCCGGCCGTGCTCGCAGCGACGTGACGCGAAGCGGCGTACCGGAGGCCGATTCCGAAACGAGTTCGATCCACTCCCGAAGCAGGGACAGGCACGTCTTGCCGTCGGCGATGACGTGCGATGCCGTCAACAGCAGGTCGTGGACGTTCCCCTCGTCCTCGCCGCCCGATCCTCCCGAGCTGATCACCACTGTGCGCAGCAGCGGCCCGGCGGACCATTCGATGCTCTCGGCCAG
The DNA here is from genome assembly GCF_001418415.1 of Streptomyces hirsutus. Classification (GTDB taxonomy): domain Bacteria; phylum Actinomycetota; class Actinomycetes; order Streptomycetales; family Streptomycetaceae; genus Streptomyces; species Streptomyces hirsutus. Next base: position 8,159 of record NZ_LIQT01000005.1, read on the forward strand.
TTCACGGTCGTTGATCTCGTGCTCCCACCAGGTGTCGGCTGCGGGATCGTCGGGCGGCACGGTGACATGGCGGAGCGGGACCGGTCGCCCGTCCAGCGGCGTGAAGGCGGGGTGCGCTCCCGTGCCGTCGTCGGTGATCGCGACACGCAGCAAGGGGTGCCGGACCTGTAGAGCGTCCAGGGCGCGGCGGTGCGACGCCGTCGGCAGGTGTCCATGGACGCGGGCCCGGGCGATGACGTTGAGGGGTGAGGTCTGGTCGGCGATCCAGTACAGGCGTTCCAGAGGGCTGAGTTCGCGCTGGACATGGTGGGGTGCGGCGGCCGGACCGTCCGGGAAGGTGAGGGCCTGCGCGGTCTGCCGAAGGAGAAGGGAGCGTGGCGCCAGCCGGAAGTAGGCGTCCCGGAGCAGCCGCCGACGAGGGCCGGCGCCGTGGGTCAGGTCGCTCATCGCGCGAGACCCGTCCACCAGGGCCCTGGTGCGGTCCCGGCGTCGTTCTTCGTAGGCGCGCAGGGCCGGTGTCAGGTCGTCGCCCCTCGCGTGCTCGGCGAGCGTGCGGGCCAGGACGACGGCGTCCTCGATGGCCGTGCCCGCCCCCTGGGCGAGGGTGGTCAGCATGGGGTGGGCGGCATCGCCGAGAAGGGTGAGGGGACCGTCCCCCCAGCGTTCCAGGAAGTCGCGGTCGCGGGAGGGCACGGTGAGGATGTCCTCCCGCGGTGTGGCCTCGATCACCGCCCGTACCTCCTCGGCCCATCCCGCGTACGCCTGCGTCAGGGTGTCCTTGACGCGGTCCCGGGCGGGTGCGTCGGCGGGCAGGGACGTGGTCGCCCACCAGTAGCAGCGACCGTGGCCGATGTCGATGAGGCCGAAACGCTGTCCGCTGCCCCAGTAGTGCCGCACTCCGCCCGGGGGGAGGCGCGGGTGCTGGAAGGGGACGATGCCGAGCCCGAAACCGTAACCGCTGTCCCGTGATGTCTCGGGGCCGACGAGGTGGTGCCGTACGGCCGAGTGGAAGCCGTCGGCGCCGATCAGGATGTCCCCGCTCGCCGAACGGCCGTCCTCGAAGCGGACGGTGACGCCCGTGTCGGCGGCCTCGAAGCCGACTGCCGTCGCTCCCAGGCGGATCGGGCAGTCTGCGGCCTCCGTCAGCAGGGCCTCCTGGAGGTCCGCGCGGCTCAGGCAGAAGCTGGGCGCGCCCGCCTGACGGGAGGCTTCCTCGAACGGCAGGTCTCTGATCCTCCGGCCACGCCGGTCCAGGATCCTGAACGACTCCACGGCCTGGCCGCGCTTGTCCAGGCCGAGGTCGATACCGAAGGCGGCCAGGGCGGTGACGGCGTTGCTCATGACCGACAGACCGGAGCCCGCTTCGCGCAGTTCGGTGGCACGCTCGTACACCTCGACGTCGATACCGACGCGCCTGAGTGCGACGGCGCACGTCAGACCGCCGATACCGGCACCGATGACGAGGGCTTTGATTCGCCGGGGCGATGACATCGAGTCAGTCCTCCCGGCCGGTTCGGGCGAGGTCGGTCCTGATCAGATCCGCGGCGGTTGCGGCCACGTGTGCCACGTACGGTTCCTCCATGATCGTCAGGTGGTCGCCGGGGGCGCGGACGACGTGGATCCGGCCGCTGGTCATGCCGCTCCAGCCGTTGCACGGGTCCTGATGGCGGGTGCCGGCGGCGCGGTGCATGGCGGACAGGACGGCGGGCAGCGGCTCCGCGGCGCGGATCAGGGTGAGGTCCTGGTCGTCGCGCGGTGGCCGGTAGGCCAGCGTGGCCTGCCAGTTCGCCCGGTAGACGCCGAACAGGCGTCGGATCGCGGCTCCGGAGCTGCCTGCCGGCAGGACGCCCCGCTCGCTCGCGACGCGGGCCATGAACGCAAACCTCTCCTCCGGCGATCCGAGTTTGTCAGGGATGTGCCGTGCGGGTGACGCGCCGCCGTCCCGCGTCCAGAGCAGCTCGTGGAAGAACCACTCCGACAGGGCCTCGTCGTCGTACGAGGCACGCGGCCCTTGGTCCAGGGCGGTGGTGTCGAGCACCAGCAGGGCCGCCCGCTCACCCGCCGCCCGCAGACGGCGGGTGATCTCGAAGGCGACGAAGCCGCCGAAGGACCAGCCGCCGATGGCGTAGGGGCCGTGCGGCTGCACGGTCCGCAGTGCCCCGAGGTAGCTGTCCGCGAGGTCCTCGACACTGCGCAGCGGTGTGGTGCCGGGGTCGGCTCCGGCCGCCTGGAGCGCGTAGAGCGGCTGGTCGTCCGGGAGGTGCCGGGCGAACCCGACGTAGCACAGCACGTTGCCGCCCATCGGGTGGACCATGAACAGCGGCGGGCGGGTGCCCTGGGGGCGAATCGGAACCAGGGGGTCGAACGCGGCTCTCGCCCCGCTGTCGCGCAGCCGTGCCGCGAGGCCGGCGGGGGTGGGTGTCGCGATGAACTCCGCCAGGGGGATGTGCACCCGGTAGCGCTGTTCGATCCTGACCACCAGCCTCATCGCGGTCAGGGAGGTGCCGCCGAGGTCGAAGAGACTGTCGTGCACTCCCACCCTGTCCAGGGACAACACGTCCGCCAGCATCTCGGTCAGGGCCCGCTCGTACGCGTCGCGCGGCCCGGCGTCAGGGGTTCGTCCAGGGGCGGTCAGCGGGGCGCGGCGCAGAGTGGCGTCGTCGCGCTTGCCGCTGGGAGTCAGCGGCCACCGGGAGATCCACTGCAGGTGGGTGGGGACCATGTAGCCGGGCAGGGTGGCACGCAACCGTTCACGGACGTCGGCCAGGTCCTCGTCCGTGCCCTCGCCGAGGAGGAACGCGGCGAGGAACGTCTCGCCGTCCTCGCGCCGGCGAGCCACGACGGCGGCGTCGCGCAGGCCCGGGTACCGCTCCGCCAGGCCGGTGACGGCCAGTTCCACCTCGGCCGGCTCCACGCGAAAGCCCCGTACCTTGACCTGGGCGTCGTCGCGGCCCAGGAAGACGACGTCCCCGCCGGGAAGCACCATGCCGACGTCGCCCGTGTAGTAGAGCCGGTGGTCCCCGTCCGCGAAGGGGTGCGGGAGGAAGCGCTCCTTGGTCAGGTCCGGGCGGCCTTCGTAGCCGTCGGCCAGGCAGGCGCCGCCCAGGTAGATGTCGCCGCGCGCACCGGCCGGGACCGGACGCAGCCGCTCGTCCAGGACGTGGATCTCGGCCCCGTCGACGGCACGGCCGATCGGCGGCAGCGCGGGGAAGGCCGCGGGGTCCCCGGTCATGGTGAACGCGGTGACCACATGCGTCTCGGTCGGACCGTAGTGGTTCTCCAGCACGGCTCCGGGGAGTCGAGCGCACAACGCGCGGATTTCCGGGGTCACGCGCAGTTGCTCGCCACAGGTGATCACCGCTCGCAGGGCAGGTGGGGTGATGCCCAGTGTGTCGGCGGCTTCGGCCAGTTGTTGAAGGGCCACCGGGGGGAGGAAGACCTGCTCGACGCGCTCCCGGTCGAGCAGGCGCAGCAGTGCGGGCATGTCGCGCCGCTCGGCGTCGCCGGCCAGGCACAGTGTGCCGCCGGAACAGAGCGTGGAGAAGATCTCCTGGAAGGAGATGTCGAAGCTCAGCGGTGCGTACTGCAGCGTCACCCCGCCTCCGACCGCACTGGGCGCCCCGGTCTGCCAGGCCACCAGGCCGGCCAGGGTGCGGTGCGGCATGGCGACGCCCTTGGGCGCCCCGGTGGAGCCGGAGGTGAACAGGACGTACGCGCTGCTCTCGCCGTCCGTGCCGCCCGACGTCCGGCAGGGTGGCGCCGGCGCGGTCACCGACTCGGCGGGCAGCAGCAGCGTCGGCTCACCGGCGAGGTGGGCGTATCGGGCCTCGGCCACGACGCGGAAGGGCCGGGCCTGTTCCAGCATCGCGGCCAGCCGGGGGGCCGGGTAGCCGACGTCCATCGGGACGACCGCGCATCCGGCCCGCAGGACGCCCAGGAGCACGGCCATGGTCAGCGGGGACCGGTTCATGGCGATCGCGATCCGGGCGTTCGCCGGCGCGCCGAGCGCGCACAGCCTGCCGGCCACGTTCTCGGCGGCCTCGGCCAGCCGGGCGTAGCTCCACCGCTCGTCGCCCATCACCAGGGCGGTCGCGTCCGGGGTGCGCGCGGCCTGTTCGGCGAAACGCGTCACGACGGTGGGGTGCTCCGCTGGAGAGGCGAGGACCGGCTGGGCGGCGAGGAAGGAGAAGTCCGGTTTGCTGTACGGCTGTTCCACCATGCGGCGCAGGATGCTCAGGTAGCCGGCCGCGAACAGGTCGCCCTGCTCGGCGGAGAAGGTCGCGCCGTCGCAGTCGATCCGCAGCCACATCCCGGTGCCGTCCGGTTCGGTGACCGCGTTCACCAGGAGCCGGAAGTCGTTCTCCTCCCAGCTGCGGAAGGCGACGAGCCGCAGACCGGGCCGGCCGAGGATGTGGGAGAGCTGATGGAAATGCACGTAGTTGAAGGCGGTGTCCAGGACGGGCCCGCCGTGGTCCTCCTGGATGGCGCTCAGCGGGTAGCGGCGGTGGGGGTGGTCTTCCCGCTCCTGGCGGAAGCCCTCACGCGCCACGTCCAGCCAGCTGTCCCGTGCGGTGTCCAGGCGCACCGGCACGGTGTTCAGGAAGAGCCCGGCGATACGTTCCGCGCCCGCCAGTTCGGGTCGGCCGTGGGTGATCAACCCCGTGGTGACGTCCCGGGTGCCGGCGAGCATGGCCAGCGTCAGGGCGTGCGCGGCGAAGAGCACGGACTTCACGGGCAGGGCGTGTTCGGCCGCGAAGTGCCGCACGCGCTCGAGGAGGTCGCCGGGCAGGTCGAACCGCCGTGAGGCCGGCTGACGGCCGGGACCGGGCAGGTGCGGCGAGAACGCCTCGATCGACGGGAGCTCGCAGCCGGTGAGCTTCTCCCGCCAGTGGCGCCGGGCCTCCTGCGATCGCAGGGCGTTCCGCTCCAGCCGCACGTGGGCCGCCGGTGAGGGGAGCGCCGTGTCCTCGACGGGGGCGGCATCCAGGCCGAGACCGTGGGCGTAGTCCTGGAGCAGTTCCTGAAGCAGGGTGGCGACGCTGCCGCCGTCGAGGAGCGCGTGGTGGAAGCTGAGGACCAGATCGACGGTGGCGGGACGCACGTGGACGCGGAACAGGAACAGCGGCGCCTGGTCGAACACGTAAGGATGACGGCGCCGTTCCTCGATGTGCGCGCGTACGTCGGCCTCGGCCGCCGCGGTGTCGAGTGGACGCAGGTCGGTGATCTCCAGACCGCCGTCGGCCCGGGGACGGACGACCTGCAGAGGTTCGGCGCCGGTCAGGTCGAAGGCCGTGCGCAGCGCCGGGTGCCGTGCCGTCAGCCGTTCGAAGGAGCGGCGGAACTCTCGCTCGTTCCACGGCATGTCGAGGGTGTACCGAAATACGTCGCGGTATCTGGCCGAGGTCTCGTGCCTGCGGCTGTGGTACAGCAGGCCGAGCTGGAGCCGGGTCAGCGGGTAGGCGTCCTCGGCGTCCCGCACACGGGCCCGGTCGACGTCGGCGACGAGGGCGAAGGGGCCCTGTGGTGCCTCGGCCGCGCGTGTGTCGCGTTCCTCCGTGCGCGCGGCCAGACCGGCCACCGTCGGATGTCGCAGAAGGTCGGTGAGGGAGAAGGTCAGGCCCCGGGACTCCGCCTCGGCGCGTACCTTGAGCATGAGGATCGAGTCGCCGCCGAGGGCGAAGTAGTCGTCGTGGACTCCCACGGCCGCGTGGCCCAGGACACCGGCCCAGACCTCGGCCAGGACCGTCTCGGTACGGTTGCGCGGCTGCCCGCACGTGGTGGCTTCCTCGGCGTCGTGAGGTGGTGGCAGCGCGTCGCGGTCGGCCTTGCCGCTGGGGGTGAGCGGAATGTCGTCGATCCGGGTGAAGGACGCCGGGATCATGAACGCCGGCAGTGTCCGGCCGAGCCGTTCGCGCAGCAGTGCCGATGCGATCGGGGCGTCGGCGACGTAGTAGCCGGCCAGGACGGTTCCCCGGGCGGCGGTGGTGCGGCTCCCCACGACGGCGTCCCGGACGCCGGGCACCGCGCGCAGGGCTGCGGCCACCTCGTCGGGCTCGACGCGGTTGCCTCGGATCTTGACCTGGCCGTCGATCCGTCCGAGGTACTCCAGGGTGCCGTCCGCGAGCCACCGGGCCAGGTCCCCGCTGCGGTAGAGGCGGCCGCCCGGCACGAAGGGGTCGTCGCCGAACTTCTCGGCGGTCAGCTCCGGGCGGTCGAGGTACCCGCGGGCGACACCGGTTCCGCCGATGCACAACTCGCCTGCACAACCGACGGGTTGGGGCAGGTTGTCGGCGCCGAGCACGTACAGCCTGGTGTTGTCGATCGGCCGGCCGATGGGCACCCGCGTGATGCGCAGGGCGGGGTCGGCCCGGCAGTCGTAGGACGAGACGTCGACCGTGGCCTCCGTCGGGCCGTACAGGTTGACCAGCCGGACCGGGTGCTCGGCGTCGCCCTCACGACGGCACAGCTCGGCCAGCCGGTTGAACTGCTCGACCCGGGCGGGGGGCAGGGCCTCGCCACTGCAGAAGACATTCCGCAGGGTCCGGACGGCCTCGCGTGACGCCGCCGACTCCTCCAGCAGGTCGAGGAACGGGCCGAGCATGGAGGGTACGAAGTGCACAGCGGTGACACGGTGCTCGCGGATCGACCGGAGGACCTCGCGCGGGTCGCGCCGGGCGCCGGGCGGCAGCAGGGCCACGGCCGCTCCCCCGGCGGCCCACCAGAACAGCTCCCACACCGAGACGTCGAAGGAGACCGGCGTCTTCTGCAGGAGGACGTCCCGTCCCCCGAGCGGATAGCGACGCTGCATCCAGGCGAGCCGGTTGACCACGCTGTGGTGCTCGACCATGACGCCCTTGGGCTGCCCGGTCGAGCCGGAGGTGTAGATGACGTAGGCGAGGTCACGGGAGGTGGCGAGCGGATCGACCGGAGCGCCGCTGCCGTGCAGCAGGCCGCCGATCCGCCGCGCGGTCGCTTCGGTGGGCAGGCCGGCGGGCGCGTCGTCATCGACGATCACCACTTTGGCGCGGCTGTCGCTCAGCAGGAAGTCCACCCGCTCGGCCGGGTAGCCGGGATCCACCGGCACGTAGGCGCCGCCCGATTTCAGGATGCCGAGCAGTGCGACCAGCAGCTGCGGCCCTCGCTGCATCATCACCGCCACCCGGTCGTCCGGGCCGACGCCCTCCGCGCGCAGGGCCCGCGCGACACGGTTGGCCCGTTCGTCGAGTTCGGCGTAGGTCAGCGTCTCGCCGAACGCCCCGGTGATCGCGGTCCGCTCCGGCAGACGGGCGGCCTGCGCCTCGAACAGTCCGTGCAGGGTGGCCTGGTCCGCGAGAGGCACCCGCTTGCCGTGAGCGCGGCCGGCGGTGAGGTCTCGGTACTCGGCCGGTGTCAGCATCGGGACGCCGGACAGGGGGCGGTCCGCCGAGTCCAGGCCGTGCTCCAGGAGCGTGGTGAGGTGGTCGGCCACGGAGGCGATGGGGAGGTCCTCGTCGAAGACGTCGCGGGCGTACTCGAGGTCGACCCGGAGGCCGGCCGTGCCGTCGAAGGCGGACACCAGGACGCCCAGCGCGTCCTGATCGTGCGAGGGGGCCATCAGCGCTCCCCGACGCACCAGTCCGGGGACCTGGTCGCGCCGGGACCAGTTCACGAAGGAGAGCGTCACATCGAAGAGCTGCCGCGGGCCCCGGGCGGTCGCCGGCACTTCCCGCAGGATGTCCCCGAGCGAGAGCCGCTCGTGACGACGCAACTCGCGGGTCGCGCCCTGGATCTCGGCGAGCAGGTCCCGGACGGTACGGCCGCCGGGTGCCGCGACCCGCAGCGGCAGGGTGTTGGCGAACTGGCCGAACACGTCCCGGTGAGGCCCCGTCGAACGGTTGAGGAAGGGGACGCCGAGGACCACCTCCTCGCTGCGGTGCAGGCGCGTGAGGTACGTGCCGAGCATGGCCGCGACGTACGTGAACGGCCAGAAGCCCGCCGCGCGGATCCGGCCGACGAGGGCACCGTCGATCGCGAAGGAGTGGCGGCTGCGCTCCCCCCGCGGACCGTCGCCCCTCCTGCGCGTGAAGAGCGCGGGTTGCACCCCGAGAAGGTACTCCCGGTGGAAGGCGCGGTCACGATCACCGTCCGCGCCGGCGTGGTAGGCGGCGTCGTCCTCGACGAAGGCGAGGTAGGAGGGCGCCTCACGGGCGCTCCGCCGCGCACCGCCGTGCGGCGTCCGCGCGTAGTCCTGGAGGATCTCGTGGCCGAGCCGGTCGAGGGTCCAGCCGTCGGCGACGATGTGATGTGCCTTGATGTGCAGATGCGTGACGTCCGGGCTCTCCACGAGGAGTGCGGCTTCGGCCAGGGAGCCGCTGGTGAGCGGCAGGGCGTCGGCCATCGATCCGCGCATCCACGCGGCGCAGGCGGCATCCGGCTCGGGCTCGTGCGAGAAATCGATCACTGTGACCGGGACACGCTCCCGCGCCACCCGCTGGAAGGGGACGCCCCCGCTGTCGGCGAACCGCAGCCGGAAGGTGTCATGGCGGTGCAGCACGCGCTCCGCCGATGCGGCAAGCCTGTCCTGCTCGACACGGCCGCACAGACGTTCGTGGAGAACGCAGTTGAACTGGGGTGATTCCGGAGCCTGTGAGCCGACGGCCCACACGTCTTCCTGGTACGCCGTCAGCCGGTACGGCGTTTGTCGGTTCATGCTCACCTGTCGGGATGTCCTTCGAGCCGTACGGGGATCTCCCGGTGCCCGTTGAAGATGAGGGAGGGCAGCGGAGTCAGACGGTCGGGTCCGACGGCGAGTTCGAGGGCGGGGAACCGGGAGAAGAGCGCGGGCAGTGCGATGCGTCCCTCGAGACGGGCGAGTTCGGCGCCCAGGCAGTAGTTGGGTCCGTGGCCGAAGGCCAGGTGGTCGCGGGAGGTGGCGCGGGTGATGTCGAAGAGGTCGGCGTCCTCACCGTGCACCCCGGGGTCACGGCCGGCCGCGGCGTAGTTGATGACGATCGCGTCGCCCTGCGCGAAGGTCAGTCCGGTCGCCTCGTCGTACAGGTCCTCGACGGGGAAGCGCATCATGAAGTTGGCCACCGGAGCCTGGTGGCGCAGAGTCTCCTCCACGACCTGGTCCCAGCCGACCCGGCCGGACACGGCCAGCTCCAGCTGGGCCGGGTGGGTGAGCAGGTTGACCACTGCGTGGTCGAGCAGGTTCGCCGTGGTCCCGTAACCGGCGCCGAGCACCATCCAGAGGCTGTCGGCCAGCTCCCGGTCGTCGAACCTGCCTTGACGGTGGGCGTCGATCAGGGCGGTGGCGACGTCGGCGGCGGGGTGCTCGGTCTTGAACGCGAGCAGATCCTCGAGGAGTCGCGCGGCCTCGGCCGCGTTGGCAGCCGCCTGCTCCGCGGTCAGGTCGGTGGTGAAGACGGTGTCGTTGACGGCCTGGAAGCCGTCACGCATGGCCTCCGGCACGCCCACCAGCGCGGTGACCGTCAGCCACGGCAGCCGCGAGGCCAAGTGGGCCCGCAGGTCCACGACTCCGTCGGGGGCGGCGGCAGCCGCCCCCGCGAGGTCGTCCAGCAGCGTGGCGGTGATCTCCTCGATCCGCGGGGCGAGGGCTCGTACGCGGCGAGCGCCGAACGCGGGAACCAGGGGGTGGCGCAGGCGACTGTGGTCGGGCCCGTGGGCGGTCTGGACGGTACGGATGTCCACCCAGATCCGCAGGGGCCAGTCAACGGGCAGCTCACCGTCGAGGAAGGCGGGCCAGTGCCGGTGCGCGTCCTTGGACACCCGGGGGTGGACCAGCAGCCGCCGGACAAGCCCCGGGTCGGTCACCGACCACGCCGGCACACCACCGGGCAGCTCGATCCGGGCGGCGGGCCCCAGAGCACGCAGCGCCAAGGCTTCACCGTGGACGTCGGCCGCGCTGCCGTCCAGGAGGTACGGACAGCGGTTCTGTGCTGGCGGGGAGGACACGGCTCACGACCTCGACGGCGACTAGTCGGGACTCAGGGGCGAACGGCGGTCAGGAGGCCGTAGCGGAGCTGGGGAACCGCACCGAAGAACCACTCGCCCAGGTCGGCTGCCGTCTCCCACTCGCGCGCCGCCTCGCTGTCGGCCTCCCGGCTCGCGGCGTCCCGCCAGGCGCGGGTCATGCTGTCGTAGGAGCGCCGCACGTTCTCGGTGATGTCGGTGTGATCCACCACCTTCAGCCCGGCTTCCCGCAGCAGCCGCCGGTAAAGGTCGTCGGTCAGCGAGAACTTGAAGAACGCGTAGGCGTCGGCCATGCGGGCGACGTCCGGGAGGTCGAGTTCACCATCGAGGTGATGCTCGGCGATGACCAGCCTTCCGCCGGGACGCAGGACGCGTGCGATGTGGCCGAGGGCCGCCTCCTTGTCCTTCATGTGCATCAAGGACTCGATGGCGTACGCACCGTCGAAGGACTCGTCCGGGAAGGGCAGCTCCATGGCGTCGGCCAGCCGGAACGTGGCCCGTCCGGGCTGGTCCGGCGACTGGAGGCGGCTGTTGGCCAGCTCGACCTGGTAGTCGCTGACACTGACGCCGGTGATCCGCACGGCGTGGTCCTCGACGATGCGCGCCGCGGTACTCCCGTGGCCGCACCCGACGTCGATCAGGTGCTGCCCCTCGGCGGGGGCGACGCGTTCGGCGACGAGGTCGGTCAGCCGGTCGGTCGCCACGCGCATGGTGCTGTCGTCCGCTTCGTCGGCCCAGTAGCCGACGTGGATGTTGCCGCCGAGCGCGGCGTCGTACACATCCGTGTGGCGGTTGTAGAAGGTCCCCACTTCGCCGGACGTGTGGGGGTGTTGCGTCAGCATCAGGTGGCCTTTCACGCTTCGTCGAGCCGCTCGACGGGGAACCGCGGTGAACCGGGCGGCCCACCCCATTGATCATGCGGAATACGCAGGGCGGAAATGTATCAAAAGTTGCACACTGATCAATCAGCGCAAACAGGGTGAACGGCGCTGCCCCCTTCAGGGGCACCGACGCCAACCACCCGCCGGAACGGGCGTGCCGTAGCCGACGGGCGGGTGGTTGGCGTCGGTG
>NZ_LIQT01000050.1 GCF_001418415.1 Streptomyces hirsutus
AGGTCCTGCGGTCTTGTCCCTACGACTTGCTGCCTGCTGATCAGCAGAGCGGCTCCGCGGTCCCCCATGCGACTCACCCGCTCAGTACGCACTGCCGCGCATGCGCGGGGGCTGTCCTACCGGGTCGCAGACTCACGCAGAGTCACCAACGGCGGGACGCCATAGCGCTCCCGGTATGCGCCGGCGAAGCGAGGCACGTGGGTGAAACCCGAGCGGTAAGCGATCTCGGCGACCGTCTTCCCCGCCCCCGCAGCCAGGTCGTTGTGCGCATGCTCCAACCGAACCCGTTGCACGTATTCTCGCGGCGACAGACCGACGTACTCGCGGAAATGTCGCTGCAGAGCCCGCGCGCTAACCCCCGCCACCGAGCAGAGCCGACTCAACGACAGATCGCCGGCAGGCTCTTGCTCGATGAGTTCGACCGCGCGCTTCAGTGACTGGGGGCGAAATCCATTGACCTGTCCTTGGTTGAGCCACTCCGAGTAGTTGTTCGGCTGGGCCAACAGCAGCCCTGTCATGAGGAAGTCTGGCCACGGGTTGGCTTCTGCTCCTACGGCGCTGAGGCCTGAGGCTTCATCCAAATCCTCCAGCAGCACCTTGACCCCCCTGACCCAGGATGCGAGGGCGGGTCGGGTCAGGTCCATGTCTATCTGGAACCGGATCGGCTTGGTGACCGGCCTGTCGAGCATCCGCTCGAGGTTCCGGTCCAGGGCGAAACGCTCGATGCCGACGTGCACTTGCGCGTACCCGTCGCTGAGGTGCATGCCGGCGACCATCTGCGGCGACAGAATCACCGCTCGCGTGGCCGAGCAGAGCGCCTGCTCATTGGCTACGGTCACCTGGTTGGTGCCTGCAAGCGCGAAGCTCACGACGTAGTTGGACTCTTGCCGAGTGAAATCGACGGCCAACTCGCTGCCGACGGTGTGGGCGTAGACGAGCTTCACTGGTCCGAGCGTGGTCGCCGAAAGCGACGCTCGCGTGATGGCGGCAAGTTGACGGCGAGGCGTCTTGAACTTGCATTCGGTGAGCCAAGCCGGGGCGCTCGCCTCGAGGGCCTCCAGCTTGGCGTCTTCCATCACGCTGAATCGGCGTAGCGGTGTCCTTGTCAGCAATCCTGCCATGGTTGCCATTGGCAATGCTCACCTCTTCCGCCAACGCTCGGAGCCCGATCATCAACGCTTGTATGACATACATCGTAGAATAGCAAGGGCTTGTGGTCGTGTCGCGGGATCAAGGGTGCCTCGTGTGCCGAGGGCCTGGAGGCGCGAGGCGCTCAAACAACGGCCTACATCCTTCATCCACGCTGTGACGCACGCGTTGCAGATCGGACGCTGGCCGACCAGTGCAGGGACACGAGCGTTGACGTGGACCCACAGGAACACCACGTCGCCAACCGAACTGGCACCGACCTCCGTCGAGGACATGTCGAGGTATTCCATCGCTCAGCTTGACAAGGCATTCGGTTTTGGCGTCCCACAAGCCTCTGGTGAGTCTGTAGCGCAGGCCGGCGTGAAGTAGGTCTGTCAGCGCATAGATGTCGCCCGCGGCCATTGCGGCACAACGAGCGACTTCGGCGATTCGGACCTCGGTGAGGGAAGGAGCGTTCACGACCCAGTGGGGGCAAGGACGATGTCGAACCGGGTGCGGGTCCAGGTGCCCTCGACAACCCGTCCGTCAGGTGTGGGCGTGCCGGCCGACTGCTCGACGAAGTCCTTGATGAGGGACTCCTTGACCCCAAAGACGCTGTCCTTGTCGAGCAGATCGTCACCGGCGACGAAGATGTGGGTGACCAGTCGGCGGCACCCAGGTGCGGTGACCATGAAGTGGAGGTGGCTCGCCCGGTACGGCGAGCGACCGACGGCCTGCAACATCTTGCCCACCGGGCCGTCATACGGGATCGGGTACGGCGTCGGCGTGCCGCCCCAGAAGCGATAGGCGCCGTTCTCGTCGGCGAACAGGTGGGCGCGGGCGGCGACCCGGCCGTCCGCATACTGGACGTCATACAGGCCGTCCGCGTCGGCCTCCCACACTTCGATCCGAGCGCCGGGGAGGCGGTTGCCCTCGGTGTCGGTGACGGTGCCCTCAACCCAGCACGGCTGGCCGGCGGCTCCGAAGGACATGTCCTCGCCGTTCTGAATTTCCGGGGAACCCTCGACGAAGAACGGGCCCCACACGGTTGACTCGGTGGCGTCCTTGTACGCCTCGTTGTTGATCGCGATGGTCTGCATCGAGGCGCCCAAGGTGTCGGAGAGCAGAATGAACTCCTGGCGCTTGTCGTCAGTGATGTGCCCGACCGCGGTGAGGAACTTGATCGCTTCGCCCCACTCCTCCTCGGTCAACCGCACGTCGCGCAGGAACGCATGCAGGTGCTCTACCAGCGAAACCATGACTCGCTTCAGGCGCGGATCGGCACAGCCGTCGAAGGAGCGGATCACGCGCTGAAGTACGTCCTCCTCAATCTCCGCCTGGCGCGCTTTGACTGGCCGGCACGGGGTCTGTTGTTCGGCCTCGGCGTATTCGATCCGCTGGACAGCAAGGTTCCGGGCGTCGGTCGGGCTCATGCGGGTTCGCTTCCTTCCCAAGCCGCCCGCAGAAGGGCGGTGACGTTCTCGTGAGTGACTGGAGTCGGGTTGTTGACCGGGATCGCTCTGAGGAGCGGCGCAACCGCCTTCTCGATCCCGCTCTCCGGCATGCCGAAGTCCTTGAGCGCCCTTGGTGCGTCGAGGGTCTTGCGCAACGCGGCGAGGCCCGCAGTGGCGGTCGGCGACCCAAATGCGGTCGCGATCCGGACATCAGCGTCAGCTGCGTTGGGTGAGTTGAAGGCCAGGACATACGGGAGTACGACAGCGTGCGTCTGTGCGTGCGGCAGGTTGAACATCCCACCCAGCACATGACAGATCTTGTGATGCATCCCCGACCCCGCGGAGGCGAAGGCGACCGCGGCCAGGTAGGCGCCGTAGAGCGTCTGCTCGATCCCCGCCATGCTCGCCGGGTCAGCTGCCACCACCGGCAGCCCCTCCGCCAGGCCGCGAATGCCCTCCTGCGCCAACGCCCGATCGATCGGGTCCGACCGCGGCCCCCACATCGAGTCCACACAATGCGCCATTGCGTTGAGCCCACTGGCCACAGTCATCTTTCCCGGCAGGCTGGTCAACAGCGAGGCGTCGTAGACGATCGAGGCCGGCAAAACCTTGTTGTCCACACCGGTGGTCTTCGTCTCACCCTCGGTCAGGCCCCACACGCTGGTCGCCTCACTCCCGGCGTACGTCGTGGGAACGGCAATGATCGGCAGACCGGTTGTCATGGCCACCGCTTTCGCCAAGCCCGTTGTCGATCCGCCGCCAACCGACACCAGGACATCAGCTCCCGAGGTCTCTGCGGCCTCGCGTGCCCGGACAGCTACCTCGACAGGCACATGCATCACGACGTCCTCGTGCCGGAGCACGACCGGGAGCTTCTTCGCGATCGGGTCGACCAAGCCGGCTTCCCGCCCGGAGGCGATGAGCATGACCCTGTTGCATTTCAGTGCCGCCACCTCCGCCGCTACGGCCTCTGCGGCCGAGCTGGCGGCGAAGACGACACGCTGCGGCAGCGTCTCGTGAGTGAAGTTCATCAGTTTCTTTGGCTTCCTTCTTGTTTTGCGTCGTCCTTATGGCGTTCAACAGCTCGGTGTCAGGCCCGGGAGGATGTCCGGCCGGGGCGGCTGCGGAAACGCGGTGACAGCGGCTCCGAGGCCCCGGGTGAGGGCGGCGTTCACCTCGACTGCGGTGGGATCGGTGAGTGTGGCGGCCAGGTGGGCGTCGGGGCGGATCACCCACACCTCGTCGGGCTTGATGCCCAGCCTCGCGGCGCCGCCCTCGGCCAGGTCCGCGCTGCGGTGCACGGGCACGGCACGGCCCAGGTCGAGCAGCTCCCGGTGCAGCGCGGCGGCGTTCACCTCGTCGCCGGTGACCACCGTGAAACGCCTGCGCGCCAGCAGTCGCAGGCGCGTAGCCCTGGCCGTGGCGGGATCGGTGACCGGGATGTCAGGTACCAGTACGCCAGGTCCGGGTGCCGGCACGGATCCCTTCGGCGGGCGACCGGCGAAGGGGCGCGCCGGGTCGGTGGTGGTCAGTGGCGAGTCGACGTACCAGAACGGCTCTGCCAGCCGCCCCGAGTCCACCTGCGCCCGGGCGGCCGGTTCGGCCACGGCACGCTCCAGCACGTCGAGCCGCCGGGCCTGTTCCGTGGGGGTCTGGGGCACCAGGAACTCCATCGTGGCTCCCGTGATCGCGAGGTTCTCCAGGGCCGCGGCGTGCCGCTCGTGGTGATAGCTGTCCAGCAGGCCCTCCCCAGCCATGCCGTGCAGGACCGCGGCGACCTTCCACGCGGCGTTCTCGGCGTCCTGCACCCCTGAGTTCAGGCCCCGGCCGCCGAACGGGGAGACCAGATGGGCGGCGTCGCCCACCAGGAGCACCCGACCCACCCGGAACCGGTCGGCGACCCGGGAGTGGAACCGGTAGACCGACTTCCAGACGATCCGATACGCATGGTCGCCGATCACAGCCCGGATCCGGCGGTCGAGCCGGCCGTCGCTCTCCTCGGCCGCCATGTCGAACTCTTCGGGCACCTGCCAGTCGATCCGGTACGTCGAATCGGGGCAGGGGTGGATCAGCACCTGGCGCCCGGGGTTCCACTCCGGGTCGAAGTAGAAGCGCCGCTCCCGTTCCCAGCCGGGCAGATCGGCTTGGATGTCGCAGATGAGGAACTGGTCGCCGAACGTACGGCCGCCGAACTCCACTCCGAGGCGCTCGCGCAGGCCATGCCCTCTAGCGCCCACGCAGGCCAGCACGTAGGCCGCGCGGACCGTGACGTTCCCGTCGGCGGTCTCACAGAGCAGCTCGACGTGATCCTGATGCTGGATCAGGTCGGTGACCCGATGCCCCCAACGCGCCTCGACGAGCGGCTGGTTGGCCATGCGCTCGTCGAGCACCTGCTCGGTGCGGGTCTGGGAGAGGTTGACGAACGGCGGAAAGACGCTGCCGTCGTCGGTGTACTCGGTGCAGAAGAGTTCGTGCTCACGGTAGAACGTGCGAGCACGGCTCCAGGTCAGGCCCTCCTGCGCGATCTGCCGTCCGGCTCCGTCGAGGGTGTCCCAGATGTCGAGGATGTCGCGCTGCTGGGCGATCGCCTTGGAGCCGACCGGATCGCGCTCGGGACGCTGG
The DNA here is from genome assembly GCF_001418415.1 of Streptomyces hirsutus. Classification (GTDB taxonomy): domain Bacteria; phylum Actinomycetota; class Actinomycetes; order Streptomycetales; family Streptomycetaceae; genus Streptomyces; species Streptomyces hirsutus. The sequence continues at coordinate 5,205 of NZ_LIQT01000050.1, forward strand.
TCCAACACGATGGTGGACAGACCCCAGTGGGCCAGGAGCAGGGCGGCGGTCTGGCCGACCGGGCCGTTGCCGACGACGACGACGGGGGCGTCGATCCGGTTTCTGTCGGTGGTGGTCATGGTGTCGTCCCGTCCTCAGTGCTGCAGCTGGGCCCAGACCTGACGGTCGCGCTCCGCTGTCCAGACGCTCGGGTGCTCGCCACCGGAGAGCTCCTCCCAGAGCCGGGCGACGTCGAAGGGCAGGCAGTGCTCGAAGATCGGCCAGCTGCCGTACTGCGGCTCGAGTGCGCCGTGGGCGGCTTCGAAGGCCTCCCTGAGGTCGCCTCCCCGGGCGTGCACGCTCTGAACGGTGTTGATCAACGTGGTGAGGAAGCCTCGCGTCTGGGCGATCGCCGCGGAGACCTCGTCCCGGCCTCGGGCGATGACGCCCCGGCCGCCCACCAGCACCTCGGCGCCCAGGGCCGCGACCCGGTCGAGGGTCTCGGTGGCCCATTCCCGGTGGTAGGCGTCACCGGTGTACAGCGCGGCCTGGGTCTCGACCAGGTCGCCCGCGAACAGCACCTTGTGGCGCGGGAGCCAGGCGACGATGTCACCGGACGTGTGCCCCCGGCCGAGGAAGAGGAGTTGCAGCTCGCCCCGGTCGCCGCCGAGGTCGATGGACAGCCCGTCGGTGAAGGTGACATCCGGCCGGGTGAGTCCGGGGACGGAGTCGGGGTCCTCGAAGAGCACCGGGAAACGCCCCTGCTCGGAGTCCCAGTCCTGCTTGCCGCGCTCCTCGATCAACGCCTTAGTCTGGGCGTGGGCGATGATCACGTCGGGCTCGAAGGCGCTCGCTCCGAGGACGCGGGCCGCGTGGTAGTGCGACAGGACCAGGTGGCGCACCGGCTTGTCGGTGTGCTCCCGCACCATCGCCAGGGTCCTGCGGGCGACGGTCGGTGTGGCGAGTGCCTCGAAGCAGACGAGGAAGTCCTCTCCCTCGACCGCGCCGAAGTTGGGATCGCCCTCGGCGGTGACGGCGTAGACGCCGTCGGCCAGTACCTCCAGGGTCTGCTGCTTGACCCTGGTCTCACCGGTGGAAGCGAACGGCTTGGACATGGCGGCTCCATCACGTAGAGGTCATGAGGTCCGGAAGGTCGTAAAACCTTTTATGACCTTGGATGGGAAGACCGTAGGGGGAAGCGTCACGTCCGGCAAGGGGCTTCGGAGAGCTTTTCGCCGGCGCCCGTCACCGGGACGGGTCGCGGCAGGGCGGGTCAGTCGGCGCGGCGACGTACTTCGAGGTCGTCGGCGGCTGCGAGCAGCTTGCCGAGAGCGCTCACGACCGCGGCACGCTCCTCGGGAGTCAGGAGCCGCGACCACAGCCGTTCGCGGTCGTTGTGGGCGCGGTAGACCTCTCGAACCCGCTGTTCGCCCTCGGCGGTGAGCGCATAGGTGATCAACCGGCCGTCGTCGGGCAGAGGGGCACGGGTGAGCAGTCCATGGCGTTCGAGGGTCTTGGACAGCGTCGAGGTGCTCTGCCGGCTCATGCCGGAGAGGCGGGCCGCGTGCCGGGCTTCGAGCGGCCCCGAGACCCAGAGCACGTACAGCAGGCGGAAGCCCGACCAGCTCCACCCGGCGGGCCGGTGGACGGTCGACTCCAGGTCGTAGACGACTGTGCCCGCCGCGCGGTGGAGAGTGAGCACCAGGGATGCGGCCTCGAGATCGGCGTCGTCGACGAGCTCGCTGGTGCGCCCGTGGGCGTACTCGGCGAAGGACTGGAAGTCCAGGTCGGTGACGTCGGGCTCCGGCTTCTGGGGCATCATGTGCCCAGCATCGCAGAGCCCACGACCGCGCCCGGGTGCGGCCAGGTGGGATCTCGGCCTCGCCGGCTCTCCGGCAAGGGCGGATCGGGAAGGGTGAGCCGGTATCAGGTGGAAGTGGTACGCCGGCGTGCGCTCAGGCACACACCGCACAGAGCCGCCACCGCCTTGAGGTAGGTGATGCTCAACGGGCCGAAGGGCTCGGAGGAGTGACGGTGCAGGCCCATCGCCCCGACCACCGAGGAACCGCTGCGCAGCGGGACGAAGAGGTAGGTGCCGGGCAACTCCACGTGAGCCAGCGCCGCCGTGCGGGCATACCCCGCCTTGGTCGAGAAGCGGCGCAACTGCACCGGTTCCTCCGCCGTGAGCGTGCGGACGGCGGCGAATCCGGAGTCGGCAAGACGCAGTTCCTGGGCAGCCTCCTGCCAGGCGGCGCTGAACCCGTGATGGGCGACCAACTGCAGTCGATCACCGTCCAACAGGTGCAGGCCGATCGCATCGACCGTCCCTTCCTGGACGAGGGAGCGGGCGACCAGGCTCGCCGCGGACCTGGCGTCGGGTGCGCTGGCGAGCTCCTCGCAACGCCGGGCCAGTCGCTCGGCCAGGAGCAGGTCGCTGCCCGTCTCGGACGTGCGCCGCTCCTCCTCCCGGGCCCCCACTTCGGTGACCTGACCACCGAACCGATAGCCGGAGCCTCGCACCGAGAGGACGAAGCGCGGCTCATGGACGGTGTCGCCCAGCTTGCGCCGCAGACGCCCGACTCCGATACGGAGTGTGTTGAGTCCGTCGTCACCGCCGGCCCACCCCCACACACGGGAGGTGAGACGACTGGCCGGGACCACCTGTCCTCCGGCCTCCATCAGACAGACGAGCAGCTTGAACTCCGTGTTGGTCAGCCGTACCGGCTCGGTGTCGAGGGTGGCTTCTCGCTGCCACAGGTCGACGCGCAGCGGCCCGGACAGAAGGTAGCGGGCACCCGCGTCGGAGCCTTCGGCCGCCCGCCGCACCAATGCCAGTACCCGAGCGCCCATCTCCTCCTCCCGGGTGCTGGTGGGCAGCACGGTGTCCGCTCCGGCGGAGATCAGCGCGACGCTCTGGGGCCCGGTGACGTCGGCGAGTACGGCGATGGGTGCACGCGTGGCCCGGCGCACCCGTGCGACGGTCGTGGGGTCGGGCGGCAGGTCTGCGGGGATGATGACGAGCACGGCAGCCGGGCGGTTGACCGTGAGCGCCCAGCCCAGTTCCTCGGCCTCGTGCAGGTGCAGCACGCTCCAGTTCAGTCTCTCGGACATCGCCCCGACGTGGGGCCTGGTGTGCAGCTCGTTCCCCAGGTCGACCACTGCCAGCCGCTGGGCCGGCACCGGGAAGACCGAGGCGGCGCCGGTCCGTGCACGGCGCGTCCGGGGATCGTCGCCGATGTCACGTGTCCTCACGGAATCGGCCTCCTCTCCTGGCATTGCGGCAGCGATGAGCGCTGCGGCCCTGGTCACGAGGGCCCAACGTCGACTCTGGCACGCCGAACATTTCATTTCCATGTCAACGTGGAAGCATCTTGCCCGGCCGGATCGGGATTCTCGCCGACGCGGCATTCCGCGCCTCACCCGCTCGGAGAGCGGGAAACCGGCTCGAAGAGGGCGTCGCGACCAAGGCGTCCAAGGGGCCCGGGCCGGCTTTGCGTCTCGAGGAGACCCCTTCACAGGATCGGGGCACATCACAGCTCGACGATCACCAAGGAGCGCCTGATGGCGTACTACCGCTCACTGGGCGAGGTGCCGCCGGTCCGGCACACCGTGTTCCGGTCGGACACCGGGGACCTGTACTACGAGGAACTCATGGGTGAGGAAGGCTTCTCTTCCGACTCCTCCCTCCTGTACCACCGTCATATCCCGTCAGCGGTCGTGGGCGCCCGACGCTGGGAGCTTCCCGACCAGACGCTCACCCCCAACGCTCCCTTGCTGCCCCGGCACCTGAGGCTGCACGACCTCGCGGATGCCACGACCCTCGCCGAGACCGACGCCGTCAGGGGGCGTCGTCTCGTTCTGGGTAACGAGGACGTGCGCATCTCCTACGTCGTCGCGGGCGGCACCTCACCGCTCTACCGCAACGCGCTCGGCGACGAGTGCGTCTACGTGGAGGCCGGCGAGGCCGTCGTCGAGACCGTCTTCGGTGCCCTGCCGGCACGCCAGGGCGACTACGTCGTCATCCCCCGCGCCACCACGCACCGATGGGTCGTGGAGGAAAGCCGGGAGGTCCGGCTCTACGCCATCGAGGCGAACAGCCACATCGCGCCGCCCAAGCGCTACCTGTCGCAGTACGGGCAGCTGCTCGAGCACGCTCCGTACTGCGAGCGCGACCTGGTGGGCCCGTCCGAGCCGCTGCACGTCGAAGAGACGGACGTCGACGTCTACATCAAGCACCGGAGCCCGGCGGGGGTCACCGGCACCATCCACACGCTGCCCCACCATCCGTTCGACGTCGTGGGCTGGGACGGCTGCCTCTACCCCTACACGTTCAACATCGCCGACTTCATGCCGATCACCGGAAAGGTGCACCAGCCGCCGCCGGTCCACCAGGTCTTCGAGGGCAAGAACTTCGTGATCTGCAACTTCGTGCCGCGCAAGGTGGACTACCACGAGAAGTCGGTGCCGGTGCCCTACTACCACTCCAACGTCGACTCCGACGAGGTCATGTTCTACGTCGGAGGCGACTACGAGGCCCGCAAGGGCTCCGCCATCGGACTCGGCTCGATCTCCTTCCACCCGGGCGGCCACCCCCACGGGCCACAGCCCGGCGCGATCGAGGCCAGCCTCGGCAAGGACTACTTCGACGAAACCGGCGTCATGGTCGACACCTTCCGGCCGCTGCAGCTGGGCGAGGCCGGCCTCGCGACCGAGGACAAGGCCTACGCGTCGTCCTGGAGCGGCGGGCGGTGGCTCGCGTGACGACGACCGCCCCGGCATTCACCGGCTTCTTCGACGACGCCGCGATCTTCCCGCCGGGATCCGCCACCCTGCCGGACGCCGTACGCGCGCACCTGGCCCGCCGTTCCACGCCCCTCCTTCCGCTGGTCGGACCGCTCCTGCTGACGGTCGACCGGGTCCCCGAGGCCGCACGAATCGCCCGGGCCACGAGCACCGAGCTCGGCCACGACCTCGGAAGTGAACCGCTTCGGACCGGACTGGTCGTGGCCCCCGGCGCACTGGACACGGCGCGCCGCATCGCCGACGACCCCCCGGAAGGGCTCGTGGTCTGCGGCCTGGAGGTGAAGACCGACGAGCGATGGCCTGAGCAACTGCGTGCGGCGGTGGACCTGGCGGCGACGTCCCCCTACACCGTGCATGTCGAGCTCTCCGGTGACGCTGTCGGAGAGGGAGGGGTCGCGGCCCTCGGCGGAACACCGGCCCGGCTGAAGTTCCGGACCGGTGGCCTCGACGCCGCGCTGTTCCCCACTGCCGAGCAGCTCGCCGCGGTCATCGACGCGGCCGTCGCGGCTCGGGTGCCGTACAAGCTGACGGCCGGACTGCACAGGGCCATCCGGTACGTCGGGCTGGAAACGGGCTATCCGCATCACGGCTTCCTCAACATCGCCCTCGCTACCGCCGCAGCGCAGCAGGGCGCGCCCCTGGCAGAGGTCGTACGGATGCTGTCCCTCAAGGACCGTGGCGAGGTCCGCCGCGCCTACCTGGAGGCCGGCGCCGGATGGCGCGGCACGTTCGAGTCCTTCGGCACCTGCAGCATTCTCGAGCCGGTCGAATCCCTCATCGATCTCGGCCTTCTGGACCCAGCCCTTCTCCCCGCCCCTGATGGAGGCACCGCATGAGCACCCCGTCCCCCACCAGCGCCGCCGCGGCACTGGGCACCGTCGGCAACGGCGTCGAGCACCTTCCCTACGGATCGTTCACGGCAGGGGACGCGGCACCTCGGCTCGGCGTACGGCTCGGAGATCACGTCCTCGATGTGGCGGCCGTGCTCGACCTCGCCGGAGGGAACGTCAGCGCCGCTGCCCGGGAAGCCGCCGACTCCCCCTCCCTGGACGGGCTGCTGGCTTGCTCCAAGGCGGTGTGGGACGAGGTGCGCGGCGCGCTGCAGGCAGCGTTCCTGGACCCCGCCCGTACCGACGCGATTCTCACGACGGCGGTGCCCCTGAGCGACGTGACGCTCGGCCTGCCGTTCACCGTCGCCGACTACGTGGATTTCTACGGCAACGAGTTCCACGCCCGCAACGTCGGCAAGATCTTCCGCCCGCACATGGAGCCGCTCACCGCGAACTGGAAGCACCTGCCGATCGGCTATCACGGCCGCGCCGGCACCATCGTCCCCAGTGGGACGGACTTCCCCCGTCCGCAAGGGATGCGGCCCGAGCCCGAGGGGCCGCCCAGCTTCGGCCCCAGCCGGCGCCTTGACATCGAGGCCGAGGTCGGCTTCGTGCTCGGCTCCCCGGTGCCGCAGGGCCGAGTACCGCTCCACGAGGCCGAACAGCACGTCTTCGGCCTCACCCTCGCCAACGACTGGTCGGCGCGGGACATCCAGAGCTTTGAGTACGTTCCTCTCGGCCCCAACCTCGGCAAGTCCTTCTGCACCACCATCTCGCCGTGGGTCACCCCGCTCGCCGCCCTGGCGGGATCCCGTGTCGCGCCGCCGCCCCGGGACACCCCGCTCGCCTCGTACCTCGACGACAGCGATGCCGACCCGTGGTGCTTCGATCTGCAGATCGAGATCTCGCTCAACGGTGAGGTGATCTCGGTGGCACCCTTCGCCGAGACGTACTGGACCGCCGCCCAGATGCTGGCCCACATGACCGTCAACGGGGCGGGCCTGCGCGCGGGCGACTTCTTCGCCGGCGGCACCGTCTCCGGGCCGGAGCGCAACCAGCGCGGATCGTTCCTGGAGATCTGCTGGGGAGGCTCGGAGCCGCTCACCCTCAAGGACGGCAGCGAGTTCACCTTCCTCCGGGACGGCGACGAGGTCAGCATGCGGGCCACCGCCCCCGGCCCCGACGGCAGCGTCATCGCGCTCGGGGAGTGCACGGGCCGAGTCCTCCCTCCCGCCAACAGCTGACGCTAACGGCGTCGGGCCTGTCGGCCCCCGCCGGGGCCGTAGTTGCTGCATGCCAAGACCAGATGCTTCATGCGCGGCCTCGCCGCGCCCCTCGAAGGATGGGAAACATCATGTCAAAACTCTGGACGAGCGCCGCGGAAGCGCTCCAGGACGTGCTGCACGACGGAATGACGTTGGCAGTGGGCGGGTTCGGGCTCAGCGGAGTTCCCGTCGATCTGGTCGACGCCGTCCGGGGCTCCGGAGTCAAGAACCTGACGATCGTCTCGAACAACATGGGTGTCGACGGCAAGGGCCTGGGCGTTCTGATCGAAGCCGGGCAGGTCGCCAAGGTCGTGGCCTCGTACGTGGGCGAGAACAAACTCTTCGCCGCTCAGTTCCTCTCCGGGAAGCTGGAGGTCGAGTTCAATCCGCAAGGGACGCTTGCCGAGCGTCTGCGCGCCGGGGGCGCCGGCATTCCCGCCTTTTACACCAAGACCGGTGTAGGGACACTCGTGGCTGAAGGGAAACCGCACGCCGAGTTCGACGGCGAAACCTACGTCCAGGAGCGCTCCATCGTCGCCGACGTCTCTCTGGTCAGGGCGCACCTGTCCGACACGGACGGCAACCTCGTCTACCGCTGGACCGCCCGGAACTTCAACCCCGTCGTGGCCACCGCCGGAAGGACGACCATCGCCGAGGTGGAGCAGGTCGTCGACACCGGTGCGATCGACCCGAACCACATCGTGACCCCCGGGGTCTACGTCCAGCGTGTCGTGCGGGCGGACGACCGGCTCAAGGATATCGAGCAGCGCACCGTCAGGCCCCGGCCGATGGCGGCGGCCGCAGCCAAGTAAAGAAGGACGAAGGAGCAGCACACCATGCCATGGACCCGCGCCGAGATGGCCGCGATCGCGGCCAGTGAGCTCAACGACGGCGACTACGTCAACCTGGGCATCGGTATCCCCACTCTGGTGGCCAACAACCTGCCCGAGGGGGTGCGAGTGACCCTGCACAGCGAGAACGGCCTGCTGGGCATGGGACCTTTCCCCTACGACGGCGACGAGGACGCCGACCTGATCAACGCCGGCAAGCAGACCGTCACCATCCTGCCCGGCGGAAGCATCTTCGATTCCTCGGAGTCGTTCGCCATGATCCGGGGCGGCCACGTGAAGATCGCCGTCCTCGGCGCCCTGCAGGTCTCCGGTTCCGGTGACCTCGCCAACTGGAGCATCCCGGGGAAGCTGGTCAAGGGGATGGGAGGAGCCATGGACCTGGTCGCCGGAACCCCCCGCGTGGTGGTGCTCACTGACCACGTCGCCAAGGACGGCACTCCCAAGATCGTCAAGGAGTGCACCCTTCCCTTGACGGGCCGCAAGGTGGTGGACCGGATCATCAGCGACCGTGCCGTTTTCGACGTGACCGAACGCGGCCTGTTGCTGCGGCGCATTGCCCCCGGCGTCACGATGCGCGAGCTTCGGGACCACACCGACGCCGAATTCGATGTGAGTGACGAGGTCGAGGAGACGTTGGCGGCATGAGCCTGACAGAACAGTTCGGCAAGGACGTACTGATCACCGGATGGGGGCACTCCAGGTTCGGCAAGCACTCCGACGAGACCCTTGAATCCCTGATCGTCCAGGTGGCCGCGGAGGCCATCCGCAACGCCGGTGTGGAACCCGGCCAGATCGACGAGGTCTTTCTGGGCCAGTTCAACTCCGGTATGGTCCCGCTCGGTTTCGCCTCGTCCCTAGCGCTCCAGGCCTCCGACGAGCTGGCGGGCGTCCCGGCCACCCGGGTGGAGAACGCCTGCGCCTCAGGCTCCGCCGCGTTCCACCAGGGCGTCAAGTCCCTGCTGGCCGGGACCGCGCGCACCGTACTGGTCATCGGCGCCGAGAAGATGACCCACGCGACAGCCGACGTGGTCGGCGCGGCCCTCCTGGGGGCCGACTACGAAATGGCCGGGCAGCACTCCACGACAGGGTTCGCCGGACTCTTCGCCGACGTGGCCAACCACTACGAGAAGCGATACGGCGCGGTCGGTGACGTCCTTGGATCCATAGCGGCCAAGAACCACCGCAACGGCATGCTCAACCCATACGCCCAACTCCGCAAGGACCTCGGCGAGGACTTCTGCCAGACCGTCTCCGACCGCAACCCCGTGGTGGCCGCACCGCTACGCCGCACCGACTGCTCGCCCATATCCGACGGCGCCGCAGCCCTGGTACTCACCACCACCGCCTCGTCGCTGTCCGCCGCAACAATTCCGGTCCGACTTGTCGGCTTCGGCCAGGCCAACGACTTCCTGCCCGCCGGCAAACGCGATCCGGTGGCCTTCGCCGGAAGCGTCACCGCCTGGCAGCGGGCCACGGCGATGGCCGGCGTATCCCTGGACGACCTCGACTTCGCCGAGGTGCACGACTGCTTCACCATCGCCGAGCTCGTGCTCTACGAGGTCATTGGCCTGACCGAGCGGGGTGCGGGCCGCCGAGCGGTCGAGGAGGGTTGGGTGTACCGGGGAGGCAAGCTGCCGGTCAACCTCTCCGGAGGTCTCAAGGCCAAGGGCCATCCCGTCGGGGCCACCGGGGTCTCCCAGATCGCCCTCGCAGCTATGCAACTGTCCGGCGCCGCAGGCGGCATGCAGCTGCCCGGCGCCCGGCGCGCCGCTGTACACAACATGGGCGGTCTGGCAGTGGCCAACTACGTCAGCGTCCTGGAAGCCGTCTGAGTCGGGCCGTGATGGGCGCGCGGTGGCAGCAACGGGGCGGCTTCGTCCAGAACCTTCCCGCGCGCCATCCCACCGGCTGGCTACCGCATCGCCACTGACCGGCCGTACTACCCCGGAAAGCACCAGAAGCACGGGATGAACGTGCAGGTCCTCGCCGACCCATTCGGCAACCTGCTGTGGGCCTCGCCGGCTTTGTCCGGCGCGGTCCACGACGCCCGCACGGCCGTACCCACGGCGTCATCGACGCCCTGGCCGAGGCCGGCATCCGTTGCTGGGCCGACAAGGGCTACCAGGGAGCCGACGGTACGGCGCGCGTGCCGTACCGTCGGCCGCTGGCGTGTGGCCCTACCAGGGCCGTCGCGCCTGCCGTCCGAAGAGGATGCCGTCCGGTTCGGGCGGTGGGGGAGTGCCCGGCTTGAGGGGCCAGGCGAGCAGCATGCCCACGATGAAGCCGATCACGTGGGCCATGTAGGCCGCCGTCCCGGCGGCGGTGACGCCCGCGCCGGACGAGTACGCCGCCTGCAGTGCGAACCACAGGCCCAGCACGGTCCGGGCCGGCAGCCGCAGCGGCAGGAAGATAGGGAAGGGGGCCCGGCCCTCATAGGGTCAGGTCAGCGCCGGGCTCACCGCGCAGGCTGCTGCACGGCCTTCGTGCCTGGAAGCGGTGTCGCCGAAGGCTTTGGTGGGTTCTCGATGACGTTGCCGAAGATCTTAAGGGTGGGCATCAGTGCAGGTCACAGGCATGATTGCCCAGCCCTGGGTCAGCAAGTAGCCAGCAAGCGGCGAGCGGGAGGTACTGCCTTGCTGACGTCTGCACGCTCGTGGCATGGGCTCCTTCTTCAAGCCCTGTGACTGCTCCAGGCCCATCCAGTGCCCGCACGCCTACACCATCCGGTTTCGCCACGCTCGGGGAAGACAGCGAGAGGAAACCGGGTATCGGACCCAGGACGCGGCGGTCGAACGGCTGACGGAGCTGTACGCCGACCGGAAGAAGATGTCTCCCTCGGTGGCGGAGGCGCGACGGGAACTGGGGCAGCAGACGGTAGAGGAGTACGCCCAGACGTGGTTGCCCCGGCAGCGCCAGATGACCGATTACTCGACCGCGAAAAACCTGGCGAGCCACTTCAGGGCACAGATCAACCCGGTGATCGGATCACGGAAGCTGAATGCGGTGACACCGACCGTGGTGGAGGACTTTCTCGATCACTTGGCGGGCACGAGGATTCACTGAGCGTTTTCAGCGTTGCCGCTCCAGGGTGAGGACGGCTTTGGCGATGACGGTCATGCGGTTGGGGCTGATGCGGGATCTGCGGAAGATCTGCCAGGACTTGAGCCGCGCCATGCCGCGTTCGACGGGTGCTCTGGCTTGGGCGAGTGCGCGGTTGACGGTCCGCTGGGTGGGGGTGAGTTCTCCGCCGGGTGGCCGTTTCAGCGCGGTGGTGACCCAGGGGCCGGCGCCGGTGTAGGCGCGGTCGGCCAGGACGGGGACGCCCTGGCGTTCGCAGATCCGGATGATGCGGTGGGTGCGGGCCGCGGTCAGGTCGTGCGTGCGGCCCGGCAGGGCCGGCGAGATCCACAACACCTTGCCGGCCGGGTCGGTGACCACCTGGACGTTCACGCCGTGCCGACGGTGCTTGGCGGAGTAGTCGGCGCGGCTGTCGCCGACGCGGTCGCACTCGGCGAGGGTCCCGTCGAGGAGGACGAAGTCGGGGTCGTGCTCGCGCAGTGTCTTCAGCAGACCCGGGGCACGGTCGGCGAGCAGGCTGGTGACAGTGGTGACGTAGGCGTGTGCTGTGCCGACGGATATCCCGAAGGCTGCGGCGATCCCCGTGAGGGTGTCGTGGCGGCGCAGGTACACGAGCGCGACGAGCGCACGCCGGTGCGGCGGCAGTTTGCACCGCCGGTCACCCTCACGGGTGACGATGAGCATCGTGACCCACTCGACCAGGGCGTGCGGAAGGTCGAGTGCGGCAGGATAGGGAACCAACAGGGCTCCTGTGCTGCTGGGTTGAGACTTCGAACACCTCCCTCAACGGCACGGGGGCCCTGTCTGTTGCGCACCCCGGCCCGCGTCACCGCCGTCACTCGATCAGTGGCCACGCTGAAAACACTCACTGTCTGGTAGTTCGGGTTGCCGCTGTAGATGTGCCACCCGGTTCCCACGGTGTACTTGGGGGCTGCGGGGTCGCTGAAGATCGTCTCGGGATACGAGGGCACGTCCCAGTTGTGGTCCCAAGCCAGGATCTTCGTGGAGGTTCCGTTGGCTTCGAACGCCTTGCCGATCTCCTGGATCACATCGGCTTCCTGGTAGGCGGACAGGAACATGCCGGGCCAGGTGGGAGTACCCATGGGTTCGTTTTGCGGGGAAATGTAGGAGATGGTCACGCCGGCTTCGTCATAGGCCCTTCAAGACGGTGTTCTCGTTGATCTCGCCCTTGCCGTTCAGCACCCGCGAGACCGTCGTCTTGCTGACCCCGGCCCGCGTGGCCACGTCGGCGATAGTGACTCCCATGTCCTCCCGCACCGAAGGGCCGATCGTACAGAGGCCCGTGGAACCGGTACCGGAATCGGTTCCGGAACCGGTTTCGGTAGCGGTTCCGGCAGTGAAGAACCGAAAGGCCCGACCGGTCAACAGGCCGGAAACAACTCGTTCACCGGCCCGTCTCGGCGTCGACGATGAGGCCGAAGCTTGCCGGGCGGCCCCCACCCCACCCCTCCGGCCTGGGCGGTTACCGAACCCGAGACCGCCACTGCCAACGGGTCGGCGCGGTTTGCGACCACCGACGACAGCCGATGAACTGCCGGTCATGCCGGAGCAATTGCGCCCGGACCGTTGACGCGGAGGCCGGATTGGGCTTCATAATCGGGCACTCGCTGTCATCGATGACACAAGTCAACGATGACACCCTCGGTCGACGGCACGGAAGCCGGCATCGGCCTGGGGTGCACTTTTCGGTCCGTCGCGCAGAAGCCGCAGTCACCGCTGCGTGGACGGCCTCGGGACTAGGAGACACCATGAGCTCTGCACGCGTATCCCGGCATGCCCGCATACGGATGATGGCGGCGGTCGCGACCGTCTGCGCCCTGTCCGCAGCCCCGCTGGCCCCCCAGACCGTCGCCGCCGACACCCCGACCTACACCGAGACCTACAGACCCCAGTTCCACTTCACTCCGCAGAAGAACTGGATGAATGACCCCAACGGGCTCGTCTACTACAAGGGCGAGTACCACCTCTTCTACCAGTACAACCCGAACGGCAACACCTGGGGCGACATGTCCTGGGGGCACGCGGTGAGCAAGGACCTCGTGCACTGGGAGGAGTTGCCGCTCGCCCTGTCGCACGACGACGAGGAGATGGTGTTCTCCGGCAGCGCGGTCGTCGACTGGAACAACACCACCGGCTTCGGCACGAAGAAGAACCCGCCCATGGTGGCGATCTACACCAGCGCCTACAAGAACGGCGGCAAGCAGGCCCAGTCGCTCGCCTACAGCACCGACCGCGGTCGCACCTGGACCAAGTACCAGGGCAATCCCGTGATCGACATCGGCTCCAACAACTTCCGCGATCCCAAGGTCCAGTGGTACGCGCCGACCAAGAGCTGGCTGATGACGGTGTCGCTGTCCGCCGAGCACAAGGTGCAGTTCTACACGTCGAAGAACCTCAAGGACTGGGAACTGCAGAGCGAGTTCGGACCGGCCGGTGCGACGGGCGGCGTGTGGGAGTGCCCCGACCTGTTCCCCCTCGCCGTGGACGGGGACAAGAAGAACATCAAGTGGGTCCTGGTCGTCAACATCAACCCCGGTGGTGTCGCGGGAGGTTCGGCCGCCCAGTACTTCATCGGCGACTTCGACGGCAAGAAGTTCACCGCGGACGACAAAGGCATCTACACCCCGCCCACCGGGAAGGTTGTCCAGGACTTCGAGGGCACCGGCTTCGGTACGTGGGCGAGCACGGGCACCGCGTTCGGCCAGGGACCGGCAGCCGGTGCGGTGGACTGGCAGGGGACCGTCGACGGTTTCGACGGCAAGGGCCTCGCCAACAGCTTCCACGGCGGTGACGGCGCCACCGGCATCCTCAGCTCCCCCTCCTTCACCGTCGACAGCCCCTACCTGAACTTCAAGATCGGTGGCGGGCGGCATCCGCACGAGGCCGGGACCGTCATGGACAGCACTCCACCCGAGGGCACGGTCCTCGCCGACTTCGAAGGCGGAACGTACGGCGACTGGACGGCGACCGGGGACGCTTTCGGCACGGCACCGGCCACCGGCACCCTCCCCGACCAGGGACAGGTATCCGGCTTCCTGGGAGACGGGCTGGTCAACACCTTCCGGAACGGCGACTCCACCACCGGCACCCTCACGTCACCCGAGTTCACCATCGACAAGAAGCGCATCAACTTCCTCATCGGCGGCGGCAATCATCCGGCCCGCTCCGACAATCCGACCGCCGTCGAGCTCCTCGTGGACGGCCAGGTCGTCCGCAGCGCCACCGGAAAGGACGCCGAGGCACTCAACTGGGCCTCCTGGGACGTCAGCGAGCTCGCCGGCAAGCAGGCGCGGATCAGGATCGTCGACGACAACACCGGCGGCTGGGGACACGTCAACGTCGACCACATCATGCTGTCCGACACCCAGGCTCAGCGCGTCTCCCAGGAGACGTCCATCAACCTGCTCGTCGACGGCCAGGTCGTCCGCAGCGCGACCGGCGCCGACAGCGAGACCTTGGACTGGGCCTCCTTCGACATGCGCCCGTACGCCGGCAAGAAGGCGCAGATCCAGGTCATCGACATGAACACCGCCGGCTGGGGCCACGTCATGGCCGACCAGTTCACCGCCGCTGACAAGCCCGCCAAGTCCGTCGTACAGCGCGCCGACTGGGCCGACTACGGCAAGGACTACTACGCGGCGGTGTCCTGGGAGAACGCGCCGGGCGGCAAGCGCTACATGATCGGCTGGATGAACAACTGGGACTACGGCCAGTCCCTCCCCACCTCCCCCTGGCGCGGCGCGCAGAGCGTTCCGCGGGAGATGGCCCTGCGCACCGTCGACGGCCGCATCCGGCTGACCAGCAAGCCGGTGGGCAGCCTGGAGTCCCTCCGGGGGAAGCGCCCGGCGACGGCGTCCGACATCACCGTCAAGAGCACCTCCAGGCCCCTGATCGGCCCCACGGCCAAGGGCAAGGCACTCGACATCGAGGCGACCTTCTCCCTCAAGGACGCCGACCGCTTCGGCCTGAAGGTGCGCACCGGCGCGGGCGGCGAGGAGACCGTCATCGGTTACGACACCACGACGCAGGAGTTGTACGTCGACCGCACCCGCTCCGGAGCCGGGGACTTCAGCAGCACCTTCCCCGGTGTCCAGACCGCACCGCTGAAGGCCAAGAACGGCAAGGTCAAGCTGCGGATCCTGGTCGACTGGTCGTCCGTCGAGGTCTTCGGCGGCAACGGCGAGGCAGTGATCACCGACCAGATCTTCCCCGACCCCTCCAGCACCGGCGTCGAGGTCTTCGCCGAGGGCGGCACCGCCACCCTCGACCACATGCGGGCGTGGCAGCTGGGGTCCATCTGGCGGTGACGAGCCGGGGCCCGTGCGCCGGGCGGCCAGGAGCGGCTTCCGGCGCGCGGGCTCAGAAGTGGGTGGTGATCCCGAAGGTCCGCCGGAGCCGGGCCATGTCGTGACGGTCGTGATCAGCGGGTTCATGGCCCTGGTGGAAGTAGACCTGCTGCTCGGGCGACAGGCACGGGACGGTGGCCCCGAGGATCGTGCCAGTGACGAAACACGAGGCGGGATAGGCGAACGGGTGCTCGACGTCGGGTGACGCCTGCACGGCGGATCCGTCCGCGGCAAAGACCAGAGGGTGAAGATCGATCTCCCGGTCATGAGGATCGGTGACGACGAACCGTACGGGGCGCCAGTCGAGGGTCTCGACGAACCCAGCGTGCGCGAGAGCCGCCACGACGTCCGCTTCCTGGTCCTCTCGGTGCATCAGGTCCAGGTCGCGGTGCAGGCGGGTTTGCTCGCCGACCAGGGCGTCGATGCCCCAGCCGCCGCCGATCCAGATGTCGACGTCCGCGTTCCGCAGCACTGCAAGGATGGACAACACATCGTCGGCCGTCATCACCTCGCGCGCGTTAGCGGTGATCACGTGGGCGGGCGAGTGGATTTATGTGCGGTCGATCTCCTCAAGGAACGTCAGTACAGAGGCGTCCTCCTCGATCAGTGGGGTGAGGGCGGCGTTGAACGGGGCGCCGTACGGGGCGTTCAGGTGTGCCTTGAAGGCGTCCTCGTCCCGGTAGACCTCGAAGATCCAGTAGGCGCGCGGGTCGGCCGCCTTGGTGTAGACGTCGAAGGCCAGGTTGCCTTCCTCTTCGCGCACTTTCAGGGCGTAGTCCCGGATCAGGCGAGCGACCTCGTCCTCCGCTCCCTCTCGGGCGGTGAACTCGGCGAGCAGGGTTTTCGTCATGGTTTCCTGTCCTTTCAGTGGGTGGAGTCGAGGTGCCGGACGACGGCCTTGTCCGTCGGGAACGGCGCCAACTGGTCGTGCCACGGCGGGTTCGGGCCGGCGACGGAGCAGGTCAGGGCCGCGACGTGTGTGGCGAACAGGCAGGCTGCCTCGACATCGTCGAGACGCAGGTCCGTCAGCCTGCCGCCGAGGAGTCCGCGGGTGCCGAGGTGGTGCAGCAGTCCGGCGGTGAAGGAGTCCCCCGCACCGACCGTGTCGACGACCGGTGTCGCCACCGCCGGCACCTGCACCCGTTCCCCGTCGAGTGAGGCCAGCGCGCCGTCGGCGCCGCGTGTGATCACGACGAGCCGCGCGCCCGCCGCATGCCAGGTGTCGCACGCCTGCTCTGGCGGTGTTCCGGGCAGGAGGAGTTCCAGGTCGTCCTCGCTCAGCCGCAGCACATCGGCGAGGCCGCACCAGTGCGCCAGCCGGGCACGGTAGACCTCGGGACGTACCAGGAGGGGGCGGACGTTGGGGTCGATGCTGATGGTGGCCCGGGGGGCGGCCGCTGCCAGGAAGTCCTCCACCACGCCTGCCCCGGGTTCCTTGACCAGGGCCAGTGACCCGGTGTGGACGCAAGTGGTGTCGGTCAGGTCCACCGCGGCCAGTTCCGCGCTGGTCCACTGCCAGTCGGCGGTGGCCTGGGCGTGGAAGGAGAACGTGGCCTGCCCATGGGCGTCCAGCTCGGCCACGGCGAGCGTGCTGGGCTCGGCGGCCTCGACGGCGTGCGAGAGGTCCACGCCCGATGCCGCGAGGTGGGCCCGGAAGAGGCGGCCGAACACGTCACCGGACAGCCGTGCGAGGAAGCGGGCCGGAGTGTCGAGCCTGGCCAAGGCCACCGCCGTGTTGGCGGGTCCGCCGCCCGGCAGCACGCGCAGGGCAAGTTCGTTCCGGGCACGCGCGGGTTCGGTGAACGCGTCAGCGACGCACTCTCCCAGGACGGTGATCTGGCGCGGGCTCATGGGCTGCTCTCCTCTTGGAACGCGCCTTCTTGGAACGCGCGGAGCGGAAACGGGCATAACCCGGGCTTGCCGGCGAAGGGCCTCGGGCGGGCGACCGCCGAGGGGCGTTGCCGATTTGTGACGAGTGCAAGGCATTGACGTTGCCGGGGAACGGAGTCCATCATCCTCGTCAAGCAGTGTCAACGATGACATAGGTCATCGTTGACATCGCGGGACGGCATGCCCCGCTGCCGGCCACCCGCCCGACATCCCGCTGGAGTCGTTCATGTCACACGTCTCTCGTCTGCCCTCCTCCTTGCTCAGAGCCGCTGCGTGCACGGGTGTCGCAGCGCTCGCCCTGACCGCCTGTGGATCCGGATCCGGATCGGGCAGCGCGAGCACCGGCTCGGGCGAGGTCAAGGTCGGCCTCATCACCAAGACCGACACCAACCCGTTCTTCGTCAAGATGAAGGAAGGCGCGGAAAAGACCGCGAAGGCCGAAGGCGTCAAGCTCATGACCGCGGCCGGCAAGTTCGACGGAGACAACGCCGGTCAGGTCACCGCCATCGAGAACATGGTCGCCTCCGGCGTCAAGGGCATTCTGATCACCCCCAGTGACTCGAAGGCGATCGTGCCCGCGCTCGAGAAGGCCCGCGCCAAGGGCGTCCTGGTCATCGCACTCGACACCCCGACCGAGCCGCAGAGCGCCGTCGACGCTCTTTTCGCCACCGACAACCTCAAGGCCGGCGAGCTGATCGGCGAGTACGCCAAGGCCGCGATGAAGGGCAAGACCGCGAAGATAGCCGCCCTCGACCTCGCGCCGGGCGTCTCCGTCGGCGTCCAGCGGCACAGCGGATTCCTCAAGGGCTTCGGCGCCACCGACAAGGACGTCGCCTGTGCTCAGGACACCGGCGGCGACCAGTCCAAGGGCCAGACCGCGATGGAGAACTGCCTCCAGAAGGAACCCGGCATCAACGTCGTCTACACGATCAACGAACCGGCCGCGCTGGGCGCGTACACCGCGCTGAAGGCCAAGGGCCGGGAGAAGGACGTGCTGATCGTCTCCGTCGACGGCGGCTGCACGGGCACCCAGGCGGTCAAGGACGGCAAGATCGCCGCGACCTCGCAGCAGTACCCGCTCAAGATGGCCGCCGAGGGCGTCAAGGCCGTCGTGACCTACGCCAAGGACGGCAAGAAGGCGTCGGGTTACACCGACACCGGCGTCACTCTGATCACCGACAAGGCGCAGGACGGCGTCACGTCCAAGGACACCGCCTACGGCCTGGAGAACTGCTGGGGCTGAGCCGCCGCCCCCAGCTGCCGCCGTTCGACACCCCTCAGCGGGGCGGCCGGCCCCTCCTCCCCGACCGGGGACGGCCGCCCCCTCGTCCTCCTGCCGTCCGACAACGACTGACCAGTCCTGACAAGGACTTGTGTCTTCCGACAAGGACCTCGCATGACCGCCACGTCCACGCCACCGTCCACGTCCGCGCCGTACGCGGAGCTCAAAGCGCCCACCACGGTCCGCAGACTGCTCACGCAACCGACCACCGGACCTCTGGTCGCCCTCCTCCTGGCCTGTGTCTTCTTCTCCGTCTCGAGCGACCAGTTCCTCACCGGCGGGAACTTCTCGCTGATCGTGCAGCAGGTCATGGTCGTCGGCACCCTCGCCATCGGCCAGACCCTGATCATCCTCACGGCGGGCATCGACCTGTCGTGCGGAGCGGTGATGGCGTTCGGCAGCATCGTGATCGCCAAGATGGCCGCCGAGGGCTCCCTGCCCCCGCTCGCCGCGATCGCGCTGGGCCTTGTCGTCTGCGGCGGCTTCGGCATGCTCAACGGGGCGTTGGTGCAGAAGATCCCGCTGCCGCCGTTCATCGTCACCCTGGGCATGCTCAACGTGGCGTTCGCGCTGACGCACATCTATTCCGAGGAACAGACGGTCACCAACCTGCCCGGCCCGCTGACGGCTCTCGGGCAGACCTTCCCGCTCGGCAAGACCGACATCACCTACGGCTCGCTGGTCACCATCGCCCTGTTCCTCCTCCTCGCCTACGCGTTGAGCAGCACCGGCTGGGGCCGGCACGTCTACGCCCTGGGTAACAGCCCGGAAGCGGCCCGGCTGAACGGCATCCGCACTTCCCGGCTGACCATCGGCGTCTACACCGTGGCCGGCATCCTCTACGGCATCGCCGCCCTGCTGCTCATCTCCCGCACCGGCGTCGGCGACCCGCAGGCCGGGCAGACCGACAACCTGGACAGCATCACCGCCGTGGTCCTCGGCGGCACCAGCCTCTTCGGCGGACGCGGATCGGTCCTGGGCACGTTCATCGGCGTCCTCATCGTCGGAGTCTTCCGCAACGGCCTGCAGCTGATGGGCGTCGCCTCCATCTACCAGACCCTCATCACCGGAATCCTGGTGATCCTCGCGGTGACCGTCGACCAGATCTCCCGGAAGAAGGCCCGTTGATGAGCGCCACCTCCTCCCCCACTCCTGTCCTGCAGGCCCGCGGTCTGGTCAAGCGCTACGGTCACGTCACCGCCATCGACGGCGCCGACTTCGACCTGCTGCCCGGCGAGGTCCTCGCCGTCATCGGTGACAACGGCGCCGGCAAGACCAGCCTCATCAAGGCCCTCACCGGCGCGGTGGTACCGGACGAGGGCGAGATCCGCCTCAATGGCAAGCCGATCCAGTTCTCCGGCCCCCGGAGCGCACGCGCTCACGGCATCGAGACGGTCTATCAGGACCTCGCCGTGGCAGCTTCCATGGACATCGCCTCGAACATGTTCCTGGGCCGCGAGCTGCGCCGCCCGGGCATCCTCGGCAGTGCCTTCCGCATGCTCGACAAGAAGCGCATGCGCCAGGAGGCCGCCGAGCACATGGCCGACCTGAAGATCGGCCTGCGCTCGCTGACCCAGGCGGTCGAAACGCTCTCCGGCGGACAGCGGCAGGCCGTCGCGGTCGCCCGCGCCGTCGCCTGGGCCCGCAGCGTCGTCGTCATGGATGAACCCACCGCCGCCCTCGGCGTCAAGGAGTCCGGACAGGTCCTCGACCTCATCCGCCGCGTCCGCGACAAGGGCATGCCGGTCGTCCTGATCAGCCACAACATGCCCCATGTCTTCGAGATCGCCGACCGGATCCACGTCCACCGGCTGGGCCGGCGCGCCGCCGTGATCAAGCCCTCCGACTGCTCCATGGCAGAGGTCGTCGCCATCATGACCGGCGCCCTCACCGTCGACGCGGCCGGAGATACTGTTGTAGCGGATTCCGCGGCAGCGAAAGCCGCCGGAGTCCAGGCCACCTGACAGCTCAACCCCGCTCTCGCATGTTCCGGCCGAGGCCGCGGCCGGAACCCGAGAGCACTCAGGAGACGGTTTCCTCCATGGCAGCGAGCCGCCGCCCCACCCTTGCCGATGTCGCACGAGAAGTCGGCGTCAGCGCCAAGACAGTCTCCCGTGTCCTCAACGAGGACGGACCCGTCTCGGCGCAGACGCGGGAACAGGTACTCGCCGCGGTGGCCAAGCTGGGCTTCCAGCCGAACCTCATGGCCCGCAACATCCGCGTCGGCGGTCCGGACACCACCATCGGACTGGTCATCCCCGACCTCGCCAACCCCTTCTTCGGCGCCGTGGCCCGCGCCATCGAGGACACGGTCCGCGAACGCGGACTGACTCTCCTCATGGGGTCGTCCGCGGACGACCCCGACCGCGAACGCGCCCTGACGGACAAGTTCCTCGCCCGTCGCGTCAGCATCCTCATCGTCGTGCCGTCCTTCGACGCCGACCACTCCCACCTCAAGTCCCACCGCACGGCGGGGCTTCCCATCGCCTTCCTCGACCGCCCGGGAGTCGGCCTGCCCACGGACAGCATCGTCAGCTCCAACCGTGCCGGAGCCCAAGAAGGCGTCGCCCACCTCATCGCCCACGGGCACCGCCGCATCGGATTCGTCGGCGACCTGCCCGTCAAGCTGTACACCCGCCGCGAACGCCTCGCCGGATACCGCGCGGCCCTGCGAGAAGCTGGCCTCCCCTACGACCGCGCGCTCGTCGCCAACAGCCACGACCAGCCAGGCGCCGAGGCCGCGACCGCCCAACTCCTCGAACTGGCCGATCCCCCCACCGCCCTGTTCGCCGGAAACAACATCATGGCGCTCGGCATCGTCGCCGAACTCGCCCGCAGCAAGCGCAAGGACGTAGCAGTCGTCGCCTTCGACGACGTATCACTCGCCGAGGCACTCGAACCGGCCCTTACCGTCGTCGCCCAGGACCCCGAAGAACTCGGCCGCACCGCCGCGGCCACCGCCCTGGCCCGCCTCGACGGCGACCGCTCCCGGGCTCACACCATCACCGTTCCCACCCGGCTGATCGTCCGGGGCTCGGGGGAGCAACCTGCACCCAAGCCGTAGACGGGATGCCTCTGCTTTCGAGGGCCTCATAATCCTGGGCCGCGACAACCCAGCATTGACCAGGTCGTCGAACGTCCGCTTTGACGAAGCCGTTCTGGAAGTCAGCGTGGATGACGCCGGCGGCCTCCGGGGCGGTGGCACCCTGCTTGATGGTCCAAGCGCGCGACTCCTCGGGGCCAGCCGTGAGGTAGGTACCAGGCCGAGGCGTCAAAGCCGACACGAGCCAGCGCAGGTCGGCTACGCATTCTCGCGGGCCCGCCGAGTGCCGAGCGGCCCAGCCGCAGTGTTGGTTGCGAGCACAGTGGTCGTCATGGTCGTCGTCTCCTCGGGACGGGCAGATGAGGCCCCGCTGCCCTGATCCCCGCTACACCTCGGCATTCAGCCGCAATGGCTCCTACCTGTTGGAAGTGGATCACATAGACGATCACACCAAGGGGGCGCGGACCTTCCCAAGGCCATGATCGCTCTGTGCCCGAACTGCCATGCCCTGAAGACCCGTGGGACGGTGACCGACGAGTTCCGTGCTCTCCTTCGCGCTACGGCCCTCGCCAGGCACCAGCTACTGCTCGCCGCGGCTCGATGAACCTGCCCCTTCATCAGCACAGACAAGCTGGCTGATGGTGCGTGTGGTGCCTAGCGGAGCTCATTGAGGGTGCCCCAGGACCAAGATTCAGGGTACGCGGCCAGTTGCCTTGAGTCTGAAATATCAACCGCCTGTTCGTGCCGGTCAGAGTCGTGTGGGCAGGTGTACCACCAGCAGACGAAGAACCTACTGTCAGCCATAGTCCAATCAGGCGGCTTCCCACAGACCGGCATCCAGGATGCGGGCGGCCTTGGCGATGCTGCCCGGCATCAGGTGCCGGTAGGTCCGATACGTCTCCTCAATGGACTTGTGCCCCATCCATGCGTTCCATCGGCTCCGTGTAGTAGCCGCTCGGGCCGCGCAGCAGGTACCCATCCTTCGTGGCTCCGTGCTTCTCTTGGTACCGCTCCATCGCTTCCCGCACCGAGCGCGGAAGGGGGACCTCCCGGAACTCCCCCGCCTTGCGGTGCTTCAGCTTCGCCGGCTTGTGCGTGTTGGAGTGGATCTGCTCATGCACCCGGTAGACGTCATCCGCCACAACGTTGTTGACGTTCACCGCCCGGGCTTCCCCGTTTCGCAAGCCGCAGCCCACCATCATGACGATCTCAAGCGCGAGATACTCGTCAGCGGCAGCCAGCGCCTTCTTCACGTAGGCGAGGGGTGGGATGACCACCTTCCGGCGGACGTACTCCGGCTCCTGGACCCCCTTCAACGGATCGTCCGCCATGGCTCCCTTGCCATAGGCGTCCCGCAAGATCGCCTTCAGAGTGCGGAAGATGTTCACTGTGATGGAATCCCGGGTCGTCCAGCTCCAGGGCCAGGGCGTACTTGAAGTCGATGCTGCATCGCACCGCCTCGGCCGCCTGCCGGTCGGAGAGGTTGAGCAGGAACTGCAGCACACAGACCGTGGCGAGTTGCGCAGGAGAGAGTCCGGGGCGGCCGTCGCGCGGATACCAGGAGACGAAGTCCGTGTCGTCCCAGAGCCCGTCAAGGTGATCACGTACCCACATCGCAGTCGTACCGCTGGGGTTACTGGCCCGCGCTATCCGGGCGGTGAGCTCCGGCACTACCGCACCAAACCGGGGACGAACAGACACGGACCACCTCAGGAAGACAGGACGCCTACCGAACCACCCGAAGTGTTCCAACCGCCGGCTGTCCTGTCCCGGGAACTTCAAGATCCCCGACT
>NZ_LIQT01000500.1 GCF_001418415.1 Streptomyces hirsutus
CAGGGGGGTGTTCCGTTTCCCGGGGTCGGGGGAGATCGTTGTCACGGGCTGTTCCTGGGTGGTTCCGTGCCGGCCGGACGCGAGGTTTCGCGGCCGGTCAGCGCTTGAAGGTGACCGGGAGGTAGGCCGGTTCGGCACCGGTCGGCGGCACCTGGAGGGTCTTGAGGGCGAACTCCATGACCTGCTTGTAGACGGGTCCGCAGATCTGGCCGCCGAAGTAACTGCCCTCGGTGGCGTTCTGGATGACGCAGGAGACGGTGACCCGGGGCTGGTCGGCGGGCGCGAATCCGGCGAAGGAGGAGGTGTAGCCGTGGTACTTGCCGGTGGCCGGATCCACGCGGTTGGCCGTACCCGTCTTCCCCGCCACCCGGTAGCCGGGAATGCGCGCCTTGGTGCCGGTGCCCTCCTCGTCGTCCACGACCGACTCCAGCATCCGGGCGAGCGTCTTCGCCGTCTTCTGGCTGACGACCCGTGTCTTCTCGGGCTTCGGGGCGGGGGTGAAGCTCCCGTCGGGCTCCTTGGTGCCGCGCACCAGTGCGGGTTCGACGCGTACGCCGCCGTTGGCGATGGTGGAGTAGACGGACGCGGCCTGCATGGCGTTGACGGACACGCCCTGGCCGAAAGGAATCGTGTACTGCTGGGAGGTCGACCAGGTGTCGGGCGGGGCGAGGATGCCCTTGGTCTCGCCGGGGAAGCCGAGTCCGGTGTGGCTGCCGAGACCGAAGGCGCGCAGGTAGTCGTAGAGCACCTTGTTGGCGGCGGCCTGGGTCTTGCCGAGCTGGCCGGTGGCCAGAATGGTGCCGATGTTGCTGGACTTGGCGAGCACCCCGTTGAGGGTGAGGTACCAGGTCGGGTGGTCGACGTCGTCCTTGAACAGGCGGTCGCCGCGGTGCAGCCGGTTCGGCACGACGACGTGCGTCCGCGGGGTGGCCGCTCCCTCCTCCAGTACGGCCGCCATGGACAGGACCTTGGCGGTGGATCCGGGCTCGAAGGCGTCCTGGAGGGCCGCGTTGCCGAGGGCCGCCGGATCGGCCTCGGAGAGGTCGTTGGGGTCGAAGCCGGGCGCGTTGGCCATGGCGAGGACCTCGCCGGTGCGGGTGTCCTGGACGATGACGTAACCGCGGTCGGCCTTCGACTTCTCCACCTGTTCGCTGATGGCGTTCTGCGCGGCCCACTGGATGTCGCGGTCGATGGTGAGCTCGACGTCGCTGCCGGGGACGGCCGGTGTCTCGCTGGAGTCCACGGTCGGCACCAGACGGCCACCGGACTGGGCGTAGCGGATCTTGCCGTCCTCGCCGGCGAGCCGCTTGTCCAGCTGGAGTTCGATGCCGCCGCCGCCCCTGCCCTCGGCGTTGACCCAGCCCAGTATCCCGGCGGCGAGTTCGTTGTTGGGGTACACCCGCTTGCTGGTGGGCACGGACAGGACGCCGGCGAGGACGTTGACGGAGGACGTGTCGGTCTCCGCCTTCTTGGCCAGCGCGGACTTCAGGTCCTTGATCTGCTGCCACACCTGGGGAGTCTGGCGGCTCGCGAGTTTGACGTAGCGCAGGGCCTTGTTGTCCGGCCTCAGCTTCCCGGCCAGCCGGTCCTGGTCCTGGCCGAGGATCGGGGCGAGGAGGGCGGCGGCCTGTTCGGGGCCGTCGGCGATCTCCAGCTGGTCGGGGGCGAACATCGTCGGGTCGGCGGTGATGTCGTAGGCGTCCTCGCTGGTCGCCAGGGCGACGCCGTTGCGGTCGGTGATCCTGCCGCGCTCGGCGTCCAGCACCTGGCCGACGTAGAGGCTCTGCCCGGCCTTCGCGGCATAGGTGTCGGCCTTGACGGCCTGCACCTGGAGCAGGCGTACGACGAAGACGCTCAGGACCAGGGCCAGCACCAGGCCGATCAGGCGCAGCCGGGGGCGCGGGCTGCCCAGCCGGATGGCCTTCGGGGCCGCCGGGCCCGGCGGCCGGG
>NZ_LIQT01000501.1 GCF_001418415.1 Streptomyces hirsutus
CCCCGGACCGGACCGGCTCAGTCTCCGGCGGGGTGCGGGACGGAGCCGTACGCCTTCAGGAAGCGGTCCCGGAAGGCGTCCATGCGCCACACGGGCGCGTCCCGGTCCGGCCTGAGCCCCTCCGTCCAGTTCCAGTCGGCGACCTGGTCCAGCACCTCCGGGTCCTTGGCGACGATCGTCACCGGCACGTCCCGGCTCGCCCGCAGGCCGCTGACCCGGGCGATGGGCTGGTGGTCGCCGAGGAAGACGAGGACGGTGTCCTCGGTGCCGTAGCGCTCCAGCCACTGGGTGAGGGCGGTCACCGAGTACTCGACCGACCTGCCGTACTCCTGACGGGACTTGGTGGCATCCGTCATGAGGGCGCCGGGCTCCTTGCCCGCCTTCTGGATGGGGCCGAAGACGGAGCCGTCGCCGAGTTCGTCCCAGCCGACCATCTCGGGCAGCGGAGCCCAGGGCTGGTGGCTGGAGGTCAGGATGATCTCCGCCATCAGGTTCTTGTCCCCCTCGCGCTTCCTGCCGTGCTCCAGGCGCTGGAAGGCCTCGAGCGCGTACTGGTCCGGCATCGTCGACCAGCTGAACTTCGGCCCCCGGTAGCCCATTCCGAAGGCGTCGTAGACCGTGTCGAGGCCGTACCACTCGGCCTCGGGCCAGCCCTTCTGGACGCCCGGCATGATGCCGACGGTGTCCCAGGCCCCGGACTTCCCGAACGCCTTGGTGAGCGTGAGGCGGTCGCTCGCGGTGGCGGTGCGGTAGCGCTGCTGGTTGTCGATCCACAGGCCGGACAGCGCCGTCGAGTGGCCGAGCCAGCTGCTGCCGCCGAACGTCGACGACGTCAGCCAGCCGCTGCGCGCCGCGAACCCCGCCTCGGCGAGCGACTCGGTGCCGGCGTCCAGGGTGCCGGTGACGCCGGGAGCGATCACCGGGTCCTCCAGGGCGGTCCGGCCGTAGCTCTCGATGAACGTGATGAGGACGTCCTTGCCGCGCAGGCCGGGCAGGAGCTGATCGGACGGCGTGCCCGCGAACGGGTCGGTGCGCGCCACCTCCTCGAACGCCGCCTCGTCGCGCAGCGTGTCCCGCACCCGCTTGCCCTGCACCTTCAGCGCGGCCGCCGCCCGGTCGGAGGCGACCGGCACACCGGATATCTGCACGCCGAGGGCGGCACAGGTGATCCACACGGTGCCCGCGATCAGCGCGCCCCGGGCGGCCCGCGCACGGTGCCGGTCCAGCAGGCCGCTCAGCCGGACCGCGGCGAGTGCCGTGACGACCACCAGGAGCAGGGCGAGGAGGACCGCTCCGACGGCGGCGGCGGTGGCGGTGGCGCCGCCCATCGAGTCCTCGACGTAGTGCTGCGCGTCGTCGAGCAGCCCCCAGTCGAGCACCACGTTGAAGCCCCGGCCCAGATACTCGTTGAAGCCGATGTCCAGCACGTTCAGCACGGTCAGTACGGCGATGCCGGCCCCGTACAGCGCCGCCGCGACGATCCGCGGGCGGCGCGGCAGGGCGAGCAGCAGCACCGCGCCGATGATCGCCTCGGCCGGAATCCGGGTGAACCGGTTGGGGCGCAGGGCGCCGGCGGTGTTCGGCAGCAGGAGCGCGCCGACGATCAGCGCGGCGGAGAGGCCGTGCAGCGTCCAGCGGGCGGCACGCGCGGCGCGGGGGTGCTCGGCGCGCAGGCGGGCGCAGCGGGTGCGGAGGGTGCGGAGGAGGCGGAGGAGGCG
>NZ_LIQT01000502.1 GCF_001418415.1 Streptomyces hirsutus
ACAACATCACACAGGCCCTAGCAGGACCCCGGAATTCGGGCGGGTTGTCCCGGTTCGCGGTGATCGGTGGGGCGGGAGAGCGGGAAGCAAGCGGACGCGGCCCCTTGTGGATCATGGAGGTGTCGAAGCTTCACGATCTGCTGGGCCCGCGGCCACTGGACCGCGGTGGGCGGGGTCTGAGGGTGCTTCGGCCGGGGGCCGCCGGGACCGACCGGCCTCCCTGCGAGGTATGAGTGTGCCCGTCGCTCCGGCTCGTCGGCGGTCACTTCGTGAAGTGCGTGAGGAAGCCGGTCCAGGCGGTGGGGGAGAGGGCGAGCCGCGGGCCCCGGTGGTTCTTGGAGTCGCGGACGTGGACGGTGGCGGGGCAGGCCGCGACCTCTACGCAGTCGCCGTCGCCACCACTGCTATAGCTGGATGTGTGCCAGGAGAGGGCGACTTCGACGCAGTCCCCGGAAGCACTGCTGCTGTACGTCGACTTGAACCAGGTCAGCTCGCCGGTGCTCATAGGTCTCCTCGCATCCGCTGCAACAGGCTCACGGAGTCTTCGAGGGGCAGAGCCTGTGCACGCATCCTGGCATACCTCCTCTGGAGCACGCTGGCGACTTTTCGGTCGGCGATCAGTTGGCCGCTCTCCTGACCTTCCAGGTATGCGTACCAACTGTTCTCTGGTGTCTCGAGCAGCTGTAGCGGGCCTTGCAGACCGGTGTGCGACTCCCGGACGAGCGGCATGATCTGCAACTCGACGTTGCGCAACTGGGCGACCTCCAGTGCGTGCGTGATGAGCTCACGTGTGACGTCCTTGCCGCCTGTGCGCCGTAGAAATGTGTGCTCTTCGATGATGAAACTGAACGCAGTGTTCGGCTGACTTCGCAACAGTCCCTGTCGGTCGGCCCTGGCTGCCCAACGCTCATTGATCTGCGTATCGTTCAGCGGTGGCAGGTGGTCGACAGCCATGGCTCTCGCATACGCCTCCGTCTGCAACAACCCCGGCACCATCCGGCACTCGTACGTGTACAGCGTGATCGCCACCTGCTCCAGTCGCGCCCACTGTCGGAACCATGTCGCCAGCCCCGGCTGCCGGGCCAGGCACCCCGCCGCTCTCCGTAGTGCGCCCGTGTTGCCCAGTGCCTCCTCCGCGCGTTCCACGAACGCGGCGTCCGGCATGCGTCTGCCCAACTCCACCGATGCCACCGTGTGCTTGGAGTAGCGCACCAGCGCGCCGAACTCCTCCCGGCTCAGCCCCGCGTGCTCCCGCAGCCCCTGGACCACCGCGCCGAACGTCCGCAGACTGTCCGACGACTCCGGCTCACCACCGGCGCCCGTCGTTCCGCCCGTTCCCGCCGCACCCTCATCGACCACTGTCGGTCACCTTCCGCAATCATCGTCACGGGTGGTCACCGGTACTGTCCATTCCGTCACCGTGTACGCCGGTGCAGCGTACGCGGCTCTCACCTGGAGAAGTGTCTATCGGGTGCGCCAGATTGGGCGCATGACCGCACAGCCCGCACAGCAAGAGCCGGTTACCGTACGTGTGTTCACCCAGCGGTTCAGCTCCACCCCGCGTGGCGCCCGGCTCGCCCGGCACCTCGCCGTGCAGCAACTGCACGCCTGGGGTGTCCCG
Source organism: Streptomyces hirsutus (assembly GCF_001418415.1). Classification (GTDB taxonomy): domain Bacteria; phylum Actinomycetota; class Actinomycetes; order Streptomycetales; family Streptomycetaceae; genus Streptomyces; species Streptomyces hirsutus. Next base: position 1,622 of record NZ_LIQT01000502.1, read on the forward strand.
TACGGCACGGACGTCTCCGACGCCCTCGCGCTGATCGTCGGCGAGCTCGTCGCCGCCAATGCCGTGACGCACGGACGCGTGCCGGGGCGGGACTTCGAGTTGACGCTCACTCGCCTCGCCGCCGGCGTCCGCGTCGAGGTGACCGATACGCGTACCGGGCCGCCGTACCCGCCCGCCTTCGGGGGTGTGGGCACTCCGGGCCCTCTCGAAGAGCGTGGTCGCGGACTCCTGCTCGTCGAGGTGCTCGCCGACCGGTGGGAGGTGATGGACCGGGAGCCGCCCGGGAAGACGGTTCGCGCCGAGGTGGGCGTCGATTGGGGCTGCGAGGGTCATTGACGCGCAAGTGGTTCGATTCTACGGTCCCGTTCGAACTTGCGATCGTTGTTCGACATCACGGACACGCTCTGGCCCCCACCGCAAGGAGACCCGCATGCGCCGCAGCTTCCTCCGCAAACGCACCGTCCTCCTCGCTCTCCCCACCGCCGCCCTGCTCGCCCTCATGCCGAGCACCGCGTCGGCGTACCCCAACCCCGGCCGGGTCACCGGCTCCGTCGTCACCCACGACCCGTCGATGATGCGGACGTCGTCGGGACAGTACCTGCTGTACGCGACCGGCGGCGGCATCAGCAACAAGACGTCGAGCGACCGCACCGCCTTCAGCGCCGGGGCGGACGCCTTCTCCTCGCGCCCGAGCTGGTGGCGGACCTACTCCTCCGTCCCGGAGGCGTGGGCGCCCGACATCTCCTACCGCGGCGGCAAGTACCTGATGTACTACTCCGTCTCGTCGTTCGGCTCCAACACCTCCGCCATCGGGCTCGCCACCTCCAGCACCGGGCAGCCGGGGAGCTGGACCGACCAGGGCACCGTCCACACGTCCAGCTCCTCCAGCGACTACAACGCCATCGACCCCAACCTCTTCGTCGACGACGACGGCAAGTGGTGGCTTTCCTTCGGCAGTTGGTGGACCGGGATCAAGATGATCCAGATCAACCCGTCCAGCGGGAAGCAGCTCTCGAGCAACACCACCCGCTACTCCCTCGCCTCCCGGCCCACCGGGACCAAGGCCGTCGAGGCGCCCTTCATCGTCAAACGGAGCGGGTACTACTACCTGTTCGCGTCCTACGACACCTGCTGCGCCGGCACCAGCTCCACCTACAAGGTCAAGGTCGGCCGCGCCACCAGCATCACCGGGCCGTACCGCGACAAGAACGGCGTCTCGATGATGAGCAACGGCGGGACGCCCGTGCTGGAGTCGCACGGCAGCATCGTCGGCCCCGGCGGACAGTCGATCATGAACGACGTCGACGGTGACCTGATCGTCTACCACTACTACGACGCCAACGACAACGGCACCCCCAAGCTCGGCATCAACCTCCTGAACTGGAGCAGCGGATGGCCCGTCGCCTACTGACCCTGCTGGCTGCGCTGCTGCTCGCCCTGTCGCTCGGGCAGTCCTCCGCGCAGGCGGCCTCGTTCGGCAACCCCGTCAAGGCCCAGAAGGGCGCCGACCCCTGGATCGTCCGTCACGGGGGCGACTACTACCTGATCAGCACGTCCTGGACCGACGTCATCACCATCCGCAGGTCGGCCACCCTCGCCGGGCTGAACACCGCGCCCAGCGTGCAGGTGTGGCAGGGCGACGCGGCCTCCCGGTGCTGCAACATCTGGGCACCCGAACTGCACTACCTCAACGGCCGCTGGTACCTGTACTACGTCGCGGGGCAGAACGTCTCCGACTACAACCCCACCCAGCGCAGCCACGTCCTGGAGAGCACCGGATCCGACCCCCTGGGGCCGTACACCTACAAGGGGCAGCTCAACTCCTCCTGGATGCTGGACCCGACCGTCGCCACCATCAACGGGCAGCTGTACCTGTTCGGCAGCACCCACAACGGGACGCAGAACGTCGTCGCCGCCCGCATGTCCAACCCGTACACGGTGAGCTCCTCCTTCTCCGCCGTCTCCACGCCCACCCACGACTGGGAACGCCAGGGCGGGACCGTCAACGAGGGGCCGGAGATCCTGCAGCGGGGCGGGCGGACCTTCCTCATCTACTCCGCCAGCGGCTGCTGGACCCCCGACTACAAACTCGGGCAGCTCTCCCTCACCGGCTCCGACCCCACCTCCGCGTCGTCCTGGACCAAGAAGCCCACGCCCGTCTTCCAGCGCAGCGACGGCAACGGCGTGTACGGGCCGGGGCACAACGGGTTCTTCACCTCGCCGGACGGGAGCGAGAGCTGGATCGTCTACCACGCCAACGACTCCACCTCCGACGGCTGCGACAACGGGCGCACCGCACGGGCACAGAAGTTCACCTGGAACTCCGACGGCTCACCGAACCTCGGTACGCCCGTACGGCTCGGGGCGAGCCAGACCGGACCTTCGGGCGAGCCCTCGGCCGTCGCCGCCACCTACACCCTCACCAACCGCAACAGCGGCAAGTGCCTGGAAGTCGCCGGAGGCTCGAGCGCCGACGGGGCCAACGTGCAGCAGTACGCCTGCAACGGCGGCGCCCACCAGCGCTGGCGGCTGGAGGACCTCGGCGACGACACGCACCGGCTGCTCAACGTCTCCACCGGCAAGGTGCTGGACACCGAGAACTGCTCCGCCGCCGACGGGGCCGACCTGCGCCAGTGGTCGTGGCTGAACAACACCTGCCAGCGGTTCCGGTTCGTCGCCACCGACGGCGGCCATGTCCGGATCCTCAACCAGGCCACCGGCAAGGTCGCCGACGTCGCCGACTGCTCCACCGCGGACTCGGCCGACGTACGGCAGTGGACCTGGCTGAACAACGCCTGCCAGCAGTGGCGGCTCAACCCGGTCTGACCGGCCCGGGACCTCGGGTGCGTCGGGGTGCCTTCGCGGT
>NZ_LIQT01000503.1 GCF_001418415.1 Streptomyces hirsutus
CGCCACGGCGGAGGCCGCCGTCGACGCGGACGTACTGCTCGCCTGGTCACGCACCCCCGCCGGGCCGCGCCGTTTCGCCGAACTCGACGACACCGAACGCGCGGAGCTGAAGAAGTGGCTCGGCGAGGTCGCCGGGCCCGCCGTACCCGTCCTGCTCACCCTCGCCGAGACCGGGCGGGGACACGACGCGATGGCACTCGGCCTGCTCGGCGCCGCCCTGCGCGACCCCGCCGCCGGCCCCGACGTGGCCCTCGCCGTCGGCGGCCTCTTCGGCAAGGCCGGCCCACGCCGGGGAGAGATCAACGCCTTCACCGACGCGGTGGAGGGCACCCTGCTGCGCTGGATCGGAGAGGCCGCGGGGTCGGTCGACGCACGGCAGAAGGTGTTCGCCGTACTGCAGCGCGCCGACGAACTGGCCCGGGACGCCGGACTCACCACAGGCCTCGACAGCAGTCGTTTCCTCCTGTCCAGCTTCGCCGCCCAGCTCGCCGCCGTCGTCGAGGGCGCGCACCGGTCCCCCGCACAGGGCGAGGCCGCACTGGCCGAGCTGGCCGGACACGCCCTGGCGGGACTCTTCCCCGACCGGGTACGCGTCGCCGAGATGGCCGTGCGTCTCGCGCGCTGGCTGCGCCAGGGACCCTCTGCCGTGACGTCGGTGGCCGCGGGCGTGCGCGACCATGTCGCCGAGTGGGGGTGGGCCGACCGGGCACTGTCCGTTCTCTGGGCCGGTGACCCCGGCGGTGACCCGGCCGTCGCCCGAAGCCTGCGCGACCTCTACGAGGACGGACGGGCCCGGCGCGAACGGCTCGACGAACAGTTCGCCCGGCACCTGGCCGGCTGGGCGCCGAACGCCACCGCCCAGCAACCGGGCGGCTGCCTGGTCGTCGAAAACGTCCTCGACAGTGTCGTGCGCCCCCTGACGACGGGCGGATCGCCGCTGGTGATCGTGCTCGACGGCATGAGCAGTGCCGTCGCCGCGCAACTGGGGGAAGAAGCCGAACGCGAAGGCTGGCAGGAGGTCGTCCCCCGGCCCGACGAGGGCACCCCGCGCACCCGCCTCGCCGCCGTCTCCATGCTGCCCTCGATCACCCGCACGAGCCGGGCCTCCCTGCTCAGCGGCACGGCCGTCCAAGGGGGACAGTCCACCGAGACCTCCGGGTTCGCGGCCTTCTGGAAGAAGCGGCGCAAGGACGCGACCCTCTTCCACAAGGCGTCGATAGGAGGAGACGCGGGCCGCTTCCTCGCCCCCGAACTCACCTCCGCACTCGCCTCCGACGCGGTCGTCGGCGTCGTCCTCAACACCATCGACGACGCGCTCGACTCCGGGCAGCAGGGCCAGCGCACCGTGTGGTCCCTCGGCGACATCACCTACCTGCGGGAACTGCTGGCCGCCGCCCGCAGCTACGCACGTCCCGTCGTCCTCGTCGCCGACCACGGCCACATCATCGACCGAGGCCGGGGCCGGATGAGCCCCGCCGCGGACGGCGGCGGATCGGCACGCTGGCGGCCGGACACCGACGCCGGCGACGGCGAGGTCGTACTGAGCGGACCCCGCGTCCTCGAAGGAGACGGCACCATCACCGCCGCCTGGCACGAGGACATCCGGTACGCCGCCCGCCGGGCGGGCTACCACGGCGGGGCCTGCCTCGCCGAGATGACCGTCCCGGTCCTCGTTCTCCTTCCCTCGAAGGAGCTCGCCCCCCGCGACTGGGAACCGCTGCCCCGGGAACAGGCCGTACCCTCCTGGTGGAAGGCCACCGTCACGGCACCCGTAGAGGTGCCCGAACCCCGCCCCGAAAACGCCGCGCAACCCACGCGGAGACCGGCGAAGCCCACGCGTCGGCAGAACGAAGAACTGTTCGGCACCGACGACGTGGTGATGCCCGAAGCGGCGCCGGAGACACCGCCCGCTCCCGCGACCCTCGGCGGGCGCGTGGTGGCGAGCGAGGTGTACGAGGCGCAGAAGGAGTACGTGCGCAAGGCTCCGGAAGGCAAGGTCGTCGCCGCCGTCATCGACGCGCTCGCCGCCGCCGGAGGCACCATGTCGCCCGCCGCCCTGGCCGCCGCCATCTCGGCGACCGGCCGGGTGCGGCGCAACATCGAGGGCTTCGTCGCCACCGTGCAGCGCCTGCTCAACGTCGAGGGGTACCCGGTACTCGGCTTCGTCGACGCCGGTCACGCCGTGAAGCTCGACACGGCCCTGCTGCGTGATCAGTTCCTGACCGCCGACGCGAAGGCCGGGTCGCCGAGGAAGGACACGCCATGAGCACGGCGGCACCCGCCAGTCCCGTACGCCTGCGGGAGGTCGTGGACGCGCTGCGGCGCGGCACCGTACCGCAGGCCGGGCTGGACCTGCTCGCCGTCGGCCTGGACCGGTTCGAGACCGCGCTCGACGACGACCTGGCCGGGGTGGCACGGGGCGGAGCGGCGTTCCACGCCCTCCGCGGCGAGTACGGCTCCGGGAAGACGTTCTTCGCGCGGTGGCTCGCCGAGCGCGCCAAACGAGCCGGACTCGCCACGGCCGAAGTCCAGATCTCCGAGACCGAGACCCCGCTGCACCGGCTGGAAACGGTCTACCGCAGACTCACCGAGCGCCTGACGACCGCCACCCATCAGCCCAGCGCACTGCGCGCGGTCGTCGACTCGTGGTTCTACACACTGGAGGAGGAGGTCCTCGACGCCGGGGAGACGGACGAGGAGGACGAGGCGGCGCTCGCGGCGGCCGTCGACATGCTCATGGAACGCAGACTCGCCGACGTCGCCAGGACCACCCCCGCCTTCGCCGCCGTACTGCGCGGCTACCGGCGGGCCGTGGCCGCCGGGGACGGGGCGACGGCGGAAGCGCTCATCGCCTGGCTCGGCGGCCAGAAGTCGGTCGCGGCCTCCGCCCGCCGCAGTGCCGGCGTCCGCGGCGACCTCGACCACTTCGCGGCGCTCGGCTTCCTGCAAGGGCTGCTCACCGTGCTGCGCGACTGCGGCCACCCCGGCCTCCTGCTCGTCCTCGACGAGATCGAGACCCTGCAACGGGTGCGTGGCGACGTCCGGGAGAAGGGCCTCAACGCGCTGAGGCAACTCCTGGACGAGATCGACGCCGGCCGATTCCCGGGGCTCTTCCTCGTCATCACGGGAACCCCGGCGTTCTACGAGGGACAACAGGGCGCGCAGCGGCTGCCTCCCCTCGCGCAACGGCTGGCCACCGACTTCACGACCGACCCGCGCTTCGACTCCCCGCGCGCCGTCCAGCTCCGACTCCCGGGATTCGACCTGCCTCAGCTCGGCGAACTCGGCCGTACCGTGCGCGACTTGTACGCCCGGATCGCCCGCCATCCCGAGCGGGTGGCGGAGCGGGTCGACGACGCGTATCTGACGGAGCTGGCCAGAGCCGTCACCGGCGGACTCGGCGGCAAGGTCGGCGTCGCGCCCCGCGTGTTCCTGCGCAAGCTGGTGGCCGACATCCTCGACCGCGTCGACGAGTTCGAGGACTTCGACCCGCGCACGCACTACGCGCTCACCATCACCTCGTCCGAACTCACCGAGACCGAACGCAACGCGGCCGCGTCCGGGGACGCCGGCGCCGTCGAACTGGAGCTGCCGTGAGCGCCGGGGACCTGGACCCGGCGCTCATCCACCACATCGTCAACACCCTGGGCTGGCGAAGCCTGCGTCCACTTCAGGAAGCAGCCGTCACCCCCCTGGCCTGCGGAGACGACGCCGTCCTGCTCGCTCCCACCGCGGGCGGCAAGACCGAGGCAGCCGCCTTCCCCCTGCTGACCCGGATGACAGGGGAGCGATGGAGCGGTACTTCCGTCCTCTACGTCTGTCCGCTGAAGGCCCTGCTCAACAACCTGCTGCCACGGCTGGAGACCTACACCTCCTGGCTCGGCCGCACCGCGGCCCTGTGGCACGGCGACACCACGGCCGGTGCCCGCAAACGGATCCTCGCCGCACGTCCCGACGTCCTGCTCACCACACCGGAATCACTCGAAGCGATGCTGGTGAGCGTCAACGTCGACCACACCTCGTTCTTCTCGGGGTTGCAATCCGTCGTGGTGGACGAGGTGCACGCCTTCGCCGGCGACGACCGGGGATGGCACCTTCTCGCCGTACTGGAACGGCTGCAACGGGTCGCGGGCCGGCCTGTGCAGCGCGTCGGCCTCTCGGCGACCGTCGGCAATCCGGAAGCGCTGCTCACCTGGTTGCAGGGTTCGGGGGCGAACAAGCGGCCGGGGCAGGTCATCGCTCCCCACCTGATCGATCCTCCGCCCCCGGGGGCCGGAGCCGGAGCCGAACCCGCGCCCGTGCCGTCCGGCGGCCCGACCGCCGTACCGCCGGGAGACATCCAGCTCGACCACGTCGGCTCACTGGACAACGCGGCCACCGTCATTGCCGCGCTGCACCGCGGCGAGAAACGCCTCGTCTTCTGCGAGTCACGGCGGTACGTGGAGGAGCTGGGGGAAAAGCTCCGTGCCAAGGGTGTCACCACCTTCCTGTCGCACGCTTCGCTCTCCCTCGACGAGCGCCGACGTGCCGAGGCGGCCTTCGCCGAGGCCCGCGACTGCGTGATCATCTCCACCAGCACTCTGGAACTCGGCATCGACGTCGGTGACCTGGACCGCGTCATCCAGATCGACGTCCCTGCCTCGGTCGCCTCCTTCCTCCAGCGCCTCGGCCGTTCCGGACGCCGTGAAGGGTCCGCACGCAACTGCCTGTTCCTCGCCCTGGACGAGGACGGTCTGCTGGGCGCGGCCGGACTGCTGCTCAAGTGGTCGCAGGGCTGGGTGGAACCGGTCGTGGCGCCACCGGAGCCCCGGCACATCGTCGCCCAGCAACTCCTGGCGCTGTGCTTGCAGGAACATCGCGTCGGTGAGCACTTGTGGCAGGAGTGGTGGAACGGACTCGGCCCCTTCGGCACCTCCACCGCCGAGCCCATCGTCCGGCACCTCGTCGACCAGGGATACCTGGACCGGGACGGCGGCATGCTGTTCATCGGACCGGAGGCCGAACGGCGCTTCGGGCACCGCCACTTCATGAACCTCACCGCCGTGTTCACCGCACCTCCGCAGTTCACCGTTCTCCAAGGACGCACGGAGATCGGCCGAACCGACCCCAGCCTCCTCACCGAACGGCTCGACGGTCCCCGTCGGCTTCTGCTGGCCGGCCGGAGCTGGCAGGTCACCTACATCGACTGGCGGCGCAGACGCTGCTTCGTCGAGCCAGTCGACGGGGGAGGCAAGGCGAAGTGGAGCAGCGCCGGGTTCGGCTTGGCGGGTTCCCATGAGCTCACGCGCGCCGAGCGCCAGGTACTGCTGGGTGAGGACCCGCCCGTGAAGATGACCCAACGGGCGACCAGCGCCCTGCGCCGGACCCGCGAGGAGTACCTGGATCGGGTGCATCCCGGAGGCACCTTGATCAGTCAGGACACGGGAGGCCACATGCGCTGGTGGACCTGGGCAGGCCACCGCGCCAACGCCACGCTCGCTGCGACCCTCGACACGGTGGTTGTGCCGGGGCAGCACATCAACGACCGCTGGATCCGGCTGCGGGAGGACGTCACCGCGCGCACCTGGAGCGACGCCACGAAGGACATGACAGACCAACTGTGTCTTCCCAACGTCGACGAACGCGCACTGCGCGGCCTGAAGTTCGCCGAGGCCCTCCCGCCACGCCTCGCCGAGGCCACACTGTCGGCCCGGCTGGCCGACACGGAGTCCGCTGCCGCCGTGCTCACGGAACCGGTGCGCTTCCTCCGGCGCGAACGGTGACATCGGCGTGGTGCTCCATAGGGAGGAGGAAAGAAGGCGGTGAGCGGGCCGGCGCACGAAAAGTGGACATCCCGTACAGTCGCGGACGCCGTTTGGAACAATGGATCGACGATGACCTCCGAGACCTCCCGGACGCCCGAAGCCTCCCAGCGCTCCAGCCCCGTCCCCGCCGACTACGCCCCCTT
>NZ_LIQT01000504.1 GCF_001418415.1 Streptomyces hirsutus
TCGGCGATGCGTACGACAACGCCCTGATGGAGAGCACGATCGGCCTGTTCAAAACCGAATTGATCAAGCCGCAGCGGCCCTGGAAGACCCTCTCCCAGGTCGAGCTGGCCACCGCCGAGTGGGTCGACTGGTACTGCCACCGCCGACTGCACGGTGAGATAGGCCACGTCCCACCCGTCGAGTACGAGACCAACTACTACACGGAACTCACGAAACCCCAGGTCACCACCACAATCTGAGGTCTCTACCGAACCCGGGGCGGTTCAGCTTCCCAAGCCGTCTGGCCCAGCGCCTCGGACAGGCGCCGTTCGAGCCGGGTGATGTGCGCGGCCAGTCTCCCGTTGCGGGCCGTGAGGTTCGCGACGTCGGCCAGCAGCGATTTGCGGCTGACCTGCGTTCCGGCAGCCGTGCTGGGCAGGGGCTGGCCCGCGCGGGCGATGACGGCTGCGTGCAGATCACCGTGGCGGTGAATCAGGCTGCGGTGAACGCCGGCGGCACGGGCGACCGAGGAAACGCTGATCTCCTCGCCGGCGGAGGCCAGTTGGTCGAGGGCTTTGAACACTCGGTTTCTTCGACGGTCGGAGTCAGCGACCCGCGCTCGGGTCAGGTGGTCCGGTGATGCGCTCATGCGTCACGCTCCAGCCGCAGGTCCGGCTCGGGCGGACGGATGCCGGGCATGCCCAGGGAGACGGTGCGGGACTTGCGCAGGGTCCGGGTGGCGTCCTTGATCTGCTCGCGTTCGTCCTCGGTGAGCCCGTCGAGGTCGGTCTCGACGCGGCGGATCAGTGTGCGGATGCGCTTGATCTCATCGTCGGACGGAGTCGCTTCGGTGCGGGCCCAGGCGTCGAGGTCCGAGGCCGCGGCGAGACGTTCGCGGTCCCTCAGCAGGGTGTCCAGGTAGGTCCGCAGCTCCGGCAAGTACGACGGGTCAGTGCGGAAGTGGTCGCAGCCGACGCAGCGGAACCGGAACGGGCAGCCGTGGCCGCCGGCCTTGACGTTGCTCGGTTCGACGCAGATGCCGTAGGGGACGGACACCTGGCCGATCCGCAGGCGGGCGTGCTCGTGCTCCAGGAGCTGGCGGGCCTGGGTCCAGATCTTGTTGCCGTGCCGGTCGAACTGGTGTGAGACAAGTTTGTCGACTGCGGCCCGGGTGCGTTTCTCCGTGACCCGTAATGGTGGAGTCGGGTATTGGAACTGTCCGAATGCCTCAGCCATTGCGGACCCATGAGGTGAACTCGTCGGCGAGGCCGGGCGGGTTGGCGGCCTCGGTCTGCCGGGCGATCGCCTCGTAGTACTCCAGCTCGTGGACGATCACCGGCACCGTTCTCACCGACGATCCCGGCCAGGACTCCGGGGGCGAGGTTTAGATCGACACCGCGCAGAACCGCGCGCCCGTGGTAGCCGTGATACAGACTCTGCACTTCCATCGCGTCCCCCCGTCATCCGGATCCCACATACTCAAACGGACATCGGATGATCGGGACACGGCGTGTCAACCTTCGCGCCGGCACACCACTCCATGCAGGCGACGTCGGCGTGCGGGCAGGTGCCACCAAACTGCGGGCACCGTGCGCTGAGCTGCCCCGGCCACGGGAGAAGCGCCGTGGGCCAGTGCTCGATCAACATGGCGCACGCGAGGATTGGCGCGGTCGGCGAGCAGGCGATGGCTGCCCCCAAGACCTGGTGGCTGCCGCGCACGCTCAGCTGGAGTCAAGGCCATCGCCAGAGTCCCAGGCCAGCCAACCGCATCGTCCCGGACGACACGGTCCACCAGCAGCACAAGACGATGCTCCACTCCCACCCTCATCTACTCATCGAGGGCTTCAACGACGTCGTCTTCGCCTACTCGCTCTACCAACTGCTGCCACACCTGAAGCGGCTGAGCGACGCCTGGACCGTCGACCTCGGAGACGACGGCGATGGGTTGAGCGACTTGCTGCAGCTGGCAGGACGCCAGCGAGGAACTGGACTAAGCCGCCACCTACCTCACCGACGCGCTGAACAGCCCGGAGAACGACCAGCCTTCGCTGCTCGCCTGGGCGCGCATGCACCTGCGAGACGCCATCGAGACCGCCAGCTGAACCCGCTGCGTTGAGCGCACTCTGTGCCGCCCCGACCCCGCACCCGCCGGGGCCGGGGCGATCGCAGTGGCCCCTCAACCACCAGAGCATGAAGGGAGATGGACGTCATGCCCCTGCCCCTCTATGAGGTCGACGTCCCGATACGGAACACCGCTGGCCTGCGCGGCGTGCACGTCTTCACCGGCCACGCCGACAGCCGCAGCGCCGCCGTACGGATTGCGCACGAGGTCTACGACGCGGCACACGCCGCGCAGCAGGCCGGACTCGAGATTCCCGACAAGCGACCGGACGGGTGGGCCGCGCGCGGCTACCGGCCCGGCTGGGAGCTCGACTGGAAGGCGGCGACCGCCAGCCGCTGGAACGACCCGTACAGCTGGACCCGCGCCGACGACGGCGACTTCGAGCTGTAGCTACGCCCCGGGACGGACGACACGGCGTCCAAACCAACCGTCCGTCCCGGGCCCATCCCACCCCGCACAAGACGAGAGGGAGAGATCCCAGTATGGACTCCGTCCTGCGCGTGCACGCCCGGATCGGGCGGCACGCTCTCTTACTGACCACCGCCGCTGTCCCGTTGACGGGTTGGGCCGTGCACGCGGCTGCGCTGCACAAGCAGCTCGCTGTGACCCGTCGCGACCCGCTGACCGGGCTGCTGCGCCGTGACGCGTACACCGCCCGTGCCCGCCGACTCCTGGCCCGCCACGGCGACAACGTGGCCGTGGTCCTGATCGACCAGGACCACTTCAAGGCCGTGAACGACACGATGGGCCATGCGGCCGGCGACGCCGTCCTGGCCGCGACCGCCGCCCGGCTCACCGCCTGGGCGGGCGCTGTCACGTTGGCTGAGCGAGTGGGATGATCTTCTGGTTGATCATGCGGGAGGGGTTGTCCGTGGACAGCGCGTCGCCGTCGTACCAGGGGCACCGGTACCCGGTGGAGATCATCTCGCATTGCGTGTGGCTGTACTTCCGCTTCCCGCTCAGCTTCCGTGAGGTCGAGGAGCTGATGCTCGCCCGTGGCGTGATCGTCTCGCATGAGACGGTGCGGCGCTGGTGTGTGAAGTTCGGGCAGCAGTACGCCGGTGCGTTGCGCCGCCGTCGGCCCCGGCCCGGTGATAAGTGGCATCTGGACGAGGTGTTCGTCAGGATCAACGGAGAGCAGAAGTATCTGTGGCGGGCCGTGGACCAGGACGGCAATGTCCTGGACATTCTCCTGCAGAACCGGCGGGACAAGAGCGCAGCCAGGCGTTTCTTCCGGCGCCTGTTGAAGACGGCCCGCACGGTGCCCCGGGTGATCGTCACCGACAGGCTCCGCTCCTACGGCGCGGCCCATCGCGAGGTCATGCCCTCCGTCGAGCACCGGCAGTCGAAGTACCTCAACAACCGGGCCGAGAACAGCCACCAGCCCACTCGGCAGCGTGAACGCGTGATGAAGGGCTTCCGCAGCGTCGGCGGGGCGCAGCGGTTCCTGTCCGCGTTCAGCGGCATCTCACCCCATTTCCGGCCCCGACGTCACCTGATGACCGCTTCCGAATACCGAGCCGAGATGACCGCCCGCTTCGCCGTCTGGGACCAGGTCACCGGCGTCGCCGGCCAGCCAGCCGCGGCCTGAGTCCGGAGCCGGACCCCGGCCCCACCACACCCGACACACCGTCAGGCACTCACACACTCAACAACGTGACAGCGCCGGGCGGACACCTCCTCCATGAAGTAGAGGGTGTAGGCCGCGACGATGTGGGCCAGCATCGAGTCCGCCGACAGGTTGCCCCACGTCCCCTTGTCGTCCGGCCGCCGGACGCGGATCGACGCCACCGCATGATCGTGAAGCAGCGGCTTCCCAGCTCTGGACTCGTAGTGCCGGAACACCGCGACGATCAGCCCGTCCCGGATCGGCTTGCGGTGCTTGCCGCCGCTCCCCCAGCGGATCTCCGCGACCGCATCCTCCAGCCATGCCAGCGTCTTGTCCCGGGCGATGTCCTGGCACAGCTCCAGTACCAGGCGGGTCTCGTCATTCCCGAGCGCCCACGCGATGTGTGCCGTCGGCGGGGCCCGGAACGTCAGGTCCATGGCCAGCCAAGGTGTCCGCTCCTTGGCCTTGTCGGTCTTCGGCGACTGGTTGTGCTCGATGGGCCTGCCCAGCACGGTCGCCCGCCGGGCCTGCGCCGGGCTCTTGCCCTCCGCCAGGCGCTCGCGCTCGATCCGGTCGGCGTCCGGGTGCCGGCCTTCCCCCAGGAGCAGTTCGGCCTGTCGCTCGGTCACCACGTCTCCGGCCGTGAGGCCGACCGCGGTCAGGCCCCGGCCCTTCCAGACGCCGGGCGGGACACCGGCTTCGTCCTGGGCGGCGCGCAGCGGCGTGCCCGCAGGGCGTTGGCCGTCGCCGACCATCACGCCGCGGAGGAGATAGCGCCACCCGTTACCCGGGCGAACCTCCGACATGCTGATCATCGGCCTATGGAACCCCGGAGTTGACCTGTGAGAAAGCGCGATCCGGGGTCTTTCCCGTCGGGCGGGAGGCCATCACCAAGTCTTTACCGGAGCGCCCGCCAGGCGGGCCGCCGCGACAGCCCGCGACGGTAAGCCGCCTGCGTGTGCACAGTCCCGCTCATGCATACGGCTAGAACCGGAATCGCCTGTCTGCTCTGCCAGACACTCACCAAGGAGCGGGTGTACCTGGTCTTCAGCCACCAGTCCCCCGATCCGCAACGAGTAGTGGCGAACGGCCGCTGGTGCCCTACTGGCTGCCGCCTGACCAACTCCGAGCGGTGGAAGGAAGCGATGCTGCCGCTCCATGGCGTCGATGCCTGACGATGCCGTGCGAATGCTGCACTGCAGTGCGATACAGATGGCAGGGACGAACCCCTCAACCTGAGAGTCCGGCCCCGTCGCGGTATCGGTATACCTCTCAGGCACTTTCCCGACTGATTCTGTGCGCTGTATGCCCGAGCCGTGCGGGCCATGCCTACCATCTCGGAAAGGACCGTCCTTCGGAGACTCCAAAGGGGTGCTCGTGGCACAGCTTGTCCGGCAGCAGCACGTCGAAGCGTATGTGGGGTACCACGCGTTCGGTTTGCAGGAGTCAGATGATGCGGACTTGCCGGTCCCGTTCCCCGACGACTTCGACCACGGGGCTTTCCTCAGTACGCATCCTGGGCGCCTGGACATCACCAGCGGCGGTCACACCCATACCGCTACGGTCAGCGTCGAGGTGTGGGACGGGCCGCCGCAGAAGGATCCGGCTGGCTGGGACGAGCAGGCCGAGGCCCACTTCGAGTCGACGAGTGGCCAGGTCGCGGTGTGGTCCATGCACACGGGTCGGATGGACGATGTCATCGTGCTGGGGGACTCCGGCGGTTCGTGGCGCGTCCGGGTCAGTTGTGCGGGCCGGGCTGAGGCCGCTGCCTTGTCGGAGGGCGAAGGCACCGGTCATGGGGTGGAGCGCTACCTCATGCAGTTCTGGCCGGTCGGTGTGTAAAGGAGGGGCGCCTGCGGTGGGAGCGGTCTCGGTTTCGCTCCCACCGCAGGCGCTTGCGCCTCAGGTCACGAGAGGA
>NZ_LIQT01000505.1 GCF_001418415.1 Streptomyces hirsutus
CCACGAAAAAGGTAACGGGGCTTCGCGTCGTCGCCGGGTGGGTGCGGCGGAGAGGAGCGTCACCGAGGGCGTTGTCACGTTGTTGAGTGTGTGAGTGCCTGACGGTGTGATGGGGCCGGGGTCCGGCTCCGTGCTCAGGCCGCGGCAGGCAGGCCGGCAACGCCGGTGATCTGGTCCCAGACGGTGAAGCGGATGGTCATCTCGGTGCGGTATTCGGTGGCGGTCATCAGGTGGCGGCGGGGCCGGAAGCGGGGTGAGATGCCGCTGAAGGCGGCCAGGAATCTTTGTGCGGCGCCGACGGAGCGGAAGCCCTTCATCGCCCGTTCACGCTGCCGGGTGGGCTGGTGGGAGTTCTCGGCCCGGTTGTTCAGGTACTTCGGCCTTCGGTGCTCGACCGACCGCATGAGCTCGCGGTGGGTGACGCCGTAGCTGCGGAGCTTGTCGGTGATCAGCACCCGCGGTACCCGGCCCTGCTTCTTCATCAGCTTGGCGAGGAATCGCTTGGCGGCCTTGGCGTCCCGGGGGCGCTGTCACGTTGGTTGACCGGGTGGGATGATCTTCGGGTTGATCAGGCTGGGAGGGATCCTCGGTGGACAGTGCGCCGTCGTACAGGGGGCATCGGTATCCGGTCGAGGTGATCTCTCACTGCGTGTGGCTGTACTTCCGCTTCCCGCTCAGATTCCGGGAGGTCGAGGAGCTGATGCTCGAGCGCGGTGTAGTCGTCTCCCACGAGACCGTCCGGCGCTGGTGTACGAAGTTTGGGCAGGTCTACGCCAACGGCCTGCGCCGCTGGCGACCCCGGCCCGGGGACAAGTGGCACCTGGACGAGGTCTTTGTGAAGATCAACGGCGAGCTGAAGTACCTGTGGCGCGCGGTCGACGCCGACGGCAACGTGCTCGACATCCTGGTCCAGTCCCGCCGGGACAAGGCCGCGGCCCGGCGCTTCTTCCGCCGCCTGCTGAAGACGACCCGCACGGTGCCGAGGGTGATCGTCACCGACAAGCTCCGCTCCTACGGCGCGGCCCACCGCGAGGTCATGCCCTCCGTGGAACACCGCTCGCACAAGGGCCTCAACAACCGGGCGGAGAACAGCCACCAGCCGACGAGGCAGCGCGAACGCGCCATGAAAGGCTTTCCGCAGTACCGGTGGGGCCCAACGGTTCCTGGCCGCGTTCAGCGGCATCTCACCGCACTTCCGGCCCCGCCGCCACCTGATGACCGCCCCCGGCTACCGCACCGAGATGACCATCCGCTTCACCATCTGGGACCAGGTCACCGGCGTCGCCGGCCTGCCTGCCACGGCCTGAGCACGGAGCCGGAACCCGGCCCGAGCACACCCGGCACACCGTCAGGCGCTCACACCCTCAACAACGTGACAGCGCCCCCGGAACAACAGCTCGCCCACAGACAGTCCGGAGGCACGCTCATCCAAGAACATTCCGCGGGTGGGCGGTGCGGCGAATGCCAGAAAGTAGCCGACGAGCACAACCGCGGTCAGGATCAGCCCCCAGCGCAGCCCGCGACCGACAGATGCCCTGCCGAGTCCGAGGTCGGCCCAGGTGAGGCCGTCCCAGCGAGCGATCATAACCAGCGCCGCGGCCCCGGCAAGGCAGACTGGGACATTGAACCGCCCCGGTTCGAATG
>NZ_LIQT01000506.1 GCF_001418415.1 Streptomyces hirsutus
GGCATCGACTCCAGGACGACGTCTTCCGGTACTCCTTCGCCGAGATCGCCGACATCCTCGACCGGACTCCCGCGGCCTGCAAGCAGCTCGCGGCCTCCGCCCGGCGGCGGGTGCGCGTCGCACGGGCTCCGGTGACGGCGGCCGGGCAGGCCGATGTGGTGCGGCACGTCAAAGAGGCATGGGAGACCAAGGACATCGTGGCCCTCGTCGACCTCCTCGACCCGGCCGCCGTGATGACCGCCGACGGCGGCGGCATGGTCGGTACCGTCCTGCGCCCGATCGAAGGCGGTGCGCGCATCGCCCAGTACATGGTCGCCATCGCCGACAAGGCTCCGGGGCTCGAACTCCTGGAGCGGTCGGTCAACGGTGTGCCGGGCCTGGTGGCCCAGCGTGCCGGCGCCGTCATGACCGTGGCCTCGTTCGGTGTCGCCGACGGCCGCGTCACCCGGATCTGGGCGGTCCGCAATCCGGAGAAGCTACGGCCATGGATGCGGGCCGGCTAGGTACGGTCCGGTGACCGTTGTGTGCCCGTCAGGGCGCCAGCCGGTCACCTACATCCGCACCGGTTCGTCCACGAGCGCCGTCGGTCGGTCGATGTGGGATCGGCCTTCGCCGTGCCGCCGCGCCGGGACACCGAGGCATGGAGGGTGCTGTCCGGCCTGCTGCACGCGGGGGTCCGCTTTCACAAGGGCTGCTGCGGCGGGTCCGTGCACCGTCCCCGCCGCTGACGGCGCGGCGGTCCCCCGCTCTCCGCCGACGCCCTCCAGCACCACGGCGAATTCTCCGCCGACGGCCGTCTTCGCCGCCTCCATCCAGCCGTCGGCCGAGTAGTCCACCACCGCGTCCACTCCCTCACGGACATCGCCTTGACCGGCCCCGTCGGCATCGTCCGCGGCCGGTTCCGGGTGGGTGCGTGGTCAGCGTGGTCTCGCCTCGTCCGTCAGCTTGCCCTTGCGCAGGGTGAGGACGCGGTCGGACTGTGCCGCCAGTCGCTGGGAGTGGGTGACGACGACTACGCACTTGTCCTGTTCGTGGGCCAGTCCGCGGAAGGTGTCGATGATGCCCTCGGCGGTGTCCTCGTCGAGGTTTCCGGTGGGTTCGTCGGCGAAGAGGATGTCGACGTCGCAGGCCAGGGCGCGGGCGATGGCGACACGCTGCTGCTGGCCGCCGGAGAGCCGCATGACGTTGCGCGTGGCCATGTCCTTGTCCAGGCCGAGCCGCTCCAGGATTTCCAGAGCGCGGGCCCTGCGGCTGCCACGGTCCGGCTTCACGCCGGTGATTTCCATGGCGGTGGTGACGTTCTGGAGGGCGGTCATATAGGTGAGCAGGTTGTAGTGCTGGAAGATCGTGGCGGCGTGCTTGTTGCGGTAGCGGCCGAGGCCGAGCTTCGTCAGGTCCTGACCGCGGAAGCTGATGGTGCCCCGGGTGGGTGCGTCGAGGCCGCTGGCGAGGCTGAGCAGGGTGGTCTTGCCGCTGCCCGAGGGCCCCAGGACGGTGTAGAAGGTGCCGCGCCGGAAGCTGTAGTCGATGTTCTTGAGCACGGTGGTCCTGCGGCGCTGGTCGGCGTAGGTGTGGCTGACGCCGTCGAGGCGGAGGACGGGCGGGGTTTCGGTGGCGCTGGTCATGGTGGCTGTCACTTGCCCTTCGTGAGGATGGTGCGGGGGGTGAGCCGCAGGACGGAGGCGGCCGGGAGGGCAGTGGCCAGAAGGCCCATGCCGAGGCCGACGCCGCCCACGGTGGCCAGGGCCGCCGGGTCGAGGCGTACGTCGATCCTGTCGATGGGGTCGGCGTTCTCCACCGGCCGGTCGTCCGGGTCGATGCCCTGGTCGATGCCGGTGCTGCCGGGAGCCGGGGGCTGCCAGGAGTCGAGTTCGTGCCGGGCCGCGGCGGCCTCTCGGCCGAGCAGCGACTGGCCTGCGCTCTGGGTCAGGCTCTGGGTGAACAGGGAGCTCAGGCCGATGGCGAGGGCCGCGACCGCGACGATCTCCAGCGCCTGCTGGGCGATGAGCTTCCCCTTCTTCTCGCCCATGGCCAGCAGGACGCCGTACTCCTTGCGGCGCTGCTTGACCGCGAGGTTGACGAGGAGGGCGAGGACGGCGGCGCCCGCGATGCCGATCAGCCACATCGCGACGGCGGCCGTGGAACTGATGCTGTCCAGGGGGCCCGTCATCTGCCGGATCGCCTTGTCGTTCGCGTCCAGTGCGAACCCGTCGAGCGCGGAACCCGCGATCCGTTCGGCCTCCTCCTTGAACCTCCCCAGGTCGTCGGCGTCGGAGAGGAGGAAGGTCGCCTTCCTGACCTGCAAGGACCCGTCCGCGGGGGCGTTGAGTCCGGCGAACCCGCCCACGGACGCGTACAGCATGTTGGCCGGGTTGACGAAGTGCTCCGGCTCGGGCTCGGAACTGGGGCGCGGGTCCCGGTAGATACCGGCCACCGTGAAATCCGCCGTGGCCTTGCCCTCGTGCGCGCCCAGGGTGATCTTGTCGCCGGTCCTGAGGCCGTTCTTCCGGGCCAGCCGCTCCTCGATCAGCAGCTGGTGCTTGTCTTTGTCGGCGGCGGTGAGGTGCGCTCCGGACAGGAGCTCGAAGTTGCCGCTGCGGAAGTCGGGCAGCAGCGCGGAGTCGAGGACTCCGACGGTGGGGGTGCCATCGGGCCCCATGCCCGAGGCCGCGGCGTCCACGCCCTCGGTCACCAGCTCGGTGCCGCCCTTGACGACGCCCCGGTCGAACATGGAGTAGGTGTACTTCTGGACCAGCGGGGAGGCGCCCAGCTCGTCCACCACCGCGGCGCTGATCTGAGGGGCCACGAGGGCACCGCCGGCGCCCAGGCTTTTCAAGTCCATCTCCAGGTGGACCTCGGCGCCCACCGAGCGCTTGGCCTCGTTCTTGGCCCGGGCCGTCGCGTCCTTGATCATGACGCCGGCCAGCACCATCACGGAGATGACGAGGAAGGTGCACAAGGTGATCAGGGTCCTGCCCTTGCGGGACCACAGGCTGAGCCCTGCCCGTTTGACGAAGTTCATATCGGTCGGCTCTCTCGTTCCGTGTCGGTCGTTCTGTAGGGGTCGTTCTGTAGCGGTGCGGTGCTTATTCGCTGTCGGTGAGGAGGGAGCGGGGGTGGAGGCGGAGAATTCCGATGCCGGGGACGACGGTGGAGACCAGGGAGATTCCGAGGCCGATGCCGGCGACCTTGCCGAGGTCGGAGGGCTCGACGCGCATCCGGGGCGAGTCGGCCGGTGTGTCCGGGGAGTCGGCCCTCAGGGAGGGAGCGGGGTCCTGGCGGGCGAGTAACGCGTCGCCCGCCTGCTGGACGGCGACCTGACCGGCCAGGGCGGCGACGGCCACAGCCGGCAGGCCGACCGCGGCCACTTCCACGGCGTGCTGGCCGATGAGCTTCCACTTCTTCTCGCCCAGCGACAGAAGCACCCCGAGCTCGTCGCGGCGCTCCCGGATCTGCAGCATCACGATGAGCCCGAGAATCAGCGCGCCGGCCACGGCGGTGAGCCAGACGATCAGCCCGGCGAAGGTACCGGCCCGCTGGATCGGACGGACCTGGTCCTCGTACGCCTTGTCGTTGACGCGGAAGTCGAACGACCCACCGCCGAGGAGTCGCCGGGCCTCGGCGTGCAGATGCTCGGCCTGTTTGGGGGAGCCGATCCTGAAGACCGCTTCGGTGAGGTCCGCCGTGCCGGGGCTCAGCCGCTGAACCGTGCGGACCGGTACGTAGAGCACGTTGCCGGGCAGCTGGTGCGGCGGGACCCACCTCGACGGGTCCTGCGTCGAGTCCCGGTAGATCCCGACGACCGTGAGCGGCACGGTGCGCTTTCCGTCGGCCGACCGCACGTGGAGGGTGTCGCCAACCTTGAGCCTGTTCTTCTCAGCCAGCCGCCGCTCCACCACGGCGACCTTGCGGCCGGCGTCCTCGGGGGTGATCCCGCGCCCCGCCGTGATCTTGTTCGAGCCGTACGAGAAAGGCAGCAGCAGGCCCGAGTCACGCACGCCGTTCAGAGCCAGGGGAGGCGGTGTCTCCGGAGGCGGTGTCTCCGTCCCGGTGCGGTTGCCGCCCGGCCTCGGGGCGTCGGACTCCAGCGGCTCGATGCCGCGGGCCTCGGCCTCGAGCGGGAGCCGCGGGTTGTACCGATGCACCTGCGGGGACGAACCGAGCCGGTCCGCCAGCGCCGGAGTGAGGCCCTTGCCCTTCAGCGTCACATCGACGCCGATGGTCCGCTGCGCTTCCGCCTCCTGGCGGGCGGTGGCGCCCTGCAGCAGGAAGCCGCCCAGCAGCAGGACGCAGATGACGACGAAGATGCCCAGCAGAGCGGCGGTCCTGGCTTTCCTGGCACGCAGGCTCATCCCCGCACGCTTGACGAAGTTCATGGCCGCAACAGAAACAGGGCGCCCTTTGCAGCGGGATAAGCGCGTTACGGCGGCGTAAGGACGCGGTCCCCGCGACGGCCGGGAGTCGGGAACATGCCGCTCCGCTCTCCTTATCCCCCTGCAATGCCGTGCCGGGTTTCATGGGGTCCATGAGAGTTCTGTTGGCCGAGGACCATCGCGTTCTCGCCCGTACGATCGCCACCGGTCTGCGCCGGCAGGCGATGGCCGTCGACCTCGCGGTCTCCGGGGACGAGGCCGAGCGGATGTGCCTGCTCACCGACTACGACGTGCTGATCCTCGACCGCGACCTGCCGGTCATGACCGGC
>NZ_LIQT01000507.1 GCF_001418415.1 Streptomyces hirsutus
TCCCCCCTGCTCCCGCCCCCGCCGGGCGGCCGTGTAGGGGAACTCGAACCGCTCACCGCGCCTGCCGGTCCCGAAGGCTCCGGGCATCCCGCCGAGCCGCGCGGGCGGGTCGCCCGGCAGCCCTCCGCCGTCCAAGGGCGAGCCGCCGCCCAGGTCGCCGCCCGCCGGAAGGCCCTGAAGGCGGGCCAGGAAGCTCTCGGACGGGGGCGGGGGCGCGGCTTCCGCGAAGACGTTCTTCAAACGGCGCTGCGCGTCCAGCTCCGACTTGCACTTCGTGCAGGTGGCGACGTGCGCCAGTACGCGCTCACGCGCGTCATGACCCAACTCTCCGTCCACCAGGGCGGAAAGCCGGTCTCCCAGGTGCTCCTCTGCGAGGTGTCCCTCGGCAGGTTTCGGACGTGAACCACTCACGTGCTCGCGCCCCCTCCTCCCAGTGCGGGAACACGCGGCACGAAGGAGCGGCGCTCCGTGCGCGCCTGGGGCGAGCGGTGAGCGAGGGCCTTGCGCAGCTGGGAGCGCCCGCGGTGGATCCGGGAGCGGACCGTACCGAGCTTGACGCCGAGGGTCGCGGCGATCTCCTCGTACGACAGTCCCTCGATGTCGCAGAGGACGACCGCGGCCCGGAATTCGGGCGCGAGCGTGTCGAGGGCCTGCTGGACGTCCGCGTCGAAGTGGGTGTCGTTGAAGACCTGCTGGGGGGTGGGCTCCTTGCTGGGGAGCCGCTCGGCCGCGTCGTCGCCCAGCGAGTCGAAACGGATGCGCTGCTTGCGGCGCACCATGTCCAGGAAGAGGTTGGTCGTGATGCGGTGCAGCCAGCCCTCGAAGGTGCCCGGTGTGTACGTCGACAGCGAGCGGAAGACGCGGACGAAGACCTCCTGGGTGAGATCCTCCGCGTCGTGCTGGTTACCGGTGAGGCGGTAGGCGAGCCGGTAGACCCGGCCGCTGTGCGTGCTGACGATCTCCTCCCACGTGGGCGGAGTCCACGCCTGCCCGTCCGCGTCGGTGGAGAAGCTCGCGGTCTGGGCCGGCTCGGCGGCGTGGCTGTGGTCAGCAGCGGTGTCGTTCACGGATTTCGGCCTACCCGCCGATCCAAGGAAGCGCCTCAGCACTCCTCCCCGATCCACAGGTGCAGCCGCACCTCCCCTATCGGCTCTGGTGGTGTCCAGTAGAGCCCCTACCATAGCCACCTCGCCCGTTAGCTCCGGATAAGCGGTTTTACGAGAAATTGATGCGGGCTGCCACGGCTCGTGGGCCTGCGTCAGCACTTGCTCGGTGTCCCTGCTCATACGCCCACCCCCTCCACGGCACACGCCGCTCGCTCTTCCCTGTAAACGACCGGTCCCATCAGTGGGTTCCCGGTGTCAACGGATAAAGTCACGCCGAGGCAACCACGGGGACAGGAGAGGGTCATTACCGCCAACCGGCAGACGAGCTGGGCGTTCGCGGACGCCTATGTCGCCGAGGACGAGGCGCTGTACTGGGCCCGGGACCGGGCCCAGGAGGCAGGGCTGCGCTCGGTGTCGCCCGGTACGGGTGCGGCCCTGCGGTTGCTCGCGGCCACCGTGGACGCCAAGGCGGTCGCGGAGATCGGCACCGGCTGCGGCGTCTCCGGGATCCATCTGCTGCACGGCATGCGGCCGGACGGTGTGCTGACCACGGTCGACCAGGAACCGGAGCACCAGCAGTCCGCCCGCCAGGCCTTCCGTACGGCGGGCTTCGCCGCCAACAGGGCCCGTTTCATCCCGGGGCGGGCGCTGGATGTCCTGCCCCGCCTCGCGGACTCCGGCTACGACCTCGTCTTCTGCGACGGGGACCGGCTCGAGTACCAGGACTATCTCGCGGAATCGTTGCGTCTGCTGCGCCCGGGAGGCCTGGTCGCCTTCGAAGGGGTCTTCGCGAACGGCCGGACGGTGGACTCCGGTCCGCAGCCCACCGAGGTGCTGCGGCTGCGGGAACTGGTGCGGGCCCTGCGCGAGAGCCAGGATCTGGTGTCGTCCCTGCTGCCCGTGGGTGACGGACTGCTCTGCGCCGTGAAGCGGTAGCGGACGGCTCCGGACGCACGGACGTGGAACGCGGCGAACCTCTCCGGGACCACTCCCACCTGCGCAAACAGTCGCCCCGGTGCCGCATGCGGCACCGGGGCGACTGAAAGGGTATGGTCGCTTGCGCGTCAGCCGACGACCTTCTTGAGAGCGTCGCCGAGCGCGTCGGCCTCATCCGGGGTCAGCTCGACGACGAGCCGCCCGCCGCCTTCGAGCGGAACGCGCATGACGATGCCCCGCCCCTCCTTGGTCACCTCGAGCGGGCCATCACCCGTCCGCGGCTTCATGGCCGCCATGCTCGTTCCCCTTCCTGAAACCCAGCTCAACCGTCTAGCCGACGGCCCACTGAAGGGCACCTGCGGTCCTTGAAGCAGGACACACGCCACCGGCATCGAACACATTGCTTCCAGGCCATTATCCCGCATCTCAGGACCCGATGACCAACATCGGTCGGCATCGCTTGGGCAACGCGCGCGAGCAAAACCACTCAATTCGGCGATGTGGCTGCGATACTGCGCCCCCTTACGCCACTCCCCCGACGGAAATCGGTCCGGAATTCTTTGACGCAGGTCACATGCGGGCCCCACGCCGGCGCCGACGATCTCCGTCATGCTGTCCTGCAGAGGGACTACTGACGGGTAGGTCCACGAGCCGCGACGCGGAGGGATACACCATGGCCGACACCGTGCTCTACGAGGTGAGCGACGGACTCGCGACGATCACACTGAACCGCCCGGAGGCGATGAACGCGCTGAACGTGGCGGCGAAGGTCGCTCTCCGGGACGCGGTCCGGGCCGCCGCGGACGACGAGGGCGTGCGGGCCGTGCTGCTGACCGCCGCCGGTGACCGGGCGTTCTGCGTCGGACAGGACCTCAAGGAGCACATCGGGCTGCTGGTCGCCGACCGGGAGGACGGTGGCGGGCGCACGATGAGCACGGTGCACGAGCACTACAACCCGATCGTGAAGGCGCTCGCCGGGGCCGCGAAGCCGGTGGTCGCCGCGGTGAACGGGGTGGCGGCCGGGGCGGGCTTCGGCTTCGCGCTGGCGGCGGACTACCGGATCGTGGCCGACACGGCGGCGTTCAACACGTCGTTCGCCGGGGTCGCGCTGACCGCGGACTCCGGGATCTCCTGGACGCTGCCGCGGGTCGTCGGCCCGAGCCGCGCCACCGACCTGCTGCTCTTCCCCCGCAGCATCACGGCCCAGGAGGCGTACGACCTCGGGATCGCGAACCGGCTGGTCCCGGCCGCCGAGCTGCGCGCGGAGGCGGAGAAGACGGCGCGGGCGCTGGCCGCGGGACCGACGGTGGCGTACGCGGCGCTGAAGGAGTCGGTGGCGTACGGGCTCACCCACTCCCTGGAGGAGGCCCTGGAGAAGGAGGACGAGCTCCAGACCCGGGCGGGCGCCTCCGAGGACCACACGATCGCCGTGCAGGCCTTCGTCGACAAGGAGAAGCCGAAGTACCGGGGCCGCTGACTCCGGGGCGGCAGGTCCGGGGCGGTCCGCGTCGCGGACCGCCCGCTTTCGGGGTTCAGGCCTGTCGGGCCACGCAGTCCCTCAGGTGGTCGTCGACCAGGCCGCAGGCCTGCATCAGCGCGTAGGCCGTGGTGGGGCCGACGAAGCGCAGGCCCTGCTTCTTCAGGGCCTTGGACAGCGCTGTCGACTCGGGGGTCACCGCGGGGACGTCGGCGAGGGTCATCGGCGCCGGACGGCCGGCCGGGTCGGGGGCGTGCGACCAGATCAGGGCGTCCAGGTCGCCGGGCGCCCACCCGGCCAGCACCCGCGCGTTGCCCAGGGTCGCGTCGATCTTGGCGCGATTGCGGATGATGCCGGCGTCGGC
Organism: Streptomyces hirsutus; assembly: GCF_001418415.1. Taxonomy (GTDB): domain Bacteria; phylum Actinomycetota; class Actinomycetes; order Streptomycetales; family Streptomycetaceae; genus Streptomyces; species Streptomyces hirsutus. The sequence goes on from NZ_LIQT01000507.1 coordinate 3,884, forward strand.
CAGCAGCCGCTCCCGGTCGGCGTCGGTGAACTCCGCGACGGCCGCGATCCGGAAGCCGGCGAAGGCGGTACGGAAGCCCGGACGGCGGCGCAGGATCGTGAGCCACGACAGGCCTGACTGGAAGGCTTCCAGGCTGAGGCGCTCGAACAGGGCGTCGTCCCCGTGGACCGGGCGGCCCCACTCCTCGTCGTGGTACGCGACGTAGTCCTCGGTGGACAGGGCCCAGGGGCAGCGCGGGGCGCCGTCCGGACCCGCGAGGGCGGCTCCGTCGGTCACGGCTGGTCGCCCTCCTGGCGCGCGGCGGGCTTGTCCAGGGCGATGTGGGCCGCGACGGCACGGGCACCGGCCAGCGCGGACTCCAGGTCGGCGATCCGGGCGTCGCGCTCGGCGAGCTCGGCGCCGAGGCGGCTCAGCGCGTCGTCCACGTCGGCCATGCGGTAACCGCGGGCGGCGAGGGGGATGCGAAGGCCGTCCACGTCCGCGCGGCTGACCGGACGGTCCAGCGGCAGGGTGTCCCTCAGCCGGTCGGGGGCCGCGTCGGGCAACGGGCCGCTCTCTCCGCCGCCCACCACGGCGAGGGTCACCGCGGCGACCACGACGGCGAGCGCGACGACCAGGAACAGGAACATAACCATCGCTGAGGTCCCCAGGATTGGATCGAGCCGGAGTCGGATGTGTGGCTCCGATCGTGCCATGCGAGTCTGACAGTCAGGGGCACAGGTGGCCGGGACGGCCGGCGGACCGCACCGACGAGAAGAGGTCTTTGGGGATGCTCAGGCTGGGCAGGCGGGAATTCGCACCGCACGAACCGGTGATCATGGCCATCGTGAACCGGACCCCGGACTCCTTCTACGACCAGGGCGCGACCTTCCACGACGAACCGGCGCTCACGCGCGTGGAGCAGGCGGTGGCCGAGGGCGCCGCGATCATCGACATCGGCGGGGTGAAGGCCGGGCCGGGCGAGGAGGTGTCCGCCGAGGAGGAGGCGCGGCGGACGGTCGGTTTCGTCGCCGAGGTGCGGCGGCGCTTCCCGGACGTCGTGATCAGCGTGGACACCTGGCGGCACGAGGTCGGCGAGGCCGTGTGCGAGGTGGGGGCGGACGTGCTGAACGATGCCTGGGGCGGGGTCGATCCGCGGCTCGCGGAGGTCGCCGCGCGGTACGGCGCCGGGCTGGTGTGCACCCACGCGGGAGGCGCACTGCCGCGGACCCGGCCGCACCGGGTGGAGTACGAGGACGTGATGGCCGACATCCTCGACCGGACGCTGGGACTGGCGGAGCGCGCGGTGTCCCTGGGCGTGCCGCGGGAGTCGGTGATGATCGATCCCGGGCACGACTTCGGCAAGAACACCCGGCACAGTCTCGAGGCGACGCGGCGGCTGGACGAGATGGTCGCCACCGGGTGGCCGGTGCTGGTGTCGCTGTCCAACAAGGACTTCGTCGGGGAGACGTTGGACCGGCCGGTCAAGGAGCGGGTGCTGGGGACGCTCGCGACGACCGCGGTGTCGGCGTGGCTGGGGGCGCGGGTGTACCGGGTGCACGAGGTGGCGGAGACGCGGCAGGTGCTGGACATGGTGGCGTCCATCGCGGGCCACCGCGCTCCGGCGGTGGCCCGGCGGGGGCTGGCGTAGGGCTCCGCCCCGGGGTGGCGGTTCTGCCCCTGCGCCGTTTCACGGGCGCCGCCCCTGAGCCCCGGGCATGGGGGCCCGCCCGGACCCCGTCGGAGGCCCCGCCCCCGGACTCCGGCCTCTGCCCGCCCGCCGCCCGACTCGGTGCGTCGGAGAGTGCCCCACGGCCCAGGACGACCACTCGGCGGGACGGGAAGGCCCCGGCCCGCGCGCCGCTCGGTGGGCCGGGGCCTTCCC
>NZ_LIQT01000508.1 GCF_001418415.1 Streptomyces hirsutus
TCAGGGGTTGAGGGTCGCGGGGCCCGGTGAGCGGGCCCTGGTCGGTCAGTCGGTTCCGGAGGTGCCCACTGGGGTTCCCGCCGAGGTTTCCGCCGGGGTTTCCGCCGCCCGCAGATAGCCGGAGTGCGCCACCTGACCGAGGAAGGTCAGCCTGGTGTCGGTGGCCATGTGCTTCTCGAAGGCCTCCTTGATCCCCGGCCACTTCGGGTGCCCGAAGTCGTCCAGGACGACGATGCCGCCGGGTGCCACGATCCGCTCGGCCCACTCCAGGTCCGCGGCGACACCGGCGGCCGAGTGGTCGCCGTCCACGACGATCACACCGTAGGAACGGTCGGAGACCAGGGCCCGTACCTCGGGGTCCTCGGAGAAGCCCTGCTGGATCCGGGTCGCCGTACCGGCGGCACCGGCCAGGGCGAGATTGGCGCGCACCGCCGCTCCGCGCACCGGGGTCCCGGTGACGTCGCCGGTCATGGAGGTGCCGGGCTGGAGCTGCGTTCCCGCGAGCGGGTCGACGATGGTCAGCCTCGGATCGCGTCCGGCGCGCTCCATCATCCGGATCAGGCCCGCGCCGAACATGCCGTACAGCGTGCCGATCTCGAGGATCTCGTCGTTCGGCGGATCGAGCAGGGGGACGGCGGAGAGCTTGCCGCAGATGTTCATGGTGCCGCCGGCGATCCGGCCGACGCCGAGCGCCTCCAGGGTGATGAGCAGCCGGAAGGCCTGGGCGACGTTGCGTTCCGCGCCGTCGCGGTCCCCGGTGACGCCGGTCAGCTCCGTGACGGTCCGCTCCAGGTGGGCGGCGGAGGGAAGCCGGGACGCGCCGCGCCCCGTCCCGTCGAAGAAGAGCTCCAGGGGACGCTGGCGGTTGCGCAGCGTCCTGAGCTCCTGGCGCAGCGGTTCGCCCGCGGTGTCCGCGAGGGCGCGTCTGATCTGGCGCTGGATGCGCTGGTCGATCAGTTCGGCGATCGGACGCAGGCCGCGCCGGGCGACCTTGCTGGTGAGTAGCGCTCGCATGGGTCGGTGATCCTCACAGGAGTGGGAGGTGGCACCGACCGTAGAGGGCGGACCGGACACCCACAACGAACGCCGTCCTCCCCCTGCGAAAACTCTCGAGGCCGACGGTCTGCCGTCATGGAGTGTTCACCCAGTCTTCCCGGTACGCGGCCCAGTCCTCCTCCGTCGCCGCGAAGTCCACGTAGAGGGCGACGCCGAAGTCCGGCCGGTCGGCGTCGGCGCGGGACAGCCCGAGCCGTACGCCGCGGACGGCGGCCGGGACGGTCTCGGCGTGGGCCCAGTGGCCGAACCGGTTCTCCTTGAAGAAGGGCAGGCCCATGAGCAGGTCGGTGCCGGGCGGGGTGACCTCCAGCGCGAGCGCGGTCTGCTGGGCGACGTACCCGCCGTAGGTGCCCTCCAGCGGCTGCATGGTGTCGTACGACATGACGGCGATCTGGTCGACGCGGCGCGCGACCTGCCCGAAGAACTCCTGCGACCACCACTTGGGATGGCCGGTGACCGCGCCCCAGAAGGAGTGGAAGCCCGGGAGCGGGTCGATCTGGTGGGCGGCGACGGACAGGGGGACGTCGCGGGAGCCCGTCTCCTCGTGCAGGGCGTCGAGCAGCGTGAGGTAGTCGCCGTCGCCGGAGTGCAGGGGTTCCAGGTCGAAGTGGACGCCGTCGTAGCCGGTGTCCAGGATCTCCCGGGTGGACCGGAGGATCGCGGCGCGGGACTCGGCGCGCTCCAGGTGCAGTGCCTCGGGGTGCTCGGGGGCCAGGATGTCGCCGAGCCAGGCCTGGACCCGGACGCCGGGGATCTCCCGGTGCACCGAATCGATCAGCCAACGGGCGCGCGGGTAGGCGGACTTCGGCAGGCTTCCGTCGTGCTCGAGCGGACCCGAGTGGACGTACAGGTCGCGTATCCCGGTGCCGTCGAGCTGCCGGGCGAGGGCGGTGACGTCGGCGTCCTTCTTCCGCCCGTCGACCCAGGCGTGCCCGAGCCAGAGGGCGTCACGGCCACGGGTGTACGTCCCGTCGGCCGGGTCACCGGTGAAGTTGACCCGCAGTACCGTCCCGGCGGTCAGCAACGGCACCAGCACCACGAGCACGACCGCGAGCGTGACCCACGTGAGCCGGCGTCTCCAGCGCCGGGGCGGTTTCCCTTCGCCCTCCCCCTGCCCGTGCCCCTGCCCCTGCTCGTGCTCGTGACGGGTGTTTTCCGCGTCGTCGGGTCCGGACTCGTCCGGCTCGGTGGGCGCCATGGGTTCGGTGGGCTCAGTAGGTTCGGTGGGTTCGGTGGGCGCCGTGGACTCGGGTTCCGTGGGCTCCGTACGCTCCGTGCGTGACATCGCGCGTCCCCTCCGCCGCCGGCCCCGTCCGGGCCCGCGGCTGATCTTGGGGAGGAGGACGGGAACGGGGGCGCCGCGGTTGCGGTCAGGCGGCCGGGGGCGCGTGCCGTACGTGCGCGTGCCCGTCCAGGGGGAAGG
>NZ_LIQT01000509.1 GCF_001418415.1 Streptomyces hirsutus
TTCCGACCCCACCGCCACCTGCTCACCGCCCCCGACCACCGAGCCGAAATGACCGTCCGCTTCGCCATCTGGGACCACGTCACCGGAGTCGTCGGTGCGGCCGCAACGGCCTGAACACGGACCAGAACCGCAAGCCCCCACGCACCGACGCACCGTCAGACACCCACAAATCCAACAACGTGACAACGCCCGAGGAAGTACGAGCCCTTTCGTTCGTATCGGACGGTGAGGCGGCGGTAGCAAAAAAGCCAGGCAATCGACCGTTCGATCTTCCAGCGGTGCCGACCGAGGCGTTCGCCGGACTCGATGCCGGGCCGCGCGATGCGCGCGACGAGCCCGCGCTCGCGCAGCCAGGCCAGGTGTTCGGCGGAGAAGTACGCCTTGTCCGCGCGGGGTTTGACGGGTCGGCGCCGCCGTGGTCCCCGGCGGGACCGGACGGCGGGTATGCCGCGGATGAGCGGCTTGAGGGCGAGGCTGTCGTGCATGTTCGCGCCGGACACGGCGACGGCGAGCGGGATGCCCTGGGCATCGGACAGCACGTGCAGTTTGCTGCCCTTCTTGCCGCGATCGACCGGGTTCGGCCCGGTCAGCGATCCCCCCTTTTGGCGCGAACGGAGGCCGCTTCGACGATCGCCGAGGTCCAGTCCACCTCGCCCCGGGCCCCGAGTTCGTCCAGCACCGCCCGGTACAGCCGACGCCACAGGCCGGCCTCGGTCCATACCGTGAAGCGGCGATGCCCGGTGGCGGGCGACGTGCCGAACGTCGGCGGCAGATGCCGCCAGGCACAGCCGCTGGTCAGCGCGTACACCACTGCCGTGAACACGACCCGCTCGTCACACGGAGCGGTCCCACCACCTTGCGGACGAGCAGCGAACGACGGCAGCAACGGGACGGCCAACTCCCAGAGTTCATCAGGAACCAGACGCTTCGATAGATCAGCACCCACGACCGGCATCGTGCCGCACGAACATCAAGTCACGTGAGACAACCTCTAAACCTTGATTGGTGCGGCCGACCTGGCGGCCTGCTCGATCTTCGCGCAGTAGGCTGCACGGGCTTCCTCGTCGATCTGCTGCTCGAGTTCGGCGCGCAACCCGGTCCGGCCGTCGAGGCCCTCGCGCAGGATATCGGCGTGCCCGGCATGCCGGATGGACTCGCCGAGGACATGGACCATGATGGCGAACAGGTTCGTGTCGGCATAAGGCTCCGGCCACCACGGCACGTGGCCGGGGGCGTCGAGGGGAAGCTCGATGATCGTCGCGTCCGAGTGTTCCCACGTGCGCCGGTAGAACCCGATGATCTGATCGCGGGTCTCGTCCTCGGTCGCCCACAGATCGCTGCCGTTGTAGTCCTGCCACCGGGGCAGCGGTTCCGGGGAAGGGCGGTCGAAGACCTCGCCGAAGTACCTGGCCTCGACGGTGGCCACGTGTTTGACCAGGCCGAGGAGGTTGGTCCCGGTCGCTGTCAAAGGTCGGCGGGCGTCGTATTCGGACAAGCCGTCGAGTTTCCAGAGCAGCGCCTTGCGGTCCCGCCGCAGTCTCCCGTGCAGGTTCCCTTTCGCGAATTCATCGATCATGCGGCATGAGCCTGCCATGAGCTACTCGTGGTCTCAAGATCCCGTATGTGGTCCGCAACGACTGGCAGAGCCGAGGCCTGGCCATGGCCGCCGCCCTGACCTGCTACAAGAAGCTCGCGAAACTTGCCACGTGAGACAACCTCTTAGCCAGCGCTTCGACCGAAGCCTCCAACTGGGTAGGCACCCACGACACGCAGGACTTGACAGGGAACGACTCCTACAAGGGGTGGCCGATGTACTCGACCGCGGCCGCGCTCGCCCTCGATGCCGACCTGGTGCGGTCGGTGGTCGCCGAGCGACTGGCGTGAGAGGCGGCGAGCCTGCCCCGGGACGCCGCGGCGGAGCGGATCGGCTGGCACTGGAGCGACCTGGACCGCATGGGGCGCGAGGGCCGCATCACCACCGGGCGCGGCGGCCGCTATCTGATCGCCGACCTGGACCGGCTCGCCGAGGAGGCCGACGGCGAGCCGTACATCACCGCGCAGGCCGCCGCCAGCGACGTGCTGGAGATGCGCGCGAGCGACTGGAAATACGTGGAGGCGGCCGGATGGGTCACGCCGGCGGACACCTACGAGCGCCAGATCGGCCGCTCCCGCACGGTCACCGTCGCACTGTACCGACTCGGCGACGTCCGCGCGCTGCGGGACGTGCCGGGCGTCGACTGGGAAGCCGCCCGCGGTCTGCCCAAGGGTGTCCCGAGCCCGCTGCGCGAGTACGCCAAGTTCGCCCCGACCCGGGCCGCCGTCGCCCGCGCCTTCGCGCAGGACCTCGCCGACCGGCACGGCGTGACCGTGTGGGCGTGGAACAGCCCGTACTCCGGTTTGCTGGGAGAGCTGGACTGGGAGCGGATCGAGGACGCGTCCCTGAGGCGACCGTGCGCCGGGAGCTGGCCGCCGATCCGGAGGCCGGTTCCTACGCCACCGAGATCGTGCTGTGCCCCGCGTGGGGCGAGATCACCCGCAAGGCCAGGGACCTGCTCCAGCCGGGCTGTGCGGCCGTCATGGACACCGAGACCACCGACCTGTTCGGCCGCACGGTCGAGATCGCCGTGATCGACGCGGCCACCGGCAAGAAGCTGATGGACACCCTGGTCGACCCCGGTGATGCCGAGATCAGCGACGGCGCCCGCTGGGTGCACGGCATCACGGACGAGATGGTCGCCGACGCCCGCCCGTTCGAGAAGATCCTCCCCCGCCTGCGCAAGGTGGCCAAGGGCCGGACCATCTGCGTCTACAGCGCCGAGTACGACCGCACCGTCGTGCTCAAGGACGTCGAGCGGGCTGGGAAGAGCCGATGCACCTGGAGCCCTGGGACGACTGGTACTGCCTGATGCAGGCGTACGCGGACTGGCTCGGTGTCCGGCGCTGGCTGCGGCTCGGTGGCGGACACCGTGCCGCCGGAGACTGCGAGGCCGCCCGGCAGGTTCTGCTCAAGATATCCAAAGGCCGTGGGTTCGAGTTTTCCGAAGGGGGCTCGTAGTCGAATTCGCGGGTGGTGTGTCCATAACGGTACCGGGGCGGGCCCGGGTTCGTCCGGGTCTGCCGAGCTGAGGGCCCGGGCGAACTCCGTACGAGTGACAGAGGGATGCGGCCACCGTCCGCGCGGTCACCGGCGTCGCGTCGCGGAGGAGAAGGGAAGGGGACAACTCGGCTCGTTCGGCCGGGCCTCCGAACGCCGTGGTGCTGTCATCTCGGGCGGTGCGTCGACGGGCATTTCGTGGGGGCGAATGCTAGGGCACTGAGGGTTGATTCCTGCCGGATTCCCGGTGTTCCCGTAACTCCTGGCGGCGTGTGGGTAGCGTCTGCGGTCATCACTCGGCCGGAGTGTGAGGCCGGCCGGGGTCGTCCAGAACTAAGGGAGCGGGTACTGATGCTGACTGTGGAGACGTCTCTGAAGGAGGCGATGACCTCGATCGAGGGGAGCGTGGCGGCCGCGCTGGTCGACTACACGAGCGGCATGGCGCTGGGAACGCTGGGCGGGGGCAAGGACCTCGATCTGACGGTGGCCGCGGCGGGGAACACCGACGTGATCCGGGCGAAAGTCCGCACGATGGAGATGCTGGGCCTCAAGGACGACATCGAGGATGTGCTGATCACCCTCGGCAGCCAATACCATCTCCTCCGGCTGATCAGGGGCCGCGCAGGCAACGGCCTGTTCCTGTACCTCATCCTGGACAAGGGCCGGGCGAACCTGGCCATGGCCCGGCACCAGCTCAGGCGCATCGAGGCGGGACTGGAGCTGTAGCCGTCCCTTGTTTCCCGGCTCCGCATGCCCACGAATTGAAAGAGTCTTCAACTCAGCACATCTGAATGTGATCAAGCCAGGGCAGGCCGGGCCGGGAGGCGGGAGGATGGCTGGAGCTGGGCACCGAAGATCCGGGCAGGTCCAGCTGCCGGTCCTGGAATGGCCGAACCGTGGGTTGGGAGTGTTGTCGCATGCAGGTGCCGCTGTACCAGGCCAAGGCGGAGTTCTTCCGTATGCTCGGGCATCCCGTCCGGATCCGTGTACTGGAGCTGCTCCAACACTGCGGGTGCCGACAAATCATCCGGCCTGGTCATGCAGCATTCCAGTATTCGTGAAGGGTTCCGCCGAGTCGATCCCGTCGGGGGACTTTCATATGTCTGATGTGCGCTGGCACGTTGATCGGTTCGGGTAGTGCGCGAAGGGGTGCGGCTTGCTTCAGCGTTCGGTGCGGCCGGTGCTCGTTGTAGAAGGTTTCGAACTCGCGGAGCGCGTACAGGAGGTGGCTCTGGTTCCAGATCAAGGTGCGGTCGAGGAGCTCGCGCCGGCAGGTCTGGATCCAGCGCTCCATGAGGGAGTTCATCCGGGGTATCCGGATGCCGGTGGTGATCACCTTCAGGCCGGCGTCGGCCAGCAGGGCGTCGAAGGCGGCGGTGAACTTCGCGTCTCGGTCCCGGATCAGGAACCTGGCCCTGCTGCCCGCGTCCTCCAGGTCCATGACGAGGTTGCGACCGAGCTGCACGATCCACTCCGCGGTCGGGTGAGCGGTGGCGCCCAGGATCCGGATGCGCCTCGTGGAGTGCTCGATGACGGCGAAGACGTACATCCGCGCCCCGGTCAGCGTCCGGGTCTCGAAAAGATCGCAGGCGAGCAGCGCGTCGGCCTGGCTGCGCAGGAAGGCGGCCCAGGTGGTGCTCTGCCGTTCGGGCGCGGGCGGGATGCCGTGCTCGCGAAGGATCTCCCAGACGGTCGAGGCGGCGACCTTGATGCCCAGCGCCGCGAGCTCGCCGTGGATCCGTCGGTAGCCCCAGGAGCTGTTCTCGCGGGCCAGGCGCAGCACCAGAGCGCGAATCGAACGGACGGTGGGTGGGCGCCCGCGGCGCTTGGGCGCGCAGGTGGCGGCATGGCGTTGCTTGAGCAGGTTGCGGTGCCAGCGCAGGATCGTGTCCGGGCGTACCAGCAGCAGGAGGTGGTGCAGTTTCTCTCTCGGGAGGTGGTGGAGCAGGCCGGCGAGGACCACACGGTCGGTATCGGTGAACGCGGGCTTGGCAACCTGGCGTTGCAGGATGAGCAGTTGGTGCCGCAGGGCGAGAATCTCCACGTCCTTCTCGCGGTCGCTCATCGGCAGGAGACGCAGTAGGGTGAAGATGTTGGTAGCGGCGAGGTAGGCCAGGCGCAGCAGCACGACCGGTCATGATGCCGTTTTCCCCTGCCCAGGTGAAGACAGCGGGGCGGCCGGCAGCCACATCAGAGATGGCCGGTCAAGGCCGTGACCTGGGCGGATGATTTATCGGCACCCGCAAAGTACCAAGTTCACGCACCGACACACGGCTCAACCGCCCGCCGGGTCAGCATTCGTCCGGCCGCCACCGAGCCTGCAAAGACCACCGCGCGCGACGGAGCTGCGAAAAGAGTGCCTCAACCGCAGCTGACGAGTCGTCAGTAAAGCCAGCATTAGGTCAGCAAGAGTCCTGCCACAGTTGCTCACAGACGGCCACACCGCGGAATCGCCCGCCACCCTGAATCAGGTCCGCACTCCACTCAGCCGTCCTCCCGCGAGCGATTGAAAAGCAGGAGGCGGTGCCCGACCGGCCCCGCCCACCAGCCACCGACACTCAAGCATTTCCGCAGCTCAACGGACCCTTCCTCGCGGTTTCAGCGCCCCCGGCGGCAGCTCGGGAGCAGGCAGCGGAGCGCCGTCGTAGCCCTTCACCTCGCCGAACCGTGTCCCTTCCATCCAGTCCCGGCGGGCCTGTTCGATCTCTTCCTGGGTCCGGCCGATCCAGTTCCAGAACATGATCAGCTCTTCCTCGAACGGCTCGCCGCCCAGGAGCATCACGGACGCGTCGGACTCGGCGCGCAGCGGGAGTTCGTCGCGGCCGCAGCCGAGGTAGAGCATCGAGCCCGGGAGCACCGGTACGCCGTCCACGTGGACCTCGCCGGACATCGCGAGGACCGCGTACTCGAAGTCGCGCTCCAGGGGCAGGCGGACGTCCGCGCCGTCGGACAGGGAGAGGTCGGCGCCGACGATCGGGGTGTACGCCGTGCCGGGCGAGGTGGCGCCGTCGAGGCTGCCGAGGATGAGCGTGGCGTCGACGCCCTGCGCCGTGACGACCGGGAGGTCGGCGTGGTGCTCGAAGTGGGGGTCGGTGTGGCGGTGGCCGTCCGGGAGGGCGACCCAGAGCTGGGCGCCGTGCAGGAAGCGGGCGTGCGAGCGGGGGCTCTCCTCGGAGTGGCTGATCGCCCGGCCCGAGGTCATCAGGCCCAGTTCGCGCGGGCGGATCATCTGGAGGCTGCCCGTGGAGTCGCGGTGCAGGACCTCGCCCTGGTGCAGCCAGCTCACCGTCTGCAGACCCATGTGCGGGTGCGGTGCCACCTGCATGCCGGGCTCGTCGGCGATGTCGTCGGGACCGTAGTGGTCGACGAAGCACCAGGCGCCGACCATGCGCCGCCCCAGGTTCGGCAGCAGCCGCCGGACCTCGCTGGACTCTCCGAGCTTGACCTTCCGGGGACTGAGGAGTTCACGTACCGGCTCTGCCACCACGAAGCCGCGCCCACCGCACAGGGACGGCACGGCCTCCCGCTCAAGATTGCTCATGCCGCACAACTTAGCCCCGCGGGGCAATGCGTCAATCAGGCGCCGCGCCACGCGGGAGGCGACGGGAGGTGACGGGAGGCGTTGCAGCAGTACGGAGGACGACGAATTCAGTAGCCATGGCTATAGTCGCCATGTACTGTATCGGCTCATGAGTTCGGTACATTCGGCGCCCGAGGGCGCGACGCCCGGGTTCCTGGTCTGGCGCCTGTCCATGAAGTGGTGCGTCGCGGTCGACCGCGCGGTGGCCCCGCTGGGGCTGACCCACGCGCAGTACTCGCTGGTCGCGTCGCTGTACGGGATGGGACGTGCCGGAGAGCGGCCCAGCCAGCGCCGGCTCGCCGACCACACGGGACTCGAAGCGCTCTACGTGTCGAAGCTCGCCCGCGCCCTGGAGGCCGCCGGTCTCCTCGAGCGCACCCGGGACCCGCGCGACCCGCGCGCCATGCAACTGGCGCTCACGGAGCGGGGTACCGAGGTCGCCCGCCGGGCGATCGATGTCGTTCACGTGCTCCTGGAGCAGTTGCTGGAGCCCCTCGACGGCCTCGACGGTCCGCGCACCCGCGCGTTCACCCGTGATCTGACGACCCTCCTCGGCACGCCCCTCGCCGCGCCGGCGGACACCGCCGGCGACCATGCCGACGCCCACGAGACGGAGCAGTCATGACCACCACCGCACCCCCGGTCGACGGCCGTGTCATCGGCCTCGCCCACTACGCGAGCCGCGCGGTCCTGGAGAGCGTGCTGGCCCGCCACGGCGTCTCCTTCCAGCAGTCGGTGACCCTCCGGCTCGTCGCCGTGGCCGAGGGTCCGGTCGACCACGCCCGCCTGGCCGGGGACGTCGTCGGCGCCCTGAAGACCGGCCGCCCGGAGGCGGACGGCGTGGTCGACGGGCTGATCACCGCGGGACTGCTGGCCCCGGACGAGCATTCCCTGGTGCGGCTCACGGACGCCGGGAGGAAACTGCACGACACGACGTCCGCCGAGACCAAGGTAATCGCCGCCAGGATCTACGCCGGCATTCCCTTCGATGAACTCGTGGTCGCCGGACGGGTACTGGCGCTCGTCACCGAGCGGGCCGACCGGGAGCTGGCCGCAGCGGCAGCCACCCCGAACCAGTAGTGGAATATTCAAGCAACCCCGTCCGTTGTCGGCATCGAAGGAGGTCACGAGTGGACACCACGTACTACTACGACCACGGAACCCCGGCCGAGCGCTGGGAGCGTGCCGGGCTGTTCTTCGACGCCAAGGACTACGCCGCCGCGGCGCGTGTCCTGAGCGGGCTGGTCGAGGAGGTGCCGGAGCAGACCGGGCCGCGGCTGCTGCTGGCGCGTTCCTACTACCACTCGGCCCAACTGCGTCGCGCCGAGGCAGAGTTGCGCGTCATCGTGGAACGCGAACCAGTGGAGCACTACGCCCGGCTGATGCTCGGCCGCACCCTGGAGCGGCAGGGGCGGAGCGAGGAGGCGAAGTCCCACCTGCGGATCGCCGCCGCGCTGGCGGGCGACTTCGACGGCGGCGTCGACCGCGAGCTCGACCCCGCGTAGGCGGCGGGCCTCGGCTCGGCTCGGCCCTGCGCGGTGATGTCACACGCGTCGGTGCCCGGTTCTCCCCGGAGGGAGGCCGGGCACCGGCGCGTGTGAC
>NZ_LIQT01000051.1 GCF_001418415.1 Streptomyces hirsutus
AGGACCGCGGCGGCCGCCGCGCACAGCATGATCCAGCGGCCGGGCCCGAAGCGCCCCGCGGCCCAGGGGGTCACGACGGCAGCAACGAAGAAACCGGCGCCGGACACACCCAATGCCAGGCCCAGGAGGGCGAGCCCTTCCTCCGTCGTGTCGGTCAGGGCGTACCGGCACAGCATCAGCAGCATGACGAGCATGGCGCCGTAGCAGAACCTCATCAGGGACATCGCGGCGAGCGCCCATGCGGCTTCCCTGCGCGAGGGCGCTGCCAGGTGGCGCAGGCCTGCCAGCAGGTCGTGAGCGGTGCCGGTGAGCGCCGTGGCCAGCCCCGGCCGCACCAGTGCCCGGTCGGGGCCCAGCAGTTCCTTCGCGATGCGCAGCGATGCCAGAGCCGCGCACAGGTACAGCGCCGCACCCACGAGCACCACGACCGCATCGGAGTCGGAGACGACCAGGCGTACGAGGAAGGCGAGTCCGCCGCCCGCGGTCGCGGCGAGCGTTCCGGCGGTCGGGGAGAGGGAATTGGCGACGACCAGCCGTTCGGAGTCCACCACGCGCGGCAGCGCGGCGGAGAGGCCGGCGAGGACGAAGCGGTTGACGGCGGTCACGCACAGGGCGGAAGCGAAGAGCAGCCAGTCCGGGACCTGGCCGAGGATCAGGACGGCGGTCACCGAGGCCATCAGCGCGCGCAGCAGGTTGCCGTACAGGAAGACCTGGCGGCGGCGCCAGCGGTCGAGCAGGGCCCCGGCGAAGGGGCCGACCAGGGAGTAGGGGAGCAGCAGGACCGCCATCGCGGAGGCGATCGCCGCGGCCGACGTCTGCTTCTCCGGGGAGAAGACCACGTAGGAGGCGAGTGCGACCTGGAAGACGCCGTCGGCGCCCTGGGAGAGCAGCCGGACGGCGAGCAGGCGTCTGAAGCCCTGAAAACGCAGCAGGACGCGCAGGTCACGGACGACGGCCATGGGGCACAGCCTCACACACGGGGAGGGTCCCCGGGACATACGCCCCGGGGACCCTCGATCACCCGCACGTCAGGTCCTCATCCGCAGGAGGCGGGTCCTAGCGCTCGATCTCACCCGCGATGAACTTCTCGACGTTCACCCGGGCCTCGTCGTCGAAGTACTGCACCGGCGGGGACTTCATGAAGTAAGAGGAGGCCGACAGGATGGGGCCGCCGATGCCGCGGTCCATGGCGATCTTCGCGGCACGCAGGGCGTCGATGATGACACCGGCGGAGTTCGGGGAGTCCCAGACCTCGAGCTTGTACTCCAGGCTCAGCGGGACGTCACCGAACGCGCGGCCCTCGAGGCGCACGTAGGCCCACTTGCGGTCGTCCAGCCACGGGACGTAGTCGGACGGGCCGATGTGGACGTTCTTCTCGCCGAGGTCCCGGTCGGGGATCTGGGAGGTGACGGCCTGCGTCTTGGAGATCTTCTTGGACTCCAGGCGCTCCCGCTCGAGCATGTTCTTGAAGTCCATGTTGCCGCCGACGTTCAGCTGCATCGTGCGGTCCAGGACGACACCGCGGTCCTCGAACAGCTTCGCCATGACGCGGTGCGTGATGGTGGCGCCGACCTGGGACTTGATGTCGTCACCGACGATCGGCACACCGGCCTCGGTGAACTTGTCCGCCCACTCCTTGGTGCCGGCGATGAACACCGGGAGGGCGTTGACGAAGGCGACCTTGGCGTCGATGGCGCACTGGGCGTAGAACTTCGCCGCGTCCTCGGAACCGACGGGCAGGTAGCAGACCAGGACGTCGACCTGCTTGTCCTTGAGGACCTGGACGACGTCGACCGGCTCCTCGGCGGACTCCTCGATGGTGGCCCGGTAGTACATGCCGAGACCGTCGAGGGTGTGGCCGCGCTGGACCGTCACACCGGTGCTGGGGACGTCGCAGATCTTGATGGTGTTGTTCTCGGAGGCGCCGATGGCGTCAGCGAGGTCGAGGCCGACCTTCTTGGCGTCCACGTCGAAAGCGGCGACGAACTCGACGTCGCGGACGTGGTAATCGCCGAACTGGACGTGCATCAGGCCCGGCACCTTGGACGCCGCGTCGGCGTCCTTGTAGTACTCGACGCCCTGCACCAGTGACGCGGCGCAGTTGCCCACGCCGACGACGGCTACGCGAACCGAACCCATTCCGGTTGCTCCCTGTGTGTACGAGTGAGGCCCTGAGCGGGACTCACGTGGCGGTGTCGTCGGGCGAACCGGGCCGGGGGTCGTCCCCGGGCCGGGGCAGGTCGCCCGACGTTCCAGATGTGGTGTCCTGTCGAGGGTTCGCCCCGGAGGCGGGACCCTTCAGGTCCCGTCCGGCCCGCTCGCTCTCGATGAGCTCGTTCAGCCAGCGCACTTCCCGCTCCACGGACTCCATCCCGTGGCGCTGGAGCTCGAGCGTGTAGTCGTCGAGACGCTCCCGGGTCCGGGTCAGCGAAGCGCGCATTTTTTCCAGGCGCTCCTCCAGCCGGCTGCGGCGGCCTTCCAGTACACGCATGCGTACGTCGCGTGATGTCTGTCCGAAGAAGGCGAACCGCGCGGCGAAGGTCTCGTCCTCGTACGCGTCGGGGCCCGTCTGGGAGAGCAGCTGTTCGAAGTGCTCCTTGCCGTCGGCCGTCAACCTGTAGACGATCTTGGCGCGGCGGCCCGTGAGCGGAGCGGCGAGGGCGTCCTCGGTGGTGTTTCCCGGTTCCTCGATCAACCAGCCGTTGGCGACCAGCGTCTTGAGGCAGGGGTAGAGCGTTCCGTAGCTGAAGGCACGGAACACACCCAGTGACGTATTGAGTCGTTTGCGCAGCTCATAGCCGTGCATCGGGGACTCGCGGAGCAGGCCGAGGACGGCGAACTCGAGGATCCCGGAACGCCGGCTCATCGTCGCCTCCTCTCTGCCGCGGTCGTGCCGTGACGGTCTCTCGGGTGGCTCAGCGCCATCTTTATGCCGAGCTGATGTATCGACTCGATACATCACGACGATAGAACGGCCTCGCGGCTGGGACAAGAGGGGGTGGGGTGAACGGGGTCACATCATCGATTCAATGCGAGCAAGTTGCCTGATTTGGGCTGAACTTCTGTGCTCGGCAGGTTTTGGTGGTGCGTAGTCTGTGCGCCATGCACAACACCGGGAACCGAGTTACGCGTGGGGGCGTCCTCGTCCCTGGTGCAGTACGGGATGAATGCGGAGACCACCGCATCCGTACTTCGGGGGGACCGGAAACCAGTTGCCGTTTCCAGGCGCGCGAGAATGCGCCTGCCCGAGGAGTAGTCGTTCGATGAGCGAGCACCGTCGCAAACCGCAGCAGCCGCAGGGAGGCGGACGTGCCGCGGCCCGACGCGGCCAGTCCGGCTCGTCCTCCGGCCGCCGCGCGGCACCGCGAGGCGCCACCGGGTCTCCGTCCGATTCCTATGGGTCGGACTCCCGCGACTCGGGTGGTGAGGACCATACCCATGGAAGCCGCGCCGAAGCACGACGCGCGGCACAGAGAGGCGGGGGCCGCCGGGCCGGTTCCACCGGGCCCGGCCGGGGGCGGTCGGCGCCTCCCGGCAAGAAGCGGATCATCGATTATCCGCGCCACGACAAGTACGGCTGGCGTCGTTGGATGCCCTCCTGGAAGTTCGTCACCGGGCTGTGCATCGCGTTCTTCGGCAGCATGGTGGCCGCCGCGGGGATCGGGTACGCGATGGTGAGCGTGCCGAACATCGCCAAGACGGCCGAAGCGCAGAACAATGTCTACTACTGGGCCGACGACACGCAGATGGTCGCGACGGGTGGTGAGCGCAACCGCCAGATCGTCAATCTCGAACAGATCCCCAAGGCGATGCAGAACGCGGTCATCTACCAGGAGAACAAGACCTTCTACGAGGACAACGGCATCGACCCCAGGGGCATCGCCCGCGCCATGCTCAACATGGCCACGGGCGGCGAAACGCAGGGCGGATCCACGATCACCCAGCAGTATGTCAAGAACGCCATGCTGGACGACCAGTCGCAGACGCTCTCCCGCAAGTTCAAGGAGATGTTCGTCTCGATCAAGGTGGGCACCACCGTTGACAAGGACGAGATCCTCAAGGGCTACCTGAACTCCGCGTACTACGGGCGTGGGGCCTACGGGATCCAGGCCGCCGCCCGCGCGTACTTCGACAAGGAGGCAATCAAGCTCAACGAGGGCGAGTGCGCCTTCCTGTCGGCGGTCCTCAAGGGCGCCACCTACTACGACCCTGCCGGTGCGACTTCCATCGACCCGGACGCCACTCCCGAGGCGAACAAGAAACGCGCCCTGACCCAGATGCAGGACACCCTGGACAAGATGGTCGAGTACGACCGTCTGGATCCCGCGGTCAGGGCCAAGTACAACAAACTGCCCAAGGTGCAGAACCCCCGGTCGAACACCGCGCTGAGCGGGCAGATCGGTTACCTCGTGGACCTCGCCAAGGCGTACATCGTCAACAACAGCGACGACACCGGTATCACCGCCAGGCAGCTGGAACAGGGCGGCTACTCGATCTACACGACCTTCGACAAGAAGAAGGTCGAGGAGCTCGAGAAGGCGGTCAAGAAGGTCTACAAGAAGAACATCAAGCCCGAGGAGCGCCCGGATACGGACACCCACGTCCAGTTCGGCGGAGCCTCGGTGGCTCCTGCGACCGGTGCGATCGAGGCCATCTACGGCGGCACCGACGCGACCAAGCACTTCACCAACAACGCCGACGCGACCGGTGCCCAGGTCGGCTCGACGTTCAAGCCGTACGTGCTGGCGGCCGCCATGCAGTGGGGCGTCAGGGACCCCGACGGGGACCGGGTACAGGCCCAGGACGAGCGTACGAAGGTCTCCGAGAAGAGCCTGTACAGCGGTAAGAACAAGCTCAAGATCAAGGAATACGACGGGTCGATCTGGCAGAACGAGAAGGGTGAGCAGTGGGAGCAGGTCAACGACGGCGACGAGACCCTCGGCACCGCGCCCGACTACAAGATCGATCTTCGTGAGGCGATGCGGCTCTCGGTGAACTCCGCCTTCGTCCAGCTCGGCGTGGATGTCGGTCTGGACAAGGTGGAGAGCGCCGCGGTGGAGTCGGGGATCCTGAAGAACAGCCTCGCCGGAGCGAACTACCCGTCGTTCTCCCTCGGTACCTCCAGCCCCAGCGCGATCCGTATGGCGGGCTCGTACGCCACCTTCGCGGCCAGCGGCGACCAGCGCGATCCGTTCTCGGTCAAGAAGGTGACGAGCAAGGACGGCACGGTCTACACCCACAGGACCAAGACCAAGCAGGCGTTCACCGCCAAGGTCGCCGACAACGTCACGGACGTCCTGAAGACCGTCGTCGAGGAAGGAACCGGCACCAACGCCCAGCTCGAGGGCCGCGAGGTGGCCGGCAAGACCGGTACCACGGACGGCAACAAGTCCGCCTGGTTCGTCGGCTACACCCCGCAGCTGTCCACCGCGATCAGCATGTTCCGGTACCCCGACGACGAGACCATCAAGAACCGCCAGTTCCTGGAGATGTACGGAACAGGTGACCAGGAGTCGATCCACGGCGCCTCGTTCCCGTCCGAGATCTGGGCGGACTACATGGAGGAGGCGCTGAAGGGCCAGAAGTCGGTGCCCTTCCCGACGCCGGAGCCCATTGGCGAGATCATCAACGACACTCCGTCGCCGACCGCGACTCCCTCCCCCACCGAGACCGAGGAGGAGACTCCGTCGGCGTCTCCGACCACTTCGGAGCCGGAGCCGGAGCCCAGCCGCCCCACGCCGTCCGAGACCGCCACCTGCAGGGTCTTCGACTTCAACTGTGAGGACGAGGACGACACGGGCGGTACAGGGCCAGGAGGCTCGGACGCCGGTGGCACGGACGGCGGGGTGACCAGTTCGCCGTCGGCTTCGGAGTCGGAAGAGGAAGGCGCCAACCGGGGCAACAGCAACGGCAACGGAGGCGGTAATGGCGGTCTCTTCGGAGGCCCGGCCGGATAACCGCACTTTCGCCCGACTTGGGTGTTTCACGTGAAACATGGGCCGCCGTACCCTCGGGTGCGGCGGCCCTCGCCATAGGCCCCGGCGCGTACGGCAGGATGTGCGGCATGCCCAGTGGAGAATCGACGCGAGCGAGCGTCCACGAGCCGGAGCTGGTGGAGCCGACCCGGGAGGACAAGGTCGCCAAGGCCGGCAGTGAGCTGATCGGCGGTCCGCTCGGGCGGCGTGCCCTGCTGGGGACGTCCTGGTGGACCCCGGTCCGGGTGATCGCGCTCGTGGCGATCGGTATGTTCACCCTGGGCCTGGTCCAGAAGGCTCCCTGTTACAACGGCGCGTGGTTTTTCGGCGCCGGCTCCCAGTACACCCACGCGTGCTACTCGGACATCCCGCACCTCTACCAGGGGCGGGGCTTCGCCGACGGCCTCGTACCGTACTTCGACCAGCTCCCCGGCGACATGCAGTACCTCGAGTACCCGGTGCTGACCGGTGTGTTCATGGAGGTCGCGTCCTGGCTCACCCCCGGCAGCGGGAGCATCCAGGACCAGGAACAGTGGTACTGGATGGTCAATGCCGGGATGCTCATGGTGTGCGCGGCCGTCATCGCCGTCTGCGTGACCCGTACGCACGCCCGGCGGCCCTGGGACGGCCTGCTGGTCGCCCTGGCGCCGGCCTTCGCCCTGACCGCGACCATCAACTGGGACCTGCTGGCGGTCGCGCTGACGGCCGCCGCGATGCTCATGTGGTCGCGCAGCCGGCCTCTGGCCTTCGGAGTCCTCCTGGGGCTGGCCACGGCCGCCAAGCTCTACCCCGTGCTCCTCCTGGGGCCGTTGCTGGTGCTGTGCTGGCGTGCCGGACGGTGGCGGGAGTTCGGGAAGGCCCTGGGCGGTGCCGTCGTCGCCTGGGCCGTGGTGAACGGGCCGGTGATGTTCTTCGCCTTCGACGGCTGGTCGAAGTTCTACACGTTCAGCCAGGAGCGGGGCGTCGACTTCGGGTCCTTCTGGCTGATCATCGCTCAGAACTCGTCCGACCCGCTCAGTACCGAGACCGTCAACACCCTTGCCACGCTGCTGATGCTGCTCTGCTGCGTGGGCGTCGCCGCGCTGGCCCTCACGGCTTCCCGCAGGCCGCGCTTCGCGCAGCTCGCCTTCCTGGTCGTCGCCGCGTTCATCCTCACCAACAAGGTCTACTCGCCCCAGTACGTCCTGTGGCTGGTGCCCCTTGCCGCCCTGGCCCGGCCGAAGTGGCGGGACTTCCTGATCTGGCAGGCCTGCGAGGTGGCCTACTTCCTCGGCATCTGGATGTACCTCGCGTACACGACCAGCGGAGACGCCCACAAGGGACTGCCCGCCGACGGCTACCACTGGGCCATCGCTCTGCACCTGCTCGGGACGCTCTACCTGTGCGTCATGATCGTGTGCGACATCCTGATGCCGGACCGGGACCCGGTGAGGCGGTCCGGTGGCGACGACCCGTCGGGCGGGGTGTTGAACGGAGCGGAGGACGCTTTCGTGTTCGGTCCTGCCGCTCGGCCCGCCCGGGGCGCCGTGCACTTCGACGGACCGCAGGTCGAGTGGGACAAGGCCGACGCCCCGGGCGGTTCGCTCTGAGCGAACGGCTGGTGGCCGGTCCGATGACAGCTCACACCGGATGCTGGTGAAGGCACGAGGGAAGGGCCGCGCACGGGAGTCCCGTGCGCGGCCCTTCCCGTTGCCTGGCGCCTGCTCAGGCGCCGCTTCTGTCCCCTCCGCAGGCTCTGTCTCCCCCGCCTGCTCCGTCCGCTCCGCGCCTCGTGCCGCTCAGCGGTCGAGGATCCGGTCGAACTGCGTGGTGGTGTGCCGCAGGTGGGCCACCAGCTCCTCACCGACCTGCGGTTCCGGCGCGTCCGAGGGCACGAACAGGATCGACACCTGCATGTGCGGCGGTTCGGCGAACCAGCGCTGCTTGCCGGCCCAGACGAACGGAGAGAGGTTCCTGTTCACCGTGGCCAGTCCGGCGCGGGCGACGCCCTTGGCACGCGGCATGACGCCGTGCAGAGCCTTGGGAGCCTCCAGACCCACCCCGTGCGACGTGCCCCCCGCCACGACCACCAGGAAGCCGTCGGACGCGGCCTTCTGCTGTCGGTAGCCGAACCTCTCGCCCTTGGCTATGCGCGTGACGTCCAGGACGGCACCGCGGTATTCGGTGGCCTCGTGGTCCCCCAGCCACAGCCGCGTGCCGATCCGGGCGCGGAACCGCGTCTGCGGGAACTGCTGCTGCAGCCGGGCGAGTTCCTCGGCCTTGAGGTGGCTGACGAACATGGTGTGCAGGGGGAGGCGGGCTGCTCGGAGTCGGTCCATCCAGCCGATGACCTCCTCGACGGCGTCCGAGCCGTCGGTGCGGTCCAGGGGCAGATGGATGGCGAAACCCTCGAGCCGGACGTTCTCTATGGCGGAGTGCAGCTGGGGCAGATCCTGCTCGCTGACCCCGTGCCGCTTCATCGAGGACATCACCTCGATGACCACCCGGGCGCCGACCAGGCCGTACACGCCGTCGACCGACGAAACCGAGCGGATGACCCGGTCGGGCAGCGGGACGGGCTCCTCGCCGCGCCGGTACGGCGTCAGTACGAGCAGATCGCCGCCGAACCAGTCCTTGATCCGGGCAGCCTCGTACGTCGTGCCGACGGCGAGGACGTCCGAGCCCAGCCGGGTGGCCTCCTCGGCCAGCCGCCCGTGTCCGAAGCCGTAGCCGTTGCCCTTGCAGACCGGGACGAGTCCCGGGAACTGCTGCTGCACGTGCTTGTGATGCGCCCGCCAGCGCGCGGTGTCGACGTAAAGCGTGAGCGCCATGGCCGGACCTGGAACCTTTCTCGTGGCTGCGGTGTGGGGAAGGAGTGAGAGCTGTGGGAACCGGTGGAGCGAGCTGTGCGCGGAGCCGGTGTCAGCGGCGCGACATGTACATGTCGAGCGCCTTGTGGAGCAGCTTGTTCAGCGGGAAGTCCCACTCGCCGAGGTACTCGGCTGCCTGGCCGCCCGTGCCCACCTTGAACTGGATCAGGCCGAAGAGGTGGTCGGTCTCGTCCAGCGAGTCCGAGATGCCGCGCAGGTCGTAGACGGTGGCACCGAGTGCGTAGGCGTCGCGCAGCATCCGCCACTGCATCGCGTTCGAGGGCCGGACCTCACGGCCGATGTTGTCGGACGCGCCGTAGGAGTACCAGACGTGACCGCCGACGATCAGCATCGTCGCCGCCGACAGATTGACGCCGTTGTGCCGGGCGAAGTACAGCCGCATGCGGTTGGGGTCCTCGGTGTTGAGGGCGGTCCACATGCGCTGGAAGTACGACAGCGGGCGCGGCCGGAAGTGGTCGCGCGCGGCGGTGATCTCGTACAGCCGCTGCCACTCCTCCAGGTCGTTGTAACCGCCCTGGACGACCTCGACACCGGCCTTCTCGGCCTTCTTGATGTTGCGGCGCCACAGCTGGTTGAAGTTCTTGTGGACCTCTTCCAGGGAGCGGTTCGCCAGCGGCACCTGGTAGACGTAGCGGGGCTGTACGTCGCCGAAACCGGCCCCGCCGTCCTCGCCCTGCTGCCATCCCATACGGCGCAGCTTGTCGGCGACCTCGAAGGCGCGGGGCTCGATGAAGTCGGCCTCCAGGTCGCGCAGACGCTTCACGTCCGGGTCCTGGATGCCCTTCTTGATGGTCGTCGCCTCCCAGCGCCGGATGATCACCGGGGGGCCCATCTTCACCGAGAACGCGCCCTGCTGCTTCAGGTGCGCGAGCATCGGCTCGATCCACTCCTGAAGGTTGGGCGCGAACCAGTTGATGACCGGGCCTTCGGGGAGGTAGGCCAGGTAGCGCTTGATCTTGGGAAGCTGCCGGTAGAGGACGAGGCCGGCGCCGACGATCTCACCGGTCGGGTCGTCGAACCATCCGAGGTTCTCCGCGCGCCATTCCGCTTTGACGTCCGACCAGGCTGGGACCTGCATGTGACTCGCCGACGGCAGGCTCTGGAGGTATGCCAGATGCTGCTCTCGGCTGATGGTCCTCAGGGTCAGGCTCATTCGGGGCGCTCCTCGGGCTGGTGTGTCCCCATGGGTTCAGGGGCTCCGGCTCTCGCGCGAAGCCTACTGCGCCGTGGGTGCGCCTCGGTTGGGCACAGGGGGCCTGCGCCCCGGCCCGTTACGGCCGGGGCGCTCCACGGTATGCGGGAGGAGGGGCCCGGAGTCAGTCGAAGAGCCCGCCGAACAGGCCGCCGTTCGCCATGCCGAGGAAGAAACCGATCGCCGAGGCGCCCAGCCCCAGGATCAGGCCGAAGCGCTCCCGTGTCGTCTCCGAGATCCACTGGCCGTACGCGCCGGTGAGGATGCCCACCAGGCCGGTCCAGGAGCTGAGCAGGTGCAGATGCTGGAACATCGCGGTGACAAGGGACGTGACCCCCAGCACCAGGGTTACCGCGAGCAGGGCGGCCTGGACTGGGTGGGGCTTGCCGTCCGTGGCGAAAAGGCCTCCGGCGGTATTGGGTCGCGTTGCCTGTGCCATGGGCACCTCCTGCGAAAGGCGGCGCATCGTAGCGCCGTACACACCCGATGTGTACAGACTGACGGGCTTCCGGACCGGATTTCAACCGGAAGCCGCTGTGCGGGTACTCTGTACCGTCTGCACCGGTGTCTGTTCGGACAGATCCAGTCACGTTCAGGACAGGGCCATGGGTCCGTCCCGGCCGGCCTGGAGAAACCGTCACCCGACCTCATTGTCAGTGGCGGCTGCTCTACTGACAGGCATCGTTGCGCAACGCATCACGACCCTCCTGCCACGGAACGACCGTGGCCGCTGAGTCCAAAGGAGGTGGGTTCCACATGCGTCACTACGAGGTGATGGTCATCCTCGACCCCGATCTCGAGGAGCGCGCTGTCTCCCCGCTGATCGAGAACTTCCTTTCTGTCGTCCGGGATGGCGGCGGAAAGGTCGAGAAGATCGATACCTGGGGGCGTCGTCGTCTCTCGTACGAGATCAAGAAGAAGCCCGAGGGCATCTACTCGGTCATCGATCTGCAGGCCGAGCCTGCGGTCGTCAAGGAGCTCGACCGCCAGATGAACCTGAACGAGTCGGTCCTCCGGACCAAGGTCCTCCGCCCCGAGAACCACTGAGCCCTTCCGCTCAGCTGGTCCCGGGATCCGAGTAGCAGTACAAGCAGCCAGCAGCAAACCCGCCGAGAGGTTCCCCCATGGCAGGCGAGACCGTCATCACGGTCGTCGGCAACCTTGTCGATGACCCCGAGCTGCGCTTCACCCCGTCCGGTGCGGCCGTCGCGAAGTTCCGTGTCGCGTCGACTCCCCGCACCTTCGACCGCCAGACGAACGAGTGGAAGGACGGCGAGAGCCTGTTCCTGACCTGCTCGGTCTGGCGCCAGGCGGCGGAGAACGTCGCCGAGTCGCTCCAGCGAGGCATGCGCGTCGTCGTGCAGGGCCGGCTGAAGCAGCGGTCCTACGAGGACCGTGAGGGCGTCAAGCGCACGGTCTACGAACTGGACGTCGAAGAAGTCGGCGCCAGTCTGCGCAACGCCACGGCCAAGGTCACCAAGACCACCGGCCGCGGTGGCCAGGGTGGTTACAGCGGTGGCGGCAACCAGGGTGGTGGCAGCTGGGGCGGAGGCTCCGGCGGCGGCCAGCAGGGTGGCGGCGCTCCGGCCGACGACCCCTGGGCATCCGGCGCTCCCGCCGGCGGCCAGCAGGGTGGCGGCGGCCAGAGCGGCGGCGGCTGGGGCGGAGGCTCCGGCAGCGGCGGTGGCGGCGGCTACTCGGACGAGCCCCCCTTCTAGGCGGGGCCGCACCACACTTCTTGATCACACAGGAGATACATCATGGCGAAGCCGCCTGTGCGCAAGCCGAAGAAGAAGGTCTGCGCATTCTGCAAGGACAAGGTCACGTACGTGGACTACAAGGACACGAACATGCTGCGGAAGTTCATTTCCGACCGCGGCAAGATCCGTGCCCGTCGCGTGACCGGTAACTGCACCCAGCACCAGCGCGACGTCGCCACGGCTGTCAAGAACAGCCGTGAGATGGCGCTGCTGCCCTACACCTCCACCGCGCGATAAGGGAAGGGTGACCGAATCATGAAGATCATCCTCACCCACGAGGTCTCCGGCCTCGGTGCCGCGGGCGACGTCGTCGACGTCAAGGACGGTTACGCTCGCAACTACCTGGTTCCGCGGAAGCTCGCGATCCGCTGGACCAAGGGTGGCGAGAAGGACGTCGAGCAGATTCGTCGCGCTCGCAAGATCCACGAGATCCAGACCATCGAGCAGGCCAACCAGGTGAAGGCCCAGCTCGAGGGCGTCAAGGTCCGCCTCGCGGTTCGCTCCGGCAACGCCGGTCGTCTCTTCGGTTCTGTCACGCCGGCCGACATCGCTTCCGCGATCAAGGCCGCCGGCGGTCCCCAGGTCGACAAGCGTCGCATCGAGCTCGGCGCGCCGATCAAGACCCTCGGCGCCCACGAGACGTTCGTGCGTCTGCACCCCGAGGTTGCCGCCAAGGTCGACCTCGAGGTTGTCTCGGAGTAAGTGCTGCTCGTTGTAGCAGTGGGATGGGGCCGCACCTTTCAGGTGCGGCCCCATCCCCGTTTCACGTGAAACGCGTGGCTTCACGCGAAACGGTCAGCGTGCGGCGCCGGTGACGAGCCAGCGGCCCGATCGGGTACGGAACCACAAGGTCAGCAGCCGAACGGTCATCATGAGCGTCATCGTCCCCCACAGCGCGGTGAGCCCACCTCCGAACGCCGGGACCAGCAGGGCGAACGGAGTGAAGACCGCCAGAGTGACCAGCATCGCCCACGCCAGGTACGGCCCGTCGCCCGCACCCATCAGTACCCCGTCCAGCACGAAGACGATGCCGGAGATCGGTTGGGACAGCGCGACGATCATCAGAGCCGGCAGTGCCGTGTCCGTGACCGTGGAATCGCTGGTGAACAGGGGCAGGAAGACCGGCCGGGCGAGCACCACGACCACGCCGAGGACGGCCCCGACCCCGAAACCCCACTCCACCATGCGGCGGCACACCTGGCGGGCCCCCTGGGCGTCTCCGGCTCCCAGGTAGCGGCCGATGATGGCCTGCCCGGCGATCGCGATGGCGTCCAGCGCGAAGGCGAGCAGGCTCCACAGGGAGAGGATGATCTGGTGAGCCGCGATGTCGGAATCGCCGAGTCGGGCGGCGACGGCGGTGGTGATCATCAGAATGGCTCTGAGCGAGAGGGTCCGTACCAGCAAGGGCACACCGGCCTGGGCAGAAGCTCTGATCCCCGCGAGGTCCGGGCGTAGTGAGGCGCCGTGTTTGCGCGCGCCCTTCAGTACCACGACCAGATAGACGGCAGCCATGCCCCACTGGGCGATGACCGTGCCCCAGGCGGAGCCCGCGATACCGAAACCGGCGCCGTAGACCAGCGCGACATTGAGAACGCCGTTGGCGGCGAAGCCGCCGACGGCGACGTAGAGAGGGGTCCTGGTGTCCTGCAGCCCGCGCAGGACACCGGTCGCGGCGAGCACGATCAGCATGGCTGGTATGCCGAGTGAGGAAATACGCAGATAGGTGATCGCGTAGGGGGACGCGGTGTCCGAGGCGCCGAACAGATCCACGAGGGCGGGTGCCGTGGGCAGCACCACGGCGACGACGCCGGCCCCGAGGAGCAGGGCGAGCCAGATTCCGTCCATGCCCTGGCGGATGGCTGAGGGGAGGTCGCCGGCACCGACTCGCCGGGCGACAGCGGCCGTGGTGGCGTAGGCGAGAAAGACGAAGACACTGACGGCGGTCATCAGGAGGGCCGAGGCGATGCCGAGTCCGGCGAGCTGTGCTGTGCCGAGATGACCGACGATGGCGCTGTCTGCCATGACGAAGAGGGGTTCGGCGACGAGGGCGCCGAATGCCGGTACGGCCAGCATGACGATCTCGCGGTCGTGCTGCCGTCGGACGGCTCGAGGGCGCGCGGGGGCCTGTGTCATGTGCACCAATCTAATCGTCCACAGGTAAGAGATGCAATGCTCCATAGACCCTTACGTCATGGCGCAGGGTGTGTGCTTGCATACAGCACTTGAGGGGATCTTGGCCGGAGAGGGAATTTTTTTGTTCTGCACAGGCGGTGGATGATGAAGTACCAGGTCAGGGCCCTTCTTGCGAGTCAACTCGGGTCTTGTTCACAGGCCTGTCCACCGGGTCGTGCACAGGTTTGGCGGACTTCTCCACAGCATTGGGCCGGTCGTCCACATGCCCTGTGGATAACCAGATTGGCTGACGGTGCAGACAGGCCTACGGTGGTCCGGCGCCCGCTCCGTCTGCCGGTTTCCAAAAAGTCATAAAACCGGCGCGCGACAACCGGAGTCGGGCGTCCTATTTGTCAGTGCCGTGCCGTAGAAAGAGGGCACGGCGAGGTCCGCTCGGCGGACGGGAGGAGGTGGCTCGGTGAGCATTTCCGAGCCCTTGGACGACCCGTGGGCCGACAGTGGACCCAGTGATCGTCTGCCAGCCTCCCGACGTCGTGAGGACGGAGGCCGAGGCCGTGACGAGCAGCACGACCGCGGCCGGGACTCCGGCGGATGGGACGGCACGGGCTCCACGTTCGAACGGGTGCCGCCGCAGGACCTCGAGGCCGAGCAGTCCGTTCTGGGCGGCATGCTGCTGTCCAAGGACGCCATCGCCGATGTCGTGGAGATCCTCAAGGGCCACGACTTCTACAAGCCGGCTCACGAAACCGTCTACACAGCCATTCTCGACATCTACGCGAAGGGCGAGCCGGCCGACCCCATCACGATCGCCGCGGAACTGACCAAGCGCGGTGAGATCAACAAGGTCGGCGGTGCCTCGTATCTGCACACCCTCGTCCAGACGGTGCCCACGGCGGCCAACGCGGCGTACTACGCGGAGATCGTGCACGAGCGCGCCGTGCTGCGCCGCCTGGTCGAGGCCGGTACCCGCATCACACAGATGGGGTACGCGGCCGACGACGACGTCGACGAGATCGTCAACCGGGCGCAGGCCGAGATCTACGCCGTCACGGAACAGCGCACCAGTGAGGACTACCTCCCGCTCGGCGACATCATGGAGGGCGCGCTCGACGAGATCGAGGCGATCGGCTCCCGCAGCGGCGAGATGACCGGTGTGCCCACGGGGTTCACGGACTTCGACTCGCTCACCAACGGGCTGCACCCCGGGCAGATGATCGTCATCGCCGCGCGTCCCGCGATGGGCAAGTCCACGCTCGCGCTGGACTTCGCCCGTGCCGCGTCCATCAAGCACAACCTGCCGAGTGTGGTCTTCTCGCTCGAGATGGGGCGCAACGAGATCGCGATGCGCCTGCTGTCCGCCGAGGCCCGGGTCGCCCTCCACCACATGCGGTCCGGCACGATGACCGACGAGGACTGGACCCGCCTGGCGCGCCGGATGCCGGACGTGTCGGCGGCCCCGCTCTACATCGACGACTCCCCGAACCTGTCGATGATGGAAATCCGTGCCAAGTGCCGTCGGCTGAAACAGCGCAACGACCTGCGGCTGGTCGTCATCGACTACCTCCAGTTGATGCAGTCCGGCGGTTCCAAGCGGGCGGAGAGCCGTCAGCAGGAGGTCTCGGACATGTCCCGTAACCTCAAGCTGCTCGCCAAGGAACTGGAGTTGCCGGTCATCGCGCTCTCCCAGCTCAACCGTGGCCCCGAGCAGCGCACCGACAAGAAGCCGATGGTCTCCGACCTGCGTGAGTCGGGTTCCATCGAGCAGGACGCCGACATGGTCATCCTGCTGCACCGTGAGGACGCGTACGAGAAGGAGTCCCCGCGCGCGGGCGAGGCCGACCTGATCGTGGCCAAGCACCGAAACGGCCCGACGGCGACCATCACGGTCGCCTTCCAGGGCCACTACTCCCGTTTCGTGGACATGGCGCAGACCTGACCGGTTCCCTTGTAGGGCCTCATTTTCCGTGTCGGAATCTCACGGTCGATGTCGGATGGATGTCGGATACGACATCGCTGTGAGACCGTCCAGGCTCTTGAGGCTGAATTCGCTCAAACGTGTGGACGTTCCAAGCTCTCTTGGTGAACGTACCGCCGTACGGCCCAGGCTGTCACCGACTGCTTGATCGCATCGAACCTGATGCTGCGGGAGTGGGGGTGCTTGTGCCAGTTGAGTCGGCAATGGTGTGTTTCCGTACATCGGGCCGGGAGTTCGAAGACGAGCCATGGGAGAGCGTCAGCAGCGCGACGTTGGCGACAGCGTCTCCATGGCGGACATTCCGGTGGTACGACGGCCAGAAGCACTACTCGGGCACCTACTGGTCGTCGACCATGTGTGACCACGTGATCTACGAGTCGCGGCTTGAACTTGCTCGACTGTTGTTTGACGACTTCGACCCATCCGTACGCCGCATCCTTGCCCAGCCCTTCCTGCTGAAAGCCGAGGTGGAAGGCAAGGTTCGCAAACACATCCCGGACTACCTGCTGATCAGCGAGGACGGTCCGGTCGTGGTCGACGTCAAGCCGAGGCACCGGGTGGCCAAGCCAGAGGTGGCGTTCACTTTCGACTGGACGCGGCGGTTGGTGGAGACACGCGGATGGCGATACGTCGTGTGGAGCGAACCTGCGCCTGCGGAACTCGAGAACCTTCGGTTCCTCGCCGGGTACCGACGTGACTGGCTTTTCGATGGTCTCCTGCTCGACGAACTTCGAGCGATGGGGCTGGATTGCCGGACACTTGGCGAACTCGATGACGCACTCACCGGACGGGAACCGGAGGAGGTCCGTGCTGGGGTCCTTCACCTTCTCTGGCGTGGTGAGCTGGTCACCGACTTGACTACCCCGCTCAGCGGTCATCACGTTCTGAAGGCTTCGAAGTGAGCTGGGCCGGAGTCCGCGTGGGGGTTGGTACACGGTTCCGCTATGACGGCGAGACCGTTGAGCTCGTCGAGCTGGCGATCACCGCGAACGGCAACGAGGCGGTACTGAAGAACGGCCGCGGGAAGCTGCTGAGACTGGCAGTGAAGGAGCTGCTGCTGTCTGATCGAGTTCGTGTGATCCCGGATGCTCCGGGACCGTCCGGTGACGACGACGAAGACGTCGCTGGCGTCGTGCTGAGCCAGCTGTCGAAAGCCGAGCAAGACGGACTACGAGTGCGGGCAGGCCATGTCCGGGAGGTCCTCACTGGTTACCGTTCGGGTGCTCCCGAGCTGGCAGCGGAAGGCGAGCCGAGGCCGGAATACTCGCCTGACCTCCCGCTCGGCGAGCGCTACGCGAGCAAGGCCGCTGAACTCGGCGTCACCGTTCGTACCGTCGAGCGCTGGGTTCGGGACTTCCGCCGTGGCGGCGAGGCGGGCTTGGCGGCTGCCGGGCGACCCGCACGTGGGCGGGCCACGAAACTGGATGACCGGTGGGTGGAGACAGCCACGGAGGTCATGGTCGAGCATGCCAAGGAGTCCAAGCCGTCCCGCACGCTGGTGATCGAGCGGACCCGAGCACGGGTGGTTGCACGGTTCGGTCCGGATGTCGTCCCGCAACCCAGCCGGGCTACTGCCTTCCGGCTGCTTGAGGAGTTGGAGGACCAGCACCCGCTCTTCCGACTGAGTGCGAAGCGGAACCGGGACATCGCTGGCCGGCCAAGTGAGCCTTATGGCAAGTTGCGGCCGACCAGGCCGGGCGAGTACCTCCTGATGGACTCCACCCGGCTGGACGTTTTCGCCTTCGACCCGTTCACGCTTCGATGGGTTCAGGCTGAGCTCAGCATCGGTATGGACTGGTACACCCGCTGCGTCACCGGCATCCGCCTCACCCCGGTGTCGACGAAGGCGGTGGACGTCAGCGCGGTGCTCTACCAGTCGTTCCGGCCCAGGCCGGCTGGGAAGGACTGGCCGCGCTACGCGGTTTGGCCCGAGCACGGCATCCCACGGACGGTCCTCGTGGATACGGCTGTCGCCGAAGGGGCTGGTGCAGCTGGCCCGATTCTGGTTCCGGAAACCCTGGTCATCGACCACGGAAAGCAGTACGACTCCGAGCATCTGACCAGCGTCTGCCGACGGATGGGTATCTCGATCCAGCCTGCGAGGCTACGGACGGGCCGCGACAAAGGGCCAGTCGAAAGATTCTTCCGCACCCTGCGCGAGGGCCTGCTTCAAGCATTGCCCGGCTATAAGGGGCCGGACGTCCATTCCCGGGGGGAGAACCCGGAGGACGACGCCTTCTTCTTCCTGCATGAGCTGGAGGCGATCATCCGTGAGTGGGTCGCGGCGGTCTACCACCATCGACCGCACACGAGTCTGGTCGACCCGGGTCTGCCAGGGCTGCGGATGTCCCCCGCCGCGATGTTCGAGCACGGCATGGCCCGGGCGGGTTACATCGAGGCCTCCAGAGACCCTGACCTCGCCTACGAATTCCTGAAGACCGAATGGCGCACGATCCAGCACTACGGAGTCGAGATCGGCCGTCGCCGCTACAGCGGCCCCGGCCTCAAAGGCCTCAGCGATGTCCGGAGTCCCTACAAGAGTCCGGTCGAGAACGGATGGCCCTTCCAGGTTGACCCCGACGACATCACCCGCATCTACGTCCGGGACCTGGACCGTCGCTGGCGCACCCTGACCTGGGAACATGCGCCCACGGCCGGTATGCCGCTGAGCGAGGATGCTCTCGCCTTCGCCCGGAAACTGGCTGCTGCGAAGTATCGCTTTCCTGACGACCGTCTTGCGGTCGCCGACCTATTGGAGCGCTGGAACCTCGGCCTGGGCACAACGCTGGCAGAGCGGCGGATGGCCCTGCGGCTATCGCGAGAGCAAGCGGCCATCGAACTGCCCGAGTCCGACGAGTCAGTCGTCTCGCTGCCCTCAGTCCGCAAAGCCCTGGGGGACAAAGAGGGCTCGTCCCACGAGGAGCCGGAGCAGATGGAGCCGGCCGAGACGGGTGATGACGACGAGGCCGACTTCGAAGTCCTCGTCGAAGAGGACGACTTCTACGCCGACGCATTGGAGGACGTGTGACTGACCCGCTCCCGCTGGGCCTGGGGAATCTGGCGTTGTCGCGGAAGGAGGACTTCAAGGAGTTCGCCAACGCTCCGCGTCGCGAACAGCCCAGGCTGCTGACGAGGACAGAGCTGAAAGCTCTGACCGCTGAGGCGAGAGCCGTCTACGACCGACTGCGGCGGGAGTGGCATGCCAACCTCGGGCCGATCAGGACGCAGCAACTGGCTGATCTTCACGAGGATTTGTGGGACATCGTCGACAGCAATCAGCAGGACGGTGACAAGGCCAAGGGCGCCGTGGCTGTCGACGCCTTTCCCGGCCTCGGGAAGACGACCTCGGTGCTGGCGTTCCTCCGTGAGTTCCACCACCGGGAGATCGCCGAGAACGGCGAGTTCACAGCGCAGGGACACGAACGGCTTCCGGTCTGCCGGGTCGGACTGACCGGCAACACCGGCATGAAGGACCTCAACCGTGCCATTCTGGAATTCTTCGGCCATGCTGGACGCAACCGCGGAACGGCCGCCCAGATGGGCCAGCGGGCCCTGGACTGCGTGTTGTCCTGCGAAGTGCGCGTCCTCGCACTCGACGATCTGCACTTCCTGAAGTGGCGCAACACCAGCGGCATCGAGGTCAGCAACCACCTGAAGTGGATCGCCAACGAGTTCCCCGTGACCTTGCTGATGATCGGCGTCGGACTCGCAGAGAAGGGCCTGTTCAGCGAAGGAACTACTTCCGGTGACACAGCCCTGGCCCAGACAGGCCGGCGCACGACTCGACTGGACATGCAGCCCTTCACCATCAAGAACGAGGCGGGCCGCCGAGAATGGAGGAAGATGCTTCTCGCCCTGGAGAAGCGAGTGGTCCTGGCCGACAAGTATCCCGGCATGCTTGCAGACGATCTTTCCGACTACCTCTTTGCCCGAAGCACCGGGCATATCGGCTCGCTGATGACACTGATCAACCGGGGCTGCCAAAGAGCCGTCCGCAGCGGCACCGAACGCCTCGACCGTGACCTGCTCGACCGAGTGAAGAACGACGAGGCATCCGAGAAGGCTCGCAGGGAGCTCGAAGCAGCCCTGGACAAGCGACGACTCACCAGCCGGCCCCGATCCAGCAACCGGAAAGCCGCGTGACGTCCGGCCTGCGGACTCTCCCGATCAGGGTCGCGCCGCTGCCAGGAGAAGCCCTGGACTCCTGGCTGGAGACCCTGGCCCACCGCAGCATGGTCAGCTTCCGCGAGATCCTGATCGCCTTGGGACTGCCCGGTCGGCGCGACGGCAACCTCCCTGACCTCACCCGCTACCTCGAGTCGGACCAGGCCGAGCAGGCCGCGGCCGTGAGCGGAGTCCCCGCTGACCGGTTGCATGCGATGACGTTGCGCCAGTACGACGGCCATGCGCTCGTACTGCACCCTCACCGCCGGACGGTGAACCGCATGCAGCTATGGGGCCGAAACGGCTCCCGTTACTGCCCCCGATGCCTTCACGAACACGACGGCCGCTGGCAGTTACGCTGGCGCCTCCCCTGGAGCTTCGCTTGCACTCGGCACCGGATCCTGCTGCCGCACGCCTGTCCCTCTTGCAACCAGCGCACCCGCCACGGCCGAGTCAGCATCTTCCGTGATCTTCCACCCCATCAGTGTCCTACGACGCTGAAACCGTCAGGGGCTCTCTGCCAGACGGACCTCACCCTGGCCCCCGCTGCCGCCCTTCGCGAAGACAGCCCAGAACTGGCGTCCCAGCGCTTGATCAACGACCTGCTGGACCGAGTCGAACAGGGACAAGCGCAGTCCCTCCCCGCACCCCGAATGATCTTCAACGACCTGCGTGCGCTGGCCTCCTGGGTCTTGCGCATCGCGGAACCCGACGACTTCCCGACACTCGATCCGCATGTCGAGCAGGCATGCCAGGCCTACGCCGGAGACGGTCAGTTTTCGCCTACCTCGGCGGCAGTGACCGCAGGCGGACTCACCCGCGCCGTCCACATCCTTCAACAGGGCTCCGACAAGACAAACATCGCCACGCTGCGGACCCTCCTCGAACGAGACGGCGAGCGACTGGACCTCATGCCGCTCGGTGACATCAACAAACGCTGGAGGGCACACTCCACTGCCCTGCAACAACTGATCTGGCAGGCCATGGACACACGCATGGCGAACGTGGACCGGCTCCGCTTCCGAAGCTGCACCACTCGCCCGCGCCCACCCCACAAGATGAATGAGACCCTGACCACCGCACGGGCCGGCCGAGTCCCACAGTTGCTCTGGCGCGGATGGACTGCCCGCTTCCTGCCCGCCGCCGGCGTCCGGAACATCGGCAACTTCCGCGCGGCCCTGGCCGTCGCACTCCTCCTCCCCGGAGCATCCAAACGTCACTTCGATCCCCTGATCAGCATGCTTGGTCATCAGGCGCAACTCGACGTCCACTACACGCTCGCCGAGCTTGCCCAGCAGGGCCACGACGGAGTCCTCACCGGGCTCTGCGAGATCGCCGACTACCTGGACACCCAGCCCGTCCCCATCGACTACGAACGTCGACGCGGGCTGACAGGTGAGGGCCTCTTGCCCGCTGATGACTGGGTTTCGATTTGCACACAGACCGGTGTCCACCCGGGACAGGAAGCGCGGCTGCTGTCTGTGCGCCGCTACCTCTATCAGCGCATCACCGGAAATGATCTCCGGCAGGCGCCAGCGTCGCTCCGGATCACGACCGCCGAGGAGACGGGAGGCGTCGCGGTAGTTCCCTTCCGGATCACCGCCGCCCTGCTGAGAGCTCTCGACGAGTACGGCGAGAACTACCTACGGGGTTTGGGCATCGACGAACCGCTGACCTGGGAGCCCCCAGCGGATCTTGCCGCAGGACTCTGCCTACCCGGCAGACCAGTGGACGTGACACGAGCACACCGTCTCATCTGCGCTGAGGGCCAAGCGCCCGCCGTCGCAGCGAAGGAGATGGGCGTCGCTCTGGAAAGCATCCGCCATTGCTTCGAGCAGCACCCACCCAGCAGCCCCTGGTCCTCCAAAAGCGGCGGCTCTTGGGTCGACCCCAGCAGGCCCATCGCTCGACGGTCCCGGCTTGCCGCAGCTCAGGCCCGCCAGCAAGCACATACCGTGCTGACCAACGAATTCCTGCGAAGCGAGTACCTCGACGCGCGGAAGACGGTCAGAGAGATCGCCTCAGAGACCCGTCTCCCCAAAAGACTCATCAGCGAGGTGCTGAATCAGTCCGGCCTCATCGCTAGCCGAGAGCCGTCGAGGAAGCCGATCGTCGATGAGCAGTGGCTCCGAGAGCAGTACGTCCGGCAGGCCCGGACCCTGGCCAGCATCGCCACCGAGCTGGACATGAGCCCAACGACCCTGACACGCCACCTCCGGGCCATGGGCATCGCACTCCGTCCACGCGGCGGACGCCGGGCCGTGAGCCGAACGGAACTCGAATCAGTACCGCCGCTGATCAGGCCGGCCCTCACAGATCGGCGCTGTTGGGGCCGCCTTCAGCGGTTTCGAGAAGCCATGGAGCATCGCACCCTCGCCGAGGCATCACGCCAGCTCGGCACCACTCGCTCGGTCCTTTACACCCAGTTTGCTGCCCTGGAAAGGGATTTGGGCGTCCAGCTCTACATCCGCCCCCGCCGGGGCGAATCACTCCGCCCCACCGAGGCCGGACAAGCCGTGATGGACGCGCTCACCGACAGCGAAGGCGCTCGACCAGGCGGCAACACCATCGAGACCGGCATTCCTCCCGCCTCCAGGGCAGAACCCATGACCAGCTGATCGTCGACGGACGGCTATCGAACAGGACCGCACTCATCGACCAGAACGGTCGGCTCTGACAGGAATACGTTCGGGTCGACGGGCCCATAGGCAACGTTGAACGTGTCGAGCCAGTACGACCAGTCCCGTATTCCGGCGGCGCTACTGAACCGATAGTTCAACTGCCAACGGACCCACTGCCCCGGGACCAGACGCACCGCCGGCGGCCGCCACGGGCGCGGCGGCAATCCGAACAACGGCTCCACACGCGCCAGCACGCGAAGCCGATCGCCCTCGTCTCGCAAGGTGAGTCCGACCTGGCGCAAGTCCCTCTCGCTCTCGTGCGGCTCGAAACCGTCACGCTCGGACATCTGGATGACCTGGGCGAAGGAAGACGGCACTGGTGACACCAGGAACCCCATTGGCGCCGAATTCCTGCGGGCAGCAGCGTCACCGCCCCTGGAGTGCTTCGTCCAGGACGTCCTGATCCACTGAACCGTGATCTCCACTGGAACCGCCTTTCGCCCCGGACACTACGGCGACCACAGCCTGCACGGCACTCTGGTTTCGGCGTGCTGCCCGGCGGCCCGGAAGATTCCGGCTGAGACGGACCTATTGCACGGCCCTAGAGTCCAACAGTGGAGGAGGCGAAGATGGCGCTGAACAAGAAGGGTTCCCGGCGCATAACCGTTGACGGGATCGAGTACCGCTGGCGGATCCGCAGGAAGCCCTCCTACATGCAGGGACTCTGCTGGACACCGATGACCTATGCGGTTGAAGCGGCCAGCGGCAGCCAGCCGGGCACGACGTTGATCGTCACCAGCGGTCAGGCCCATCCCAGCAACTGGGTGGGCGTCGAGACGGAGCCCATTCGTCCGGCTCACGTTGCTGCCAGCATTCGAGAGGCACGGGATCAAGGCTGGGATCCAACCCGGGTCGGTTCTCCTTTCCAGCTCGACCGATCCGCAGGATTCATCGCCCAGGCATGAGACAGAGCGGAGTAGGGCGGCGCATCTGGCGCGGCATCATGGCCTGGTGACCACATGGATGCGCTGCTACTGGGACGAGGAAGACACCTGGTTCTACTTCGAGGTCGACGCCGAAGGCTGGGTGATCCGGCAGGTCGAACTCGAAGGGCCAGAGCTGATCCCGATCGCAGCAGCCTCCCTCGCCGAGTGGCAGCGGGCCCGCGACGCGGGCCGCCTCGGTGATTACGACAGCAGATTCGGGATCACTGCCGAGCTGCCCGTCTCGGAATGGGAAGGCCACGACCCCGAACAACTCACCTTCGAGGAGTTCGAGGATGTCTGGGGCTCTGCCCGTCAGCAGATCGCATCCCGGCCCAGCTGACCTCTCGGCGCCGCACTGGTGTGAAGATCGTGGAACTCCAGCGCGACCCGTCGGCAAGATGAACCTCGGCATCGACGTTGCAGACCTCCTCGATCGCCTCGTCCGGTTCCACGAGGAAGAGCACCTGGAAGCCGGCGGCCCGAACCCGGTAATAGGGAGCCTCCCAACCGGCATCAGAAGCCCGACCCTCAGACGCCGGGCCCGCCTGTTGCGGCATCGACGCCGTCAGTCACTGAAGCTCCTCACCCGGCGGTATGAAGGCGTCGGCGCTGTCGGCGTCCTCCACATGCCCCTGAGCATCGACCGTGATGGCAGTCGCCCGGCCCTGCGAAGTGATCAACCAGGCCAGCACCTGCTCCGTGAGAGGTGATCCACCCGGCCCTTCATCCGTCCAGTGTGCCCGCCATCCCCCACCGGGTATCGCGGCAACGACCTGATCGGCCCGCTCCAAGTGGGAGAAGTCCACGTAGTCCGTGACCTGGCGCAGTGCCCCTCGCTGCGGGTCGACCACCAAGGCTGTCCCGGTTGCGGGATCCCATCCCTCCACACGCACCATGCGACCGATCTCCGTCTCAGTGCCATTGAAGATGGCGGTCCATCCGGTCTGATTGAAGTATCGGAGTTGCATGGCGTCATGATCCCGGAGGTCCGGCGACCTGCTCGACCTCCGTGTCGTGGAAGCCGTGGTTATCAAGAAACCGGCAGGCCGGTGATGCTGATGACAAAGACCCGACGGACTGTGGAAGCGGACCCAGACATTCCTGTAGGGCTCACGGAGCTTGTGACCGACCGGCGGGCAGCCGGGCCAGCGTTGCTGCCACAGATCCGTCAGAAGCACCCGCACATCTCCAGTCAGTGGAGCCGCGACTGGCTCCCCAAGCAGGGGAGGCCGCCGAGTAGGCGGGAGAGAGCGCGGTCAGTGGATTGATGCTTTTCTATGCTGGTGCCCACGTTCACTCGTTGGGGGACTCCGTTGCCAGTGGGATACCGCACCGCCAGCAGTCGTTCGCGTGGTCGTCCTGGCAGACGTAGCGGATGGCACCATCCACGCACCATTCGGCGGCCTCCTCGGACAGCAGGTCGGGCCCGGCAAGGAGTAGCCGACGAAATTCCGTGGTGTCCGCAATGTCGGCCGGGCGGTTGGTGAACCACTCGTCGAACCAAGGCTTGTCCCGGTGCATGCGCCAGTGCGCATTCTCCCGGTCGTCGACAGCCGTAAGGAACCGATCGACGATGCGCCCCCAACTCGGAGCTCCGAACCAGCCGTTGTCGGACGCGCAGAAGGATTCGATCAGGGTTCGCAGGCCGAATTCCTTCTCGTGAAGGCAGTACCTTCGCCCCCATGAGATCGCGACCTGTGCCATCTCCGCGAGTTCTTCTCGCGGATCAACCTCGTGCGCCGGGTCGTCAGCGTTGTGGCAGGCCAGCCCGAGCTCGAGCACGGACTGCCCTGTCGGTAGAACCCGAGACGGGTTGACGATCGCGAGACCGACAGCGATCCAGTCGACATGGTCGAACGACAGCATCGAGCGCACGAGTCGGGTGGTTGCCACGTTGATCCGCATCATCGTGCCGTCGTGGAGCGGACTCATACCGGCATGCCAGTTCTCGACGGGTGTGTTGCGCCACACGGCGAGCGTGATGCGGGTGGCAGCCAGCCACAGCAGGGCGTCGTCGTCAAGGTGCCCGAACCGCTTGGCACACTCCTGGGCCCCGTAGGGGATCAACTCTCCCGGTTTCGGCCACCTATGGCTGTCAGGCCCTTCAGGCGCGTACTCGTAGTCGCCGGCGTACTCGTCGAGGATCTCGCTCAACTCGGCTGCGCTGTAAGCCTCGCTGTACTCGGAGCCGTCCGGCCCCTCGACGGTGTACATGTCGTGGTCCCATGACACATACACGTCGTCCCAGAGCACGACGTCGTCGCACTCGATGGCGTTATCCGTCACAACCGGCCTGATGGTGATCGGCGCAGTACGCCCGTCGGTTCGCTCGCCGTCCTTCTTGGCGGCCCATGCGGTGATGATCCCGAGCGGCTTCGGAAGGAGAGGGCCGACCTCGGTGATGCTGAACGGCTCGTCGTCGTCATCGGTGTCGAACCGGCTGTTGACGAACGCGACCGCCTCGGAGGGCGTGCTGACGATGGACTGGGTACCACTCTGGTTGTCAACCACTCGCCACAACGCGCTGTTCTTCATGATGCTCTCCGATCGCGGTGAATGCACCCGGGGCGGGTGCGATGCACCGGGTCGCTCGATACTGACTCCGATTAGGTGCTCAAAGGGGCCGGGCTGACAGGCTGCACTCGTGGCTCTTAACGATGCCTGGACGCCGGTTGGGCCGAACCACCCCCGAGCAGACCAGGG
Organism: Streptomyces hirsutus; assembly: GCF_001418415.1. Taxonomy (GTDB): domain Bacteria; phylum Actinomycetota; class Actinomycetes; order Streptomycetales; family Streptomycetaceae; genus Streptomyces; species Streptomyces hirsutus. The sequence continues at coordinate 26,380 of NZ_LIQT01000051.1, forward strand.
AAGCCGCCGTTTTCCGGTGCTGGCGGTCTCGGGGCCGGCCCCGTCTCGCCGAACTCTAGGCGCAGGGTCTGACATTCGAACCGGGCAGCACGTTCATGTGGTCGACAATGAGCCCATGGACGTTCCTGAGTTGCTCGAAGCAGCTTCTCTGCTGGTTCCGGAAGAGACCGCCACCGAGAACGACATCACGGTGCGAGACATCTGGGACTACCTCGTCCACGACGAGTGGGAGATCGCCCTGGACCTGCTGGAGGAGCTCGGGGACGCCTGCTCGCTTCCTCTGGCCTTCTGGGAACAGCTCGCCGAAGCCGCTGAGCAGCTTCGGCTGGAGCGGAGCGCGAGGTGGTGCCATTGGCGATGCTCCGAACTCCGCAACGGTGCGATCAGGGCGGATCTGACGCTCCGCCCCGCCGCCGAGGCGCGACGCACGGCGCCGATCCCCGGCGCCGGTGTTCTGCGACCCATGTGGGACATCGGACACTTCTCACCCACCGGCGGACGCGCGGTGAGCATCGCTGGGCTCTGGGTTGAGAACACGCCTGTGCTGGAGCCCGGAGGACGAGCCACGGTTCGCCTTGTGCCCCTCATTCCCTCCCACTGGACGCACGTCCAGCCCGGCCAGCAGATCACCATGCACCAAAACAGAGCCGTGGCCGGCACCGCAGTCATCTTGGAGGTCCGGCGCCCTGCCACGACCATGCCCGCGCGATGACATGAGCCGCTGGTGCACGTATCTCCGTACGTAGTGGTGCACCCGGACCGGGTAGTCGGACAGGCGGTGCAGCGTGCTGGACAGCCTGAGGAAAGTGACACCGATCTGAGACAGCCGTCGGCCGACACCGCGTGAGACTGAAGAGGGACATCCAGGTCACAGCGTCGGCACATGACACCGAAAGTGAGAACCTACATCCCTCCCCGCTGAGTAGCCCAGCCATCAGCCGCAGTGCTTGACTCCTCCGCATGTCAACGACTCTTGGCGCGTCACGACCTGACCAGGCCGCCTACATGCTCCGAGCGGCAGCCGGCGTCGGCCGCGGCTACAAGCGGGAGTTGATGAACCTGCTGGACCTCCAGCAGGGGCAGACGGCACTCGACGTGGGATGCGGTCCGGGCGCCGACCTGCCGGAGCTGGCCGAACGCGTCGGCGTCAGGGGCACGGTGATCGGAGTCGACCGTGACCCGGCGATGCTCATCGAGGCCCGTCGGCGCACGACAGACCTGTCGGCAGTGGAGATCCGGGAGGGAGACGCTCATTCCCTGCCCGTCGCGCCGAGGTCAGTGGACCGGGCCAAGATCGACCGGGTTCTCATGCACGTCGTCGAGCCCGCCGATGTCCTGGCACAACTCCACTCGGTCACCCGGCCAGGTGCGCGGATCGGCCTTGCCGAGCCTGATTGGGACACCCTGGCCGTCGACGCGGAGGATCTCGGCACAAGCCGCGCCTTCACGCGCTACACCACCTCGGAAGTGGTCCGGCACGCCACCATCGGCCGCAGCCTCGCCCGCCACGCAGAGCAAGCCGGCTTCACCGTCGAGACGGTGATCGCCACGGCACCGGTCTTCCTCGACTTTCAGGACGCGGATCACACACTGGGACTGGGCCGCAACCTGCAACAGGCCATCCAGGACGGTCACATCGACGAAGAACGTGGCCGTCGCTGGTTCACCTCTCTTTCCGAGGGATCCTTCTTCGCTTCCTTCGTGCTCGTCAGCGTGATCTGCTCCCGCTGACGAGCACGAAGGACGGACGCGGCGCCGGCGGCTCCGGCGTTCCGGCCGCCGACTTCGTACGGGCGGAACCCGCACCTGGTGAACTGAGGGCATGACGACACATCAGGAAGAACTGCTGGCCGGCACGCGTCGGGCATTGCTGCACCGGATCGCCGTTGCCCAGGCGGAGGAGCGTGCTCCGTCGCTCGTCGCGACCGTGGTACGGGGCGGAGAGACCGTATGGACAGGGGCGCGGACGTCGGTGGAGGGACATGCGCCGGACGAGGACGTGCAGTACCGCATCGGCTCCGTCACCAAGACGTTCACCGCCGTACTGGTCCTCCAGTTGCGCGATGAGGGGGTGATCGACCTCGGGGACCCGCTGGAGAAACATCTGCCGGGTACGGGCGTGGGGGAGGCGACCCTCGTCGAACTGCTCGGCGGCCTGGCGGCCGAGACGCCGGGGCCCTGGTGGGAGCGCACCCCCGGCTCACTGCGGCCCGACCTGGCCGATGTCCTGGGCGAGCGGCCTCTGGTGCACCCGGTCGGCCGGCGGTTCCACTACTCGAATCCCGGATACGCGCTGCTCGGCGCGCTTGTGGAGAAGCTGCGCGGTGCCACGTGGGAGGAGGTGCTCCGACGCGATGTGCTCGAGCCCTTGAGCCTGCGCCGGACGGGTGTGCGTCCGAAGGCGCCGCATGCGGGTGGCTGGGCGGTGCATCCGTGGGCCGACGTGATGCTGCGCGAGCCGGCCGAGGATCTCGGGAGGATGGCGCCGGCGGGACAACTCTGGTCCACCGCAGGTGACCTGGCGCGCTTCGCGGCCTTCCTGGCCAACGGGGACGCCCGCGTGCTGAGTATCGAGTCGTTGCGGGAGATGAGGAGACCGGCGGCGCCGGCAGAGGCGACGGACGTGGCGAGCGGCTATGCCTATGGCCTGGGGCTGGAGTTGCGTCACCGGGACGGGCGGGCTCTTGTCGGGCACACAGGATCGCTGCCGGGCTTCCTCGCCTGTCTTGCGATCGGTGTGGAGGACGACGTGGCCGCGGTGGTCCTGGCCAATTGCACTTCGGGGCCCATGCCGTTCCCGGTGGCTGCCGATCTCGTCCGGATCGTCGCCGAGGCGGAACCGCGTATCCCTGCTCCCTGGCGACCGTTGCGGGAGTTCGATTCCACGCTGCTGGAGCTGGTGGGTCAGTGGTATTGGGGGACGCAGGGCTTCGCTCTGCGGTTGTCGGCCGACGGGCTGCTGTCGTTGGAGCCGCTGTCCGGCACGGGCCGTCGCGCCCGCTTCCGCTCGAACGGCGACGGAACCTGGACCGGACTGGAGGGTTACTACGCCGGAGAGCTCCTGAAGCCCGTACGGCGGCCGGACGGATCAGTGAGCCATCTGGACCTCGTGTCCTTCGTGTTCGGCCGTCAGCCGTACGAGGAAGGGGCTTCTGTGCCGGGCGGAGTGGACCCTGAAGGATGGCGGGGGATCGGTTAGGAATCGCACGCCCAGCCTGCCCGGGGTGTGTCGGAGGTCGAAGACCTCCGGGAGTCCGCAGGGCTGTTTCACGTGAAACAGCCCTCCGTCGTCCTTACAGCGCCAGCTTGAAGCCCACGTGGGAAGCCGAGAAGCCGAGCCGTTCGTAGAACTGGTGGGCCTCGGTGCGGGTGTTGTCGGAGGTCAACTGGACCAACTGGCATCCCTGGCGGCGGGATTCGCCGATGGCCCACTCGATGAGCCGGGTCCCCAGACCGCTGCCACGTTCGTCGGCGTGAATGCGGACGCCTTCGATGATCGATCGCGTGGAGCCGCGACGGGACAGCCCGGGAATGATGGTGAGCTGGAGTGTGCCGACGACACGGCCCTTGTGGACCGCGACGACCAGATGCTGGTTCGGGTCGGTGCTGAGCCGCTCCAGCGCGGCCAGGTATGGACCGAGGTCGTCCGGAGACTCGCGCTGCGCCCCCAAGGTGTCGTCCGCGAGCATGCCGACGATCGCGGGGACGTCGGGGGCAGCCGCGGCACGTATCTCAAGATTTTCCATGGCGGCACCTTACGCAGGCCCGCGCCGACGCGGTCGGCTCATGCCGGTACGGATGTCTTCAGTGTCTCCACCGTGCGGACCAGTGGGGCCAGGTCGGGGTTTTTCGCCGCTGCGTCGAGCGCTTCGCGCAGCGCGGAGTCGTTGGTCGGCCGCGCCTTCTCGAGAAGAGCGAGGCCGGCCTGCGTGACGTTGGTGTAGATGCCGCGCCGGTCCGTGGGGCACAGGTAGCGCGCCAGCAGGCCACGGTCCTCGAGCCGGGTGACCAGGCGGGTGGTGGCGCTCTGGCTGAGTACGACCGCGTCTGCCACCTGTTTCATCTGGAGATGCCCCCCTTCGCCGTCGTGCTGTCGGCTCAGCACATCGAGCAGGGAGTACTCCCGCACGCTCAGATCGTGCTGAGCCTGGAGAGCCCGCTCGATGTGGGCCTCGATTCTCCCGTGCAGCAGGGAGAGCGCGCACCAGCCCTGCGCAAGGGCGGTGAGTGCGGGGTCCGTGGCTGTCATGGGCGTTTCCCTCCGTCCAGGAGCTGCTGAAACCAGAGTAGTGCAGGAGCGAGGTAGACCGCGTTTGCATGCATCCCGCGTGTGCAACTATTGTTTGAGCGCACAAAGTGATTCTGCAATTGTTTGGGAAGGGCTGTCTCCTCATGCCTCTCGCGCTTCTGGCCCTCGCGATCGGGGCCTTCGGGATCGGAACGACCGAGTTCGTGATCATGGGTTTGCTGCCCGAGGTCGCCGACGACTTCGGTGTCTCCGTACCCACCGCCGGTCACCTGGTGACCGGCTACGCCCTGGGCGTCATGCTCGGCGCTCCGCTGATGACCGTGCTCGGCACCAAGATCTCCCGCAAGCGGATGCTGATGCTGCTGATGGGCCTGTTCATCGCCGGGAACCTGCTCTCGGCCCTGGCCCCGGTCTTCGGCCTCATGCTGCTCGGGCGGGTGATCGCCTCGCTGGCCCACGGCGCCTTCTTCGGGATCGGCTCGGTGGTCGCGGCCGGTCTGGTCGCCCCGCACAAGAAGGCCGGTGCCATCGCCCTGATGTTCACCGGGCTGACCGTGGCCAACGTCGTCGGTGTCCCTCTGGGCACCCTTGTCGGTCAGTCGGCCGGTTGGCGCATCACGTTCGGGCTCGTCGCCGTGCTCGGTGTCATCGGACTGGCCGGCATCGCCGGGCTCGTTCCCGACCTTCCCGCGCCCGAAGGCGTACGGCTGCGTCATGAACTGGCCGCCTTCAAGAACGTCCAGGTGCTGCTCGCCATGGCGATGACCGTCCTCGGATTCGGCGGTGTCTTCGCGGCCATCACCTATATCGCGCCGATGATGACGCAGGTCGCCGGCTTCGCGGACGGATCCGTCACCTGGCTGCTGGTCCTCTTCGGCCTGGGCATGGTCGGGGGCAACCTCGTCGGAGGCAGGTATGCGGACCGCGCCCTGATGCCCTTGCTGTACGTGTCCCTGGGCGCTCTCGCCGTCGTCCTCGCCCTCTTCACCCTGACCGCGCACCACAAGGTCCTGGCGGCCGTCACGATCATCCTGATCGGCGGCCTGGGCTTCGCCACCGTTCCGCCCCTGCAGAAGCGTGTTCTCGACCAGGCCCACGGGGCCCCCACCCTGGCCTCGGCCGTGAACATCGGCGCCTTCAACCTCGGCAACGCCCTGTCCGCCTGGCTCGGTGGCCTGGTGATCACGGCGGGCCTCGGCTACACCGCGCCCAACTGGGTCGGCGCCGTCCTCGCCGCGAGCGCCCTGGTGCTGGCCTTCGTCGCCGCCGCCCTCGACCGTCGGGACAAGGTCCTCAGCGTCGTGGACGGCGACCAGGTGTCCACCGAGCGGCAGGCCGCGGTCCCCCACTGACCGGGAGGCCTGTGGCCATGAGGGGTGCGAGGGCCGCCCCCGTGCCCTCCGTGTCCACAGATTTCCTCGCCACCACCACCGACATCACCTTCACCACCGACATCACTTCCCTCCCAGATCTCACCTGTTCAAACGACACCCCCTGTACACGAGGAGTACCTGTTTCATGAACACCACCACCGCTGTCGCCCCGCTCACCACCGCCGAGGCCGAAGTCCTGGTCATGGCCGCACACCAGGCCGCCGAGGCCGCCGGGGTCACGGTGAGCGTGACCGTCCTGGACGCGGGCGGACATCTGCTCGCCTTCCGGAGAGACGACCGTGCCGTGCTGATCTCCGGCGAGACCAGCATCCGCAAGGCTTTCACCGCTCTTCAACTGAACACGCCCACCGCGGACCTCGTCGACGCCGTACAGCCCGGAGGGGTCTTCCACACCCTGCCCACCGCACTCGACCGGCCGTTGCTGTTCATTGCGGGGGGTGTCCCCGTCCAGCGTGGCGGCCGTCCGATCGGCGCGATCGGCGTCGGAGGCGGTGCACCGGAGCAGGACCACTCCTTCGCCACGGCTGCCGTGGACGCCCTCGTCCAGGGCTTGCGGCGCCCGTAGCGCGTACGCCGGTTCCCGACCACCTTCGGGAACCGGCGTCGTCGCGTCCGGAAGGCGTCAGCCTGCCGCGACCGTCACAGGGGCGAACCTTCGGGTCCAGTCGCCGGGTGGCTCCGTGATCCCGTACGTCATCACAGCGTTGAAAGCGATGGACTCCAGACCGCGGTTCTTCGCCCAGGCCAGCAACTCTTCGTGCCGCACATCGATGTCGGTGCGCAACGGCCGGTCGGTGTGGGCGGCGAGCGAGGCGAGGAGCGCCGTGGCCGTGGGGGTGTCGCGGGCGATCAGCGGGCCCACGACATGGGTGTCCATATTGGGCCACGCGGCGGCGTAGCCGACGATCCGGCCGTTCTCCTCGGCCACGCGCAACTGGTCGGCGAATGCAGGCAGCCGGGTGACGATGTGTGTGCGATCCGTCCCGAACACTTCCTCGTCGAGCCGGAGGAGGACGGGCAGGTCCTCGGCGGTCGCCGCTCGTGTGGACACCCCCACCGCGGGTCCGCCCGCGTCCGGGAGGAAGTACCCGCGGAGCATCTCAGCCCGGCCGGTGACCTTGAAACCGAGCTCTTCGTAGAGCGGGCGGCCGTGTGGCGTCGCGTACAGCGTCAGTGGCGTGGAGTCCATCGCTGAGACCACGTGGCGCATCAGGCGGCGCCCGATGCCCTGCCGGGCATGCCGTTCCGCGACCAGAACCATGCCGATGGCGCCGAGTGCGGGTTGCTCCTGGGGTCCGTACTCGGTGACGACACAGGCGGAGGTCAGCCCGCCGTCGGGATCATCGATGCCGTAGCCCTTCCCGGCGGAGAGGAGGAGTCCCCACTTGTGTTCTTCGCGCGGCCACCCCCGGTCCTCGGACAAGTCGGCGCAGGCCGAGAGATCGCGGAGTGTCAGACGGCGGATGGGCAGAGAGGCAAGAGCAGGTGTCGGCACGCAGGTCAGGCTGTCCGACGGCGACGGGCGGCGTCCACTTGTTTGCAAAGACCGAGGCGATCTTCCGGTCGCGCGGAGGGCCGGTGCAGGGCGCGGTCGCAGGCACGGGATGTTTCACGTGAAACATATGAAACCGGCGAGTACCGACGGGTCAGGCCAGGTCGGAGGCCTGCAGAGCGCGCACGCCCTCGATGTTGCCGTCCAGATAGTGCCGCAGAGACAGCGGAACGAGGTGGACGGAGGCGATGCCCACGCGGGTGAACGGTACGCGGACGATCTGGTACTCGCCGGCGGGTTCGTCGACCTCTGGGCCGTGCCGCAAGGACGGGTCCATGGATTCGAGGTGGCAGACGAAGAAGTGCTGCACCTTCACGCCGGTGGCGCCGCCGTCCGCACCGATGTGCTCCACCGTGTCGACGAAGCAGGGCACCACATCGGTGATCTTGGCGCCGAGTTCCTCGTACACCTCTCGGTGGAGAGCGTCGACGACGGTCGAGTCCTCCGGCTCGACACCGCCGCCCGGGGTGACCCAGTAGGAATCGACGCCGGGTTTGGTGCGTTTGATCAGGATCAGGTGGTCGCCGTCCAGGAGGACGGCTCGAGCGGTGCGCTTGACCACGGGTCGGACGGTCATGGAGGGAATGTGGCCCAGCTCGTTCCACGTGAAACATCGTGAGACGTCACCGGCCGAATTTCCGGCGTGGGTCGTTCGGCGTGAGCCGCCCGACCGGAGGGTCAGCACCAGTCGGTGGCCGCCTGCTGCAGTGCCTCATGGGCACGTGCGACATGCGGCATGGCCAGGGTGCCGCTCCGGACCACCAGGAAGTATGTACGTAACGGCGGCACCGCGGGCTCGTGCAGGGCGGTAACCTCCCCCCGTTCGAGTGCGGCCGTACACAGATACCGGGGCAGCACAGCCATCCCGGCACCCGCGACGGTGCAGGCCAGCACCGCGCGTAGATCCGGGACGACGACAGCGCCCGCGGTGACAGGCCGGGAGTCGAAGACGGAAGCCCAGTAACGGGAGACGAGGGGGAGTGACTCGTGCACCTCGATCACCGGGATCTGCTCCGGAGCGGACACCCCGGCGGGGCGAACTCCGTCGGCGCCGAACCGCTCGGCCCAGCGGGGCGCGGCGACCAGGACGTGTTCCTCGTCGCAGAGCGGAGTCGCCGAGAGCAGTGCACCGCGGGGCCGGACCGTACTGATGGCCAGATCGTGCCGTCCGGCGGCCAGCCCTTCCAGCGTCTCCTCGGCGGTTCCGAAGGAGGCGCGCAGGGCGAAGTTCTGGCCGTTCGGGGTCAGTGCGGTGAGCGCGGGCACGGCCCGTTCGGACGTGAACTCCAGAGGTCCTGCCAGGTGCAGCGTCCGCGAGGAGGAGTCCTCGTCGAGCCCGGTCTCGGCGATTTCCACCAGGGCGTCGAGGTGGGGTGCGGCTTTGTGGGCGAGTTCGTCCCCGATGGTCGTGGGGGTCACACCGCGGGCCTGCCGCAGGAACAGCGGCCGCCCCAGCTGCCGCTCCAGGGTCCGGATCTGAGAGGTCACGGCCGGCTGGGAGAGGCCGAGCAAGGCAGCGGCACGGGTGAAGGAACCGGCTCGGTGGACGGTCACGAAAGTCCGCAACAAGGCCAGATCCACAGCACACCCTCCCGTTCGTCGACCCCGCTGCCGCTCCGGCACAACTATAAATATGTCGATAGGTCGCTGTCGCTACAGTGATTGGACACTGACACTGAGTCAACTAGCCTTGGTCACGAGGTTCTTCGCGCGCGTAGAACCGGGACGGTCCGAGCCACGAGGGGGGAGGCTCGGACCGTCCGTCGTCGGGAGCCGGGAGCCTGACGACCCGCCCGGACGGACCGGTCAGCCGGCCGACTCGTCCAGTGCGCGCAGCACGTCCGCCACCAGATCGGCAGGGTCCTCGGCCCCGACGGAGAAGCGGACGAAGCCCTCCGGCACCGCGTCCCCACCCCAACGACCCCGTCGCTCGGCCGTGGACCGCACACCGCCGAAGCTCGTCGCATCGTCCACGAGCCGCAGCGCGTCGAGGAAGCGGTCCGCACGTGCCTGTGAGGGCAGAGTGAAGGACACCACGCATCCGTAACGCCGCATCTGCTGCGAGGCGATCTTGTGCGAGGGATCGTCCGGCAGCCCCGGATAGCGCAGCCCCGTCACCTCGGGCCGTTCCCGCAGCGCCTGGGCGAGCGTCAGCGCCGTGGCGTTCTGCCGGTCGACCCGCAACTGGAGCGTGGCGATCGAACGGTGTGCGAGCCAGGCCTCCATGGGGCCGGTAATGGCGCCGGCGATCTTGCGCCAGCGGCGTACGGCGGCCATCGCCTCGGCGTCGCGGCCGGCGACATATCCCAGGAGGACATCGCCGTGTCCGGTGAGCTGCTTGGTACCGCTGGCCACGGTGAAGTCGGCGCCGAGCTCCAGCGGGCGCTGGCCGAGCGGGGTCGCGAGGGTGTTGTCGACGGCGACCAGGGCACCACGCACGTGGGCGGCTTCGGCGAGCCGCCGCACGTCGCACACGTCGAGCCCGGGGTTCGACGGAGTCTCGATCCACAGCAGCCTCGCGCCGTCGAGGAGATCGAGCTGGGCGTCGCCCCCGGTCGGTGCGGTGCGTACCTCGATGCCGTACGCCTCCAGCTGGGCGCGTACCAGGGGCAGTGCCTGATAGCCGTCGTTCGGCAGGACGGCCACGTCCCCGGTGCGGAGCTGAGAGAAGAGCACCGAGGAGATCGCGGCCATGCCCGAGGGGAACACCAGGGTTTCGACGCCGTCCTGCCCCGGTGCCTCCAGCTCTCCGATGGCCCGCTCCAGCAGCGTCCAGGTCGGGTTCTCGTCCCTGCCGTAGGTGTAGGGGCCGGTGGGGTCGCCGGGCAGGTGGAAGTGGGCGGCGAAGACGGGTCCGGGCAGGGTCGGTTCGTGCTTGACCGGCTCGGGCAGCCCGGCCCGCACCGCACGCGTGCCCTCACCGGGAGACGTTCCCCCCGCGCCCGTCTCGTAGCCGCTGGTCATCCTCGAATCGTTCATGCCGCCCGTCCCTCCGCCTGCTCACGTACCGAGGAGAGCAGCCCGACGCTCGCCGCCTCCACCATCTCAAGACATGCGTGGAAGCCGTCCGCCTCCCCGTAGTAAGGGTCCGGTACGTCCAGATCGTCGCCCGCTTCGGGGTCGTACGAGCGCAACAGGCGCACCTTGTCCGCGTCCCGTGGGGTGGGGGCCAGGCGGCGCAGGGTCCTGAGGTGGCCCGTGTCGAGGGCGATGACCAGATCGAGGCGGGCGAACCAGGAGGGGTCGAACCGCCGGGCGGTGTGGTCGGCGGCGTAGCCGTTCTCCTCGAGGACGGCCACCGTGCGTGGATCGGCGCCGTCGCCCTCGTGCCAGCCGTCGGTGCCGGCGCTGCCGGCCTCGACCACGCCGTCGAGGCCGGCCTCCGCGACGCGCGCGCGGAAGACGGACTCGGCCATCGGAGAGCGGCAGATGTTGCCGGTGCAGACGAAACAGACGCGGTAGGCCATGGTGTTCAGTCTCCGTCGGGGAGAACGACGTTGAGGGCCCAGGAGACGACCGAGACGACCAGACCGCCCAGCACGGCAGTCCAGAAGCCCTCTACATGGAAGCTCAGGTCGAACACGTCGGCGAGCCAGGAGGTGAGCAGCAGCATCAGAGCGTTCACCACCAGCGTGAACAGCCCGAGAGTCAGGACGAGCAGCGGGAGGCTGATGAGCTGCACGAGCGGCTTGACCAGGGAGTTCACCACGCCGAAGATCAACGCGACGAGTATGAGGGTACCGATTTCCTTGCCCGTGCTGTCACCGGTCAGGGTGATCTTGTCGATCAGCCACACCGCGACCGCGAGGGCCGCTGCGTTGGCGATCGTCTTGACTACGAAATTCTTCATGTGTCTGATCGTGGCAGACAGGACCGGACATGAGCAGTGAGGCAGGGGCGGACAAGGCTATGAAGGCATTCCGGCTGGACGAACTGGAGACCGAACGCGCCGCCAACGAGGGCGCCTACCTCCAGTTCCTGCGGGAGCGGAACATGTCGGTCGGCCTGTACGCCCTGGACGCGGGCGAGCAGGATCCACAGCAGCCGCACGGCCAGGACGAGGTGTACTTCGTCGTCAGCGGCAGAGCGGCGATCACCGTCGGCATGGAGACCACGCAGGTGGCCCGCGGCAGCATCGTGTACGTGCCGGCCGGAGTCGCGCACAAGTTCCACCACATCAGTGAGGACCTGAGGGTCCTGGTGGTGTTCTCTCCGCCCGAGAGCTGAGCCGCGGTCTCCGGGTTCCCTAGGGGACCGCTCAGGGGAGGACAAGGGATCAGAGGCCCCCGGCAGGGCTCCTGCCGCCCTAGCATCGAGTGCAGGACATCATTCACGCGACCCGGTACGAGACGGGCGGAGCAGGTAAGGACGAAGGCGATGCGAGAGATCTTCATGGGACTGCCGTGGTGGGTGAAGTGGATCGCGGTGCCGGTCATCGCCCTGGTCGTGTTCGGCGGCCTGATAGCCAGCGTGGTCGGGTTCGTGGTCTATCTACTCTTCAAGGTGCTGGTCTTCGTCGCCCTGGTCGGCGGACTCATCTACGTCGTACGGAAGTTCACGTCGAGTTCGACGTCGCGCGGCGACTGGTGAGCCTCACGGGGAGCCGGTGAAGCGGTAACAGCCGGCACCGGTTCCCTCGGGTGGGGGAAGTTTCCCGGACGAACCGTCTGCGTGCGGTGACAGACGGTTAGAGTCCGGAAGGCCATGCGGGGACGATCCCCGCGAGCGGCGTACACCCCCACCCGTGTTCCCCCGCACGGGCTGCCCCCTCGCTCCGGGAGTGACCCTTGGCCACGGCTGCCACCGTCCCCGCACATCTGTCCGTCGTTCCCTGCCAGCCCCATGCGCGCCCAGCGTCCGAGCCGGCGCCCACCACGACCCTCATCGGCTCGGTGCAGCGTGCGATGCGTCTACTGGAGTCCGTCGCGGGACACGAGTCCGGGGCCCCGGCCAAACAGCTGGCCCGCGAGACCGGGCTGGCGCTTCCCACGGCCTACCACCTGTTGCGCACCCTTGTGCACGAGGGCTATCTGCGCCGCGACAAGGGGTTGTTCTTCCTCGGCGACGCGGCCGAGCGGCTGAACAGGAGTGGAGCCCCGCAGAAACGTCGCAGCACGGTCGTCGCCGCACTCACGCACTGGCGTGACGCGATCGGGGCCCCCGTGTACTACGCGGTGTACCGCGAGGGCGAGATCGACCTGGTGTGCGTCTCCGACACCCCGGGCAATCCCGCGGTCCAGGAATGGGCCGACTTCCGGGCGACCGGCCACGCGCACGCCATCGGACAGTGCCTGCTGTCCCAGCTCGACGAGCCCGCCCGCCGTGACCACCTCGACCGCTACCCGGTGCAGCCCGTCACGCCGTACACCGTGCGCGACGGGCACAGTCTGCTCCGGCGCCTGGAGCGGACGCGTCGCATGGAGCCGGTGTTCGCGCGGCAGGAGTACGCGCTGGGGACGGTGTGCGCGGCCGTCCCGATCACGGCCGGTGCCACAGCCGCGACGATCGCCGTCTCTCTTCCGGTCCATCAGGTCCACCGGCTGCACCCTGCCGCCCAGCAGTTGCAGGCGGAAGTGGGCCGTCTGCTGGGGCCGCTGGCACTCTCTATCAGTATCTGAAAACTCACTCCTTGTAATTTGCTGTGTACGTTGAGCAAGATTCACCCAGTGTCAGGGGTCCATTCCCGGCCGGTCCGTAGCGAATGACGGGGTAGGCGATGCGCGAGTCCGTGCAGGCAGAGGTCATGATGAGCTTTCTCGTGTCGGAGGAGCTGTCCTTCCGTATCCCGGTGGAGCTCCGCTACGACACCTGTGATCCCTACGCCGTACGGTTGACCTTCCATCTTCCCGGTGACGCGCCGGTGACCTGGGCGTTCGGCAGGGAGCTGCTGATCGACGGGGTGGGCAGACCGTGCGGCGAGGGTGACGTACGCGTTTCACCGGTCGACCCCGACTCTCTGGGCGAGGTGCTGATCCGGCTTCAGGTCGGATGCGATCACGCGCTGTTCCGTTCTTCGACGGCGCCCCTCGTGGCCTTCCTCGATCGCACCGACAAACTGGTACCGCTGGGCCAGGAGGGGGCGCTCGCCGACTTCGACGCCCATCTCGACGACGCGCTGGACCGCATCCTGGCGGAGCAGAGCGCCGGGTAGAGGCGTTCCGCCTCCGGCCAGCCCGCGGCGGAACCCTTCACCGTGTTCCGCCGGACCGTGCAGGAACGCTTCCGCAGCGGCGGCCGAGCGGCTCCGGTGCCGGATTGAACAGCAGTCGGCAGTCGACGGCTGATGGCCGCCTGCCGGAGGGCGGGTTGCCGGGAGAGCGGCCACGGACGGTCGGAAGTCGGCGGCGCGCGGTCCGGCGGGCGGGGTCAGCGCTTCCGGCGCCTGCCCCGTCCGCCGCGTGCCGGAGCCGACCGGATGCCTTCCTCGGCCGCCGCCTGCGCGGTCGGACGGTCGGCCGAGACCACCAGGGCGGCCAGCACCGTGGTGACCGGCACCGAGGCGACCAGACCGATCGAGCCGATCAGCGTACGCACGATCTCCTCCGCCACCAGCTCGCTGTTGGCGACCGTCCCCACGCTGCTCTGCGCGATGGAGAACAGCAGCAGCAAGGGCAGCGCGGCGCCCGCGTAGGCGAGAACCAGGGTGTTGACGACGGACGCGATGTGGTCGCGGCCGATGCGGATGCCCGCGCGATACAGCCCGCGCCAGCCCATCGACGGGTTGGCCTCGTGCAGTTCCCATACGGCCGAGGTCTGTGTGACCGTCACGTCGTCGAGCACACCGAGCGATCCGATGATGACGCCGGCCAGCAGCAGACCACTCATGTCGATGTCCGGGTAAAGGCCGTGGATCAGCCCGGTGTTGTCGTCGGTGTCACCGGTCAGCACCGCCCAATTGATGAAGACCGTGCCCAGAAAACCGATCAGCAGCAATGAGATCAGGGTCCCGATCACGGCCACGGAGGTACGCGCCGACAGTCCGTGGCAGAGATACAGGGCCTGCAGCATGATGGCGCTCGCCCCCACCACCGCCACGACCAGGGGGTTCGAACCCTGCAGGATCGCGGGCAGGATGAAGAAGTTCAGCACCAGGAAGCTGATCGCCAACGCGACCAGGGCCATCACGCCGCGCAGCCGTCCGACAGCGACGACGGCGACCGCGAAGATGCCGGCGAGCAGGGTCAGCGGTACGCGCCGGTTCACATCCGCCACCGAGTACTGGAGGTCCTTCGGCGCGGAGGGCTCGTAGGCGACGATGACCTCCTGACCCTCGCGCAACTGCCGTGACTGGTCCGGTTGCACGATCTCGGTGAAGGTGCGGCCCACATCGTCGCCGGTGTCGACCCGGATCGTCGCTTTCTTGCACGTGCCGTCCGCCTGCTGCTGCGCGGAGGACCCCTCGGCCGTCGATGTGTCGCCGGTCGGGACGCCCCCGGACGCGTTGACGGACGAACAGCTCAGCTCGACCACCTTGGTGACCGTGGCCTGCTGTGTCTGCCGGTCGAAACCGACGCCGGTCCGCTCGTGGCCGGGTGTGCCACCCGGCCACAGCACCGCGAGGCCGATCAGCACCGCCGCGCCGAACGGGATGAGGACCGCCGCGATGACCTTGCGCAAGTGCTTCGATACGGGAGCGGCCGGGCCGTGGCTGTGACTGTGGCCGTGCGCGTGGCCGTGCCCACCGCTGTCGCCCGGACCATGCCCGTGCCCACCGTCTCCCGGAGGCGGACCGCCGTGCCCACCGCCCGAGTTCGGACCTCCGCCGGAGTTCGGGCCACGCCCGCGGCCGCCGGCACCGGGGTCCGGACTGTGGTCATGACCCGGACCCCGGTCCTGGCCGCGGACTCGACCCTGCCCTTGCCCTCCTTGTCCCTGCCCGTAGCCCTGGCCCGGCCGGCCCACGCCGGGTCCGGGAGCCCGGCCGGGAGGTCCGAAAACCGGGTCTACGGGCCCTGGGCCGACGGGCCCGTCGGGGCCTCTGGGGCCAGGCCCTCCAGGGCCGGGCAGGTGGTTCTGTGTCGCCGGCGCCTCGCCGGGGCCGTGTCCATGCCCGAACCAGTCTTCGGAGCCGGGGCCGTCTCCCTGAACGTTCCCATGGCCCAGGCCGGTGTCGGCTGCGGGGCCTCTGCCACGGCCGCCGCCGCTTCGGGCGCCGGAGCCACGGGGTGGTTCGGGCTGCGGGTAGGGGGGAGGCTGCGTCGAGGTCACCGCCTGATCATCGCAAGAACAACGAAGGCCCTCTGGTCACCGCGCCAGGATTCCCGCTAGCGTGGAGGCACCTTTTTGTACACGCGGGAGCTCGGAGCACCGGGCTGAGAGGGCGCTGACCTCCGTCCCAGCGATGTTTCACATGAAACACCACTTGTTCCGAGTGATGTTTCACACGGAACATCGGCAGACGGAAACCGCTGCGCCGACCGCTGAACCTGTTACCGGGTAATGCCGGCGTAGGGAGTAGGTCTCATGACCAACAAGGACGCACGCACGCCTGCCTCCACCCAGAATCCGACGGAAGCGTCGGCGGGGGAGGAGGCCGGGAAGTCCATCGGCTGGCACAAGGCGTACGTCGAGGGCACACGCCCCGGCCTGCGGGTGCCGGTCCGTCAGGTGCACCTCACCAACGGGCAGTCGGTCACGCTGTACGACACGTCGGGCCCGTACACCGACCCTCTGGTCGACACCGATGTGCGCAGAGGGCTGGCGCCGGTGCGGGAGAACTGGATCATCGCGCGCGGTGACACCGAGGAGTACGCGGGTCGTCCGGTCCGTCCCGAGGACGACGGGATCAGGCACACCTCGCCGCGCGGTGGACTGCGCAATCTCGACGCGGTGTTCCCGGGCCGGCCCCGTCAGCCGCGTCGGGGCCGCGCGGGCGGGGCGGTCACGCAACTGGCGTACGCACGCCGAGGTGAGATCACGCCCGAGATGGAGTACGTGGCCATCCGGGAGAACGTATCGCCGGAGGTCGTGCGTGAGGAGATCGCGGCAGGCCGCGCGGTGCTGCCCGCCAACGTCAATCACCCGGAGACCGAGCCGATGATCATCGGCAAGCGGTTCCTGGTGAAGGTCAACGCCAACATCGGCAACTCCGCGGTGACCTCCTCCATCGAGGAGGAGGTGGAGAAGATGACCTGGGCGACCCGCTGGGGCGCCGACACGGTCATGGATCTGTCCACCGGTCGCAACATCCACACCACCCGGGAGTGGGTGCTGCGCAACTCCCCCGTCCCCATCGGCACCGTGCCGCTCTACCAGGCGCTGGAGAAGGTCGACGGCAGGGCCGAGGAGCTGACCTGGGAGATCTACAAGGACACCGTCGTCGAGCAGGCCGAACAGGGCGTGGACTACATGACGGTCCACGCGGGCGTACGGCTGGCGTACGTGCCGCTCACCGCCCACCGCAAGACGGGCATCGTCTCGCGCGGCGGCTCGATCATGGCGGCGTGGTGCCTGGCGCACCACAAGGAGTCGTTCCTGTACGAGAACTTCGAGGAGCTCTGCGAGATCCTCGCGGCGTACGACGTCACGTACTCGCTCGGTGACGGTCTCCGGCCGGGCTCGATCGCCGACGCCAACGACGAGGCGCAGTTCGCGGAGTTGCGCACGCTCGGGGAGCTCAACCGGATCGCCAGGCGTTTGAATGTGCAGACCATGATCGAGGGTCCGGGGCACGTCCCGATGCACAAGATCAAGGAGAACATCGAGCTTCAGCAGGAGATCTGCGATGAAGCCCCGTTCTACACGCTCGGTCCGCTGACGACGGACGTCGCGCCCGCGTACGACCACATCACCTCCGGTATCGGTGCGGCGATGATCGCCTGGTGGGGTACGGCCATGCTCTGCTACGTCACGCCCAAGGAGCACCTGGGCCTGCCGGACCGCGACGACGTCAAGACGGGCGTCATCACCTACAAGATCGCCGCCCATGCCGCCGACATCGCCAAGGGGCACCCGGGGGCGCAGGAGTGGGACGACGCCCTGTCCGACGCGCGTTTCGAGTTCCGGTGGGAGGACCAGTTCAACCTGGCTCTCGATCCGGACACGGCACGGGAGTTCCACGACGAGACGCTTCCGGCGGAGCCCGCGAAGACGGCGCACTTCTGCTCGATGTGCGGGCCGAAGTTCTGCTCCATGAAGATCAGCCGGAGCATCACGGAGCGGTTCGGCGGGACCTCGGCGGAGGGTGCGTCGGCCGAGGAGATCGCTGAAGGGATGCTGCGGAAGTCGAAGGAGTTCGCCGAGGCGGGAAACCGTGTGTACCTGCCGTTGACGGACTGAACGAACAAGCGGACCGAATGGACAAAGGGGCGGGCCGTTCGGGCCCGCCCTCTCCTCTCCCGGGAGGACGGGTCGGCAGACTGGATGCCATGACAGCGAGATCAATGAGCAAGGGGTCCAACCTTCCCGTCGACGCCCGGGTGGTGCGCGCCGAGCTCGCCTGGGCCGCCGGGGCCGGTGTGCCCGACATCGACGGGTCGGCTCTGCTGCTCACGGAGAGCGGGCGGGTGCGGGACGACGGAGACCTCGTCTTCTACAACCAGCCGCGGCACACCTCCGGCGCTGTGACGCACCTGGGGAAGCGGAGCGCCGCCGGTGCCGCGACCGACACGGTCGAGGTGGATCTGCCTCGGCTGGAACCGGCCGTCGAGCGAGTCGTGCTGTGCGCGTCGTCGGACGGCGGGACGTTCGGTCAGGTGCCGGGACTGGTGCTCAGGCTGCTCGACGCCGGTACGGGGGCCGAGATCGCGCGGTTCGACATGGTGGCCGGAACGGAGACCGCGTTCATCGGCGGCGAGCTGTACCGGCGGCAGGGAAAGTGGAAGTTCCGCGCGGTGGGGCAGGGATACGCCGCGGGGCTCGCGGGGCTGGCAACCGACTTCGGTATCACCGTGGACGACGCTCCCCCGGCGGCAGCGGACTCCACGACGGCTGCCGGCTCCACCACGGCACCCGGTGCGACGACGCCCGCAGCCGCAGTGCCGCCGGTCCCGCCCGCGGTGCCCACCAC
>NZ_LIQT01000510.1:0-2872 GCF_001418415.1 Streptomyces hirsutus
GTCCTGGACGGTGGGGGTCCCAGGGGCGGGGCCTTGCTCCAACGACGTCATGCGACAGGTTCTCCAGGCGGTGCGACAGGGGTCCGTGCTGTTTGAGGTAGGGGAAGTGGCGATCGGGCCGCAGCGGGGCCGGCGCCCTCAGCACCTGCGGCGCGGTGGTCAGCCGCCCGAGCCGGACTGCCAGGACACGGCGGTGGAGGCCACGCAAGCAGCGGCCGCCGGCCCGGGAATCGTCTGCAGCGGGCTGCCCGCGCTCTGCACCGCGGACAGCGGGACCGTCTCGCCCTGGCCACCGCGGATCGCGGCGGCCGCCGCGGTGAGCCGGTCCGGGCGGGCGCCGAAGTACGCGACAGTCCGGTGCAGGCCCTCGACGATGTCGATCTCGGGTTCCCAGCCGAGCACGTCACGGGCACGGGTGATCACCGGCCGACGGCGGACCGGATCGTCGACCGGCAGCGGGTGATACCGCACCTCAGAGGCCGAGCCCGTCATCTCCAGGACCATTGCGGCGAGATCGGAGACAGTGCGCTCGACCGGGTTGCCCAGGTTGAAGGGGCCCATCTCGGAGGACTCGAGGAGCGCGACGAGACCGCGGATCAGGTCGTCGACGAAGCAGAAGCTGCGGGTCTGGGAGCCATCGCCATAGATCGTGAGCGGCTCACCGGTCATAGCCTGCGTGATGAAGCTAGACACCACGCGGCCGTCGTGCGGACGCATGCGCGGACCGTAGGTGTTGAAAATGCGCGCGATGCCGACATCAAGGCCGTGAGTGCGGCGGTATGCGGCGGAGACCGCCTCAGCGAATCGTTTCGCCTCGTCGTAGACACTGCGCGGACCGATAGAGTTGACGTTGCCCCAGTACGCCTCCTCCTGCGGGTGGACCAAGGGGTCGCCGTAGACCTCGCTCGTCGACGCGAGGATGAAACGGGCGTCATTACGCAGCGCCAGACGCAGGGCGTTCTCAGTACCCCGGCTGCCGACCGCGAGGGTCTCCAACGGCCGGCGCAAGTAGTCGGGCGGCGAGGCAGGGGACGCCAGGTGCGCCACGGCGTCGACGCGGCAGTCGACCTCCACGAACCTGCTCACGTCGACGTGCTGAAATTCGAAGGCCGGCTCAGACATGAGGTGTGCGATGTTCCCCGGCTCGCCCGTCGAGAAATCGTCCAGGCACACCACCGAATCGCCGCGCCGCAGGAGCGCTTCACACAGGTGTGACCCAAGGAATCCACCGCCACCGGTCACGGCAACGCGCATTTGTTTCTCCCGGAATGAGAAGCGAAACAGCCTTCACGCCCCGCTCGCATGGAAACAAGAACGGCAGATGACCTGACGAACCGACAAGCGGAGCAGTCTCGGAAACGCAAGACGAGAGTATGGTCATATGTAGTGTTTTCTGTGGAGGCGACTTGGAGGCTGGGCTGTTTGGCAGATGTCACGCCGGGGAGCGCACGAGGGCGCCGCACAGTTCGGGGCTGATCCGGATTTCGAATGGCTTAATCGGTCGGTGTCACTCGCATGTGTGTGTCCGACCGTGTGCCCGGTTGGCATCTCAGCCGTTTGAGTTCCCCACGTGCCGCGGCCGATGGCCGTGTCGGCGCTGATCTGGGCGACCCGGCCCGGGGATGGGCGCGTCGAGCGGGTGAGGTTCCCCCGAGATGCGAGGAGGAGTGACAGCGGGTCAGATAGATCTCGTGGGAGGAGATCTGACAATGCCTGTCCCCAGGAAATACCCTGTCGGGCTCGAAAAGTCATCGCTGCTGGTCAAGCGGCGTAGCGGTACTCGTTGAGGGTGCCGCCGAGGACGCGAGTGCGCAGGAGCCTGCGGCTGCCCAGATCGTGCACAGTGGCGGGTTGGTCCTGGGCGTCGGGAGGCAGTTGATTCCGGGACCGATGGGGCCGATGCGTGTTGTAGTGCCGTTGGAAGTCAGCGAGAACGTGTCGGGCGTGGGCCTCGTTCATGACCAGGACGTGATCCAGCGCTTCGCGCCGGATGGTGCCGGTCACCCGCTCGCAATGTGCGTTCATCCGGGGAGCCCGCGGTGCGCTGAGTAGTACCTCCATGTCTTCGGCCTGGAAGACAGCGTTGAAGGCAGGCCCGTACTTGCCGTCGCGGTCGCGCAGGAGGAACCGCAGGGACTCGATGCGGACGCCCAGGTCGGCGGCGACATTCCGTGCCTGCTGCACCTGCCCTTGCCGATAACCTCATCCATGCAGGTGGGAGTGGGTTTCGGTGCCGACCGTGGTCACCCGCGTCGGCGCTCTCGCTCGGGGGACGGCGGAGGCGGCATGATGATCGGCCGTGCTGTTGAGACCGGCGTACCTGGGCATGACGAACGCCTTCGCGATGCTGCGACTGCTGCCGGTGAGCGACCGGGAGAAGGATGTCGAGATCCTGGCCCTGCGTCATCGGATTGCCGTCCTGGAGCGGCATCTGGACGGGCAGCGAGTCCGGTTCGACGCCGGCGACCGGGCGTTCCTGGCGTCGCTGCTCCACGGCGTGCCCCGCGAGGTGCTACGCCGGATGCGACTGCTGGTCCGGCCGGACACGGTCCTGCGCCGGCACCGCGACCTGATCGTCAGCCGGCACACCGCCCGGTCCCGGCCCAAGCGCGGCGGCCGGTCGTGCACCGTGCGCTCGATCCGCGTGCTGGTCCTGCGCCTGGCCAGGGAGAATCCCAACTGGGGCTACCGGAGGGTGCATGGCGAGCTGCTCGTGCTCGGGGTGAAGGTGGCCGCGTCCACGGTAGGGGAGATCTTGAAGGAGGACGGCATCGAGCCGGCGCCCGAGCGGGCCTCGAGCACCTGGGCGGGCTTCCTGCGCTCCCAGGCCAACGCCCTGCTGGCCTGCGATTTCTTCGAGACCGTCACCTTG
>NZ_LIQT01000510.1:2885-7941 GCF_001418415.1 Streptomyces hirsutus
CTGGAGGACGTCAACTGCCGGTCGCGGTTCCTGATCCGGGATCGGGACGGGAAGTTCCCGCGGCTGTTCGACGCCGTCCTCAAGGACGCGGGTATCGAGGTGATGCTCAGCGGCGTCCGGATACCGAGAGTGAACTCGATCATGGAGCGGTGGGTGCGGACCTGCCGACGAGAACTGCTGGACCGCACATTGATCTGGAACCAACGCCATCTCCTGCACGCACTACGCGAGTTCGAGACGTTCTACAACGAGCACCGGCCGCACCAGGGCCTCGCGAACGCCCGCCCCCTCCACCCGCTGCCCGCTCCGATCGAGGACCCGGACCGGATCGCCCGTCTGGACATACGACGGCGAGCGCGGCTCGGCGGCACCCTCCACGAGTACCGACATGCGGCCTGACCAGCATGGATGAGGTATTCGGCAAGCACACTGTCGGTGACCACCACCCGCGGCACCGTGCGGGTCGTCTGGAGCAGTGTGCGGAAGAAGCGCCGGGCCGCAGCGGTGTCCCGCCGGTTCTGTACGAGGATGTCCAGGACGGTGCCGTCGGCGTCGACGGCCCGCCACCGGTAGTGCGGCTCTCCGTTGATCTTGATGAAGACCTCGTCCGGGTGCCACGTGTCCCCGGGCCGGGGCCGGCGTCGGCGCAGCGCGCCGGCGTAGGCCTGCCCGCACTTCGCGCACCACCGCCGGACGCTCCCGTAGGACACGATCACGCCGCGGGCGAGCATCAACTCCTCGACCTCGCGGAAGCTGAGCGGGAAGCGGAAGTACCGCCACGCGCAGTGGGAGATGATCTCCGCCGGGTACCGGTGGCCCTGGTACGACGGCGGCGCGGACGACACGAGTGAATCCTCCCCGGCACGATCAACCACAAGATCATCCCACGCCGGTCAGCCAACGTGACAACGCCCTACCGTGACCTCTCGGGGCACGTCCAAGGAGTGCGTCGCGGCGGGTCATCCGGGTACGAGCACGGCGGCGCCGCTGACCCGGTCGGCGGCCAGGTCCCTCAGAGCCTGGTCGGCACGGCTCAACGGATACGGGCTAACGGTGACCCGCATACCGATCCGCGCGGCCGTGTCCAGGAAGTCGCGGCCGTCCTGCCGGGTGTTGGAGGTGACGCTGCGCAGATTCCGCTCTTCGAAGAGGTGACGGCGGTAATTGAGCACGGGGATGTCGGTGAGATGGATGCCCGCCACGGCGAGCGTTCCCGAACGGTCCAGTGCCTCCAGTGCTACGGGCACCAGATTCCCTACCGGTGCGAACAGGATCGCCGAATCCAGTGGTTCGGGCGGGCGGTCGTAGGCGCCGCCCACGGAGGAGGCGCCCAGGTCGAGGGCGAGTTCACGGGCCCGTGCCGAACGGGTCAGCACGTGCACGGTTGCTCCTTCGGCCAGGGCGACCTGCGCCGCCAGATGGGCCGAGGCCCCGAAGCCGTAGATCCCGAGCCGGCCGTTGGGTGGCAGGGCGCTGCGGCGCAGAGCCCGGTAGCCGATGATCCCGGCACACAGCAGCGGTGCCAGCAGCACGGCGTCCTGGTCGTCCGGGAGCGCGTGGGCGTAGTCCGCCGGAACGAGGGTGACATCGGCGAAACCGCCGTCCGCGTCCCAGCCGGTGTAGAGGGAGGCCGGGCAGAGGTTCTCGCGACCGGCCCGGCAGTAGCGGCATCGGCCGCAGGTGCTGCGCAGCCACGCCCCACCGGCTCGGTCGCCGACCCGGAACCCCGTGACGGACTCGCCGACGGCGGCCACGCGGCCGACGATCTCATGACCGGGAACGGTCGATGCCCGGTGCGGGCGCAGGTCGCCTTCGGCAAGGTGCAGGTCCGTGCGGCAGACGCCGCACGCCTCGACCCTCAGCAACAGCTCACCAGGCCCCGGCGAGGGCACGGTACGCCGCACGGACACCAGTGGGCCGTCCGCGATCGGACCAGGACTCTCGACAGCCCACCCGGTCAGCATGTTCGAAGCCGACGCGCGCACCATGCTCCCAGCCTGGCGCCGGCCGGCAGGTCCGGCAAACGCTCGCCGCAGAACGGCAGGCCGCAACCGCACGCCGCTTGGTGTGGCAACGGCCCTCGGCCGTTCGGGCGGCACTGTCATGCTGGCTGGCCGGGTGGGATGATCTTCGGGTTGATCGTGCCGGGGAGGCTTCGCTCGTGTCGTCCGCGCCGCCGTCGTACCAGGGCCACCGGTACCCGGCGGGGATCATCTCCCACTGCGCGTGGCGGTACTTCCGCTTCCCGCTCAGCTTCCGCGAGGTCGAGGAGTTGATGCTCGCCCGCGGCGTGGTCGTGTCCTACGGGAGCGTCCGGCGGTGGTGCGCGAAGTGCGGGCAGGCCTACGCCGGCGCGCTGCGCCGACGCCGGCCCCGGCCCGGGGATAAGTGGCACCCGGACGAGGTCTTCATCAAGATCAACGGCGAGCTGAAGTGCCGGTGACGGGCCGTCGACGCCGACGGCACCGTGCTGGACATCCTGGTCCAGAACCGGCGGGACAAGGCCGCGGCCCGGCGCTTCTTCCGCAGGCTGCTGAAGAAGACCCGCTCGGTGCCGCGGGTAATCGTCACCGACATGCTCCGCTCCTACGGCGCGGCCCACCGCCAGGTGATGCCCTCCGTCGAGCACCGCTCGCACCAGGGCCTGAACAACCGGGCCGAGAATTCCCACCAGCCCACCCGGCAGCGCGAACGCACGATGAAGGGCTTCCGCAGCGTCGGCGGGGCACAGCGGTTCCTGGCCGCGTTCGGCGGCATCTCACCCCACTTCCGACCCCACCGCCACCTGATGACCGCCCCCGGCCACCGCGCCGAGATGACCGTCCGCTTCGCCCTCTGGGACCAGATCACCGGCGTTGTCGGTCGGTCCACCACGGCCTGACCCCAGGCCCGAAGCGCAGGCCCACCACGCCCCGACGCGCCCTTGGATACTCACACACCCAACAACGTGACAACGCCCTCTCTGTCGCCGCTGTCGGCGGCATCTTGCTGCTGCACCGGATAACGCCCCGCCCACAACGAGAATCGACACACATAGCTCTTGTCGCAGATGTCAACGGCATCCCCGCCAAGGTGCGGATAACACATGGTGCCCTTGCCGAGAGCTGGGACAGCGGCGCGTCCGCGTGGACGGCGCAGCGTCGCGAGGCGTACGCCAACGACTAGGGCGCGGCCACGAGCCTGGTGGCGGTCACCGCCCGCTCGAACCGGTCCAAGGCAGACCAGGACCCCGCCGAGTGGTTGCCGCCGGCTGCCGGGCTGCACTGTCGGTACGTTGCGGAGTGGGTGGCCACTAAGCTCCGCTGGAGCCTTGCGGTCGACGAAGCCGAAGTGACAGCCCTGGGTGAGGTGGCGGCCGGCTGCTCCGACCAGACCGTGACCTACGAGCCGGCCTCATAATCCGTTCGGGTGGCTGACGGCCAGGCCGCCGGCTGCCTGGGACAGTGCCGATCTCGATGCGCGCGGGCTACCAGGATCTCACTTCAGTCCCGTGGGAGGGCCGGGCTGCAGGATGATTCCTTCATGGCGACGGGGGAAGAACCGGAGAGCTCGGCGACGACCGAGCAGCGGCTGATCGGCGGGCGTTACCGGCTGACCGAGCGGTTGGGCGCCGGCGGCATGGGCACGGTCTGGGCGGGCTGGGACACGATCGTGGACCGAGAGGTTGCCGTAAAACAGGCGCTCACGGCGGCCGTCGGGCCCCTGGCCGCGCGGATTCTGCGGGAAGCTCGGGCGGCGGCGCGCGTAGAACATCCGGCTGTAGTCACCGTGCACGACGTAGTGATGGAAGACGGCCACCCGTGGATCGTCATGGAGCGGGTGCACGGAGAGTCGCTCGCAGACCGCCTTGACCATAACGGAGCCTTGCCCGAACGCGAAGCAGCCCGGATCGGTATGGCGGTCACGGAGGCACTTGCCGCCGCACACGCGCGCGGGGTGCTGCACCGGGACGTGAAGCCCGGCAACGTCCTGCTCGGCAGTGGCGGCAGAGTCGTCTTGACCGACTTCGGCATCGCCTACATCGTGGGCGAGGAATCGCTGACCCAAGCCGGGGAGTTCGTCGGCTCGCTCGCCTACACCGCCCCCGAACGGATGAGCGGAAAGCGGCCCGGACCCGCCTCGGACATGTGGTCCCTCGGCGTCCTCCTCTACGAAATGGTGGAGGCCACGTCACCGTTTCGGCGAGCGTCGATGGAGGCTACGGTCGGCGCGGTGCTCACGGGCAAGATGCCGCCGCTCCGCCGGGCCGACGCGCTGGCACCCTTGATCAAGGCTCTGCTGGTCACAGATCCCGCCGCCCGCCCGACGGCTCGAACGGTCATCGAAGCGCTGCGCGCAACGGCCGGATCCGCCAAACCGGTGAGCAAGTCCGCCGCGCCAAGATCCCGGCAGCGGACGCGATGGGCGGCCGCGCTGCTGAGCACGGCTGTGGTGGCGGTCATCACGCTGCCGCTCCTGGAACGATTCGACGACGACTCTCCGTCCTCCCCCTTCGCCTCAGCACACCCCACGCCCACGAACTCACGGAGTTCCTCGCAAACTGGCGCCAAGGGCTACGAGCACGTCTCACAATCCGGATTCGAGCTGGAGGTCCCCGCAGGATGGCGGCACCACGACAAAAACGCCAGCGCCCAGTACCGCTACACCAAGGGAGAGTACGAACTGATCGTGGTCCCAGGCCGTGACGCCGTCGCGAACTACGCCAAGAACCTCATGATTTATCAGCGAGAGTACGAGCCGGAACTGCAGCCGTACCGGGACTCGACGTGGGCCACAAGCACCGGTTTGACCGCGATCGAAGTCAGCGGATACCGAGGCGTAGGAGGCCAGTTCACCTGGGAGGTCGAGGGCGAGGAACGAATCGTCCTCAACCGCGCTCTGGATATCGACGGCCGTATCCACCTGCTGGTGGCCATCGGGCCTGAAGCTGCACGAGACACGGTGAACCGGTTCTACGATCACGCGGCCAAGACGTATAAGAGGATGTCTCACGTGGTGAGTTTTGCGAGCTTCTTGTAGCAGGTCAGGGCCGCCGCGAGTCCGAGGAAGGCCAGGA
>NZ_LIQT01000511.1 GCF_001418415.1 Streptomyces hirsutus
CGGCGCCGCCGAGATCGCCCGCTGGGGCCGCGACGGCCTCAAGCGCACCAAGTACTGGGGCATCAGCACCCAGCCGCACACCGACGACTACGACACGACCGTCGCGAAGGTCCGCGACATCCTGACCCGCAGCGTCGAGGACAACCTGACCGAGGACCCCTCCCAGCTGCTGGTGATGCTCTCCGGCGGCGCCGACTCCTCCGCCGTGGCGGGCCTGGCCGCCGACGCGCTGGCCCGCTCGCAGAGCGGCAGCCTGCGCTCCTTCACCATCGAGTTCCGCAGCAGCGAGTTCCGCGCCGACGTCATGCGCAGCACGCACGACACGCCCTTCGCCGAAGAGGTCGCCGCGCACATCGGCGCCGACCACACCACGGTCGAGCTGGAGACCGGCGACATCCTCGACCCGCTGGTCCGGGTCGGCATGCTGAAGTCGAAGGACTTCCCCACCCGCCAGTACGACATGGACACCGCCCAGTACCTGACGGTCCAGCGCGCCGCGCAGGAGGGCTGCAAGGTGGTCTTCGCCGGGTACGGCGGCGACAAGTACTTCCAGGGCGCCACCTGGTTCACCCACCGTGACCTGGTGCTGTCCGGCACCTTCCCGTGGGTGGCGCTCGCGCAGAAGCACGGCGCGGCCAACGGCTTCGGCACCGGCCTCTTCAACGCCGACGCGCTCGCGGCCCTCGACTTCCCGACGTACTACCGCGACGTGTACGCGACCGGGGTCGCCGAGGTGGAGTACCTGCCCGAGGAGGACGAGTGGCAGCGCCACATGCGGCGCGTCGCCTACCTCATGAACACCCGGTTCGGCATCGACGCCGGCTCCTACTCGGCGGCCGGACTCCAGCTGCGCACCCCGATCAACCACCCCGAGCTGGTGCAGTACGCGTACAACATCCCCAACGAGATGCACAACCGGCGCGGAATCGAGAAGGGCATCCTGCGCGCGGCCGTCGCCGACCTGCTGCCCGAGTCGGTCCTGAACCGGCACCGCAGCGCCTCCCCGGTCTCCCACCACCCCGACTACCCGGCGGGCCTGCAGCGGGCGATGAAGGCCGTGCTGGCGGACCCGGCCGCGCCGGTGCGGCAGATCATGGACCTGGAGGCGGCCGGCGCGGTCGCCGCGAGCCTGGAACGGCTCACCAAGGACCGTATGGCCCGCGCCGACGTGGAACTGATGCTCCAGCTGAACATGTGGCTGGACCACTACCGCGTCAGGCTCGCGCTGTGACGGCCGGCGGCGGGGCCCCCCGCGGCGCGACCGGTGACGCGACCGTCGGTGAGGCGTCCGGCGCCGGCCCGCGTTCCCGGCGCCTGGCCCGGCACCTCGACGAGGCGGGGCTCGACGCCCTGGTCGCCACCTCGGCGGAGAACGTCCTGTACCTGACCGGTATCTCCAGTGTCGGCGGCCAGAACCACCCCTACAGCAGCCGGGCCCTGGCCGTGGTGACCCGGGAGCGCCCCGACGCCCCGTACTTCGCCAGCTCGCGCGGCGACGTGGACCAGTTCCTGGACGCCACCACCGCGCTCAGCGGCGTCGTCGCCTACGGCACCTTCCACCGGGTGCTGCCCGAGGACCTGGAACTCACCGCCCGCGAGGAGCGGTTCAAGGAGATCGGCGTGGACGCCCCGCCCGCCGCGGACGCCCTGGCCGCGCTGGTGCGGATCCTCACCGGCGCCGGTCTCGCGAAGGCCCGGATCGGCGTGGACGAGAACGCCGCGCCCCTCGGCTTCCTCGACCGGCTCCGGGAGGCGCTGCCGGGCGCCGAGGTGCGCCCCGCCGCCGCGCTGCTCCAGCAGGTCCGCAAGGTCAAGGGCGAGGCGGAGCTGGACCGGCTCGCCCGGTCCGCGGCGATCGCCGAGGCCGGGGTCCTGGCCGCCCTCGGCATCGCCGCCGAGGGCGTCACCGAGCGGGACATGGTGCGGGAGTTCGAGACCGCCGTCGCCCGGGAGGGCGGCCGGTCCCGGTTCACGCTGATCAAGTTCGGCCGGGAGGGCGTCCTGGGCCAGACCCGGCCGGCCGACACCCCGCTGCGCCGCGGCGACTCCATCTGGTTCGACGCGGGCTGCACCTGGCGGGGCTACTGGTCCGACATCGCGCGCACCGCCAGCTTCGGCGCCCCCGCGCCCCGGCTGGCCGCGGTGTACGCGGCGATGCTGGCCGGCGAACAGGCCGCGCTGGAGAGCGCCAAACCCGGGATGACGGGCGGCGAGCTCTTCGACCGCACGGTCGAGGCGGTCCGGGCCGCCGGAGTGCCGCACTACCGCCGGCACCACGTCGGGCACGGCATCGGCGCGGAGATTTACGAACCCGTACTGATCGCACTTGGCAACAAAGACGTCATCGAAGACGGAACTGTGGTCAATTCCGAAACCCCGTACTACGAGTTCGGGCTGGGCGGCGTCCATGTGGAGGACCCCTTCGTCGTCACCTCCGACGGCAACCGGCTCCTGACCACGCTGGACCGTTCCCTCATCGTCATCGACTAGGAAACCCATGACTCTTTCCCGACGCCATTTCCTGGGTGCCGCCGGCGTCACCTCCGCCGGGCTGCTCCTGCCCCTCGCCACCGGCTGCGACAGCGCCGGTGGCGGGGACGGGGCCGTCCAGTCCGGGGACGTACCGCTGCCCGAGCGCTTCAGCCTCCCCTTCAAGGTGCCCCCGGTGATCCGGCCGACCTCCTCGGAGGGCACGACGGACTACTTCGACGTGCGGGCGCACACCGCCACCGTGGAGATCCTGCCCGGTGTGCGGACCGAGATATTCGGCTACAACGGCACCTTCCCCGGCCCCACCTTCCGCGTCCGCAAGGGCCGCACGGCCGTCGTCAGGACCACCAACGACCTGCCCGTGCCGATCGTCACCCACCTGCACGGCGGCAAGACGCCCGCCACGAGCGACGGCTACCCCACCGACCTCGTCCTGCCCACCTCGGGCTGGAAGGCCGCCGCGCACCAGCACCACTCGGGCCTGGCGATGGAGGGCGCGACCGCCGAGGGCACCCGGTCCTACACGTACCCGAACGCCCAGCGGGCCGCCACGCTCTGGTACCACGACCACCGGATGGACTTCACCGGCCCGCAGGTCTGGCGCGGCCTGGCCGGCCTCTACCTCGTGCACGACGAGGAGGAGGACGCGCTGCCGCTGCCCAAGGACGACCGCGACCTCCCCGTGATGATCATGGACCGGGCCTTCGAGTCCGACGGCTCCCTGGCCTACCCGTCGATCGACCCCACCCTGAAGACCACCCCCGGGGTCACCGGCGACGCGCACAACGGCATGGAGGGCGACGTCGTCCTCGTCAACGGCGTGCCCTGGCCGCGCCTCGCGGTCAAGGGCGCCCGCTACCGGCTGCGGCTGGTGAACGCCTCCAACGCCCGCCGCTACCGCGTCAAACTGGATCCCGAGCCGGACTCCGGTGAGCCCTTCACCCTGATCGGCAGCGACGGCGGACTCCTCGCCGGACCGCAGGAGATGGACTCCCTCTACCTGGTCCCCGGCGAACGCTTCGACGTCGTGGTCGACTTCGGGAAGTACAAGCCCGGCACGAAGATCACCATGAAGAACAGCCTCGGCGACGGCTCCACCTCGGAGATCATGCAGTTCGTCGTGGGGGAGAAGATCACCGACAACACCTCCGTACCGTCCCGTCTCTCCACCGTCGAACGGCTCGACCCGGCCAAGGCGGTGCGCACCCGCTCCTTCACGCTGGGCCGCGACCGCGAGGACGGCCACTGGGTCTACAAGATCAACGGCCATCCGTTCAGCACCGACCGCAGCTGGGCCGACGTCAAACGCGGCGAGGTCGAGATCTGGGAGTTCACCTCCACCACCCACCACCCCATCCATCTGCACCTGTCACCGTTCCAGGTGTACAAGCGCGGCGGCTCCACCAACGTCAACCCCGAGGACGTCGGGCTCAAGGACACCGCGCGCATGGCGCCCAACGAGAAGCTCAGCCTCCTCGTCCGCTTCGACGACCACACCGGCAAGTTCGTCTTCCACTGCCACAACCTCGAGCACGAGGACATGGCGATGATGGCCAACTTCACCGTGACGTAGGACCCGCACCCATACCCCGTACCCCGTAGCCCGTACGGGCGAAAGGGCCGCCGTCCACGAGGACGGCGGCCCTTTCCCCTGCCCGCGTGCGGTCAGGCAGGCTCCTCCTCCCGCGCCAGGGCGCGGCGCAGGGCACCGGTCAGGGCGCCGGCCGCGTCCGCGGGGACACCGGCCGACCGCCAGGCGACGAAGCCGTCGGGGCGCACCAGCACGGCACCGTCCGCCCGCACCCCGTACCGCTCGTGCCAGCCCCGCTCCGACCGATCCCGCAGCCCCACCCCGAACCCGGCGGTACGCAGACGCACCCCGGCCCGCCGCGCGGCCTCGGCGGCGGCGCGGGCCCACACCGGCTCGTCGCCGCCGGCGGTCCCGCCGCCGTGCACCAGCACCGGCGCCGGGTCGCCGCCGTACACGTCCAGCAGCGAACCGGGAACCTCCCGGCCGCCGTCGCCCTCGCCGCCACCGCGCAGCAGCACCGGTACGTGCGGGGCGCGGGTCCCGGGCTCGCCGGCCAGCTCCGCCGGGTCCCGGAACCGGGGCAGCCGCGCCCCCGGCTCCGCGGCCGACGGGTAGGTGTGCCCGAGCATCACCGCGAGCACGTCCGCGGTGGCCCGGCGCTGTTCCTCGTCGGCCCGTCCGGACCGCACCAGCAACCGCAACTGAGCCTGTTCGAGGGTCGCCTCCGCGACCGGCCTGCGCTCCGCGTCGTAGCTGTCGAGCAGTGCCTCGCCCGCCTCGCCGCGCAGTACCGACGCCAGCTTCCAGGCCAGGTTGTGCGCGTCGTGGATACCGGTGTTGGCGCCGTAGCCGCCGATCGGCGGCACGACGTGCGCGGCGTCCCCGATCAGGAACACCGATCCGTCCCGGAACCGCTCGGCGGACAGGGCGGCCAGCTCCCACGGCAGGACGCCGACGACGTCCACGTCGAGGTCCGGGTCGCCGACGGCCGAGCGCACCAGTGCCACGGACCGCCCGGTCGTGAAGTCCTCGGGCGTCTCGCCCCGTTCGGGGCGGTACTGGAGGATGAGGGTGCCGCGCCGCAGCGTGTCGTCGTGGCCCAGGACGGCGCCCTTCAACTCGTCGTTCTCGATCTGGCAGATGGAGAACCGGCGGCCGGCCAGCGGGCCCGTGAGATCCGCACGGAACAGGATGCTCACCTGGTGCTGGAGCGTGCCCCGGCCCACGCGCCGGATCCCCAGCGTCTCCCGTACGGGGCTGCGCCCGCCGTCCGCCGCGACCAGCCAGCGGGCCCGCACCCGCCGCTCGGCGCCGGTGTCCCGGTCCTTGACCGTCGCGACGACCGGCCCGGCGGGTCCCTCGGGCCGTTCGAAGGAGGTCAGTTCGTTGCCGAAGCGCAGCACCGCCCCGGCACGGTCCGCCGCCTCGCGGACGATCGGCTCCATCCGGTCCTGGCCCAGCGAGATCTGCCGGGACGGCGTGACGGCGCCCAGGTCGCCGGGCGCGGGCAGCATGACCGCCTTCACCTCGCGTCCCGTCAGCGACTCCACGGTCGCCTGACGCCGGTGCTCCGCGTACCCGGCGGCGGCCTCCAGGACCGCCTCCTCCGCCCCGACGGACCGCAGCAGTTCCAGCGTCCGCGGATACCACCCCCACGCCCGGGGATGCACCGAGGTCGACGCGTGCCGCTCCACCAGCACGCAGCGCACCCCGTGGTGGCGCAGGAACAGCGCACAGCTCAGTCCGGTGATCCCGCCGCCCACGATCAGCACGTCGGTCGCGTCGGTCGCATCCGCCGCGTCGCCCGCATCCGCAGTGCCGACGGGATCCGCCGCATCCGCCGCATCCGCCGCGTCCGCCGCGTCCGTCCGTCCGTCCGTCGGCCTCCCGGGCCGCTCCTGAAGTTCCTCGGGCTCCTTGCCCACGGCCACTCTCCCTTCCGGTACCGGTGCCCGGACCCCGTTGTCCGCGGATCCGGTCCGCGCGGCATCGTCCGCAGGGCCGCTGGAGAGGCCGTCCAGGGAAACTTGAGGTGCCCCGGCCAGCCTGTGGCTCCCCATCGAGAGGAGCCCACGCCGTGTCCGGAATCACAGGATGGATCGATCACGAGCGGGATCTGCGACGCGAGCGGCCCACGCTGCTCGCCATGACCGCCGCGCTCGCCCAGCGCGGCCCCGACGGCGAGCGGCTGTGGCTCGCCGAGCACGCCGCCGTCGGCACCCGGTGGTCCGACGAGGACGGCACCGGAGCCCCCCGCCAGCCCTGGGTGTTCGAGGAGGCCGGGCGTACGGTCCTGGCCGCCGCCGTCACCGGTGTGCTGTACGACACGGACGCGCTGCGTTCGGACCTCGGCGTCACCGGCCGCCCCACCACCCAGGCGGAACTCGTCGGCCGCGCCTATCTGCGCTGGGGCGAGCGGTTCGCCGAACACCTCGACGGCGCCTTCGCCGTCGCCATCTGGTCCGAGCGCGACCAGGAACTGGTGCTCGCCCGCGACCGGCTCGGCAACCAGCCCCTCTACTACTACCCGCTGCCCTCCGGCGTGCTGTTCGGCTCCGAACGCAAGGCGATCCTCGCCCACCCCGCCGTGGAACCGGTCATCGACGCCGACGGCCTGCGCGAGCTGTTCTCCTACGCCGGCACCTCCGGACACGGCATCCTCAAGGGCTTCGCCCAGGTCGAGCCCGGCCACGTCCTGCGCCTGGCGCGCGGCGGCCGCAGGACGGCGTACCGCTACTGGGAGCTGACCGCCCAGGAGCACACCGACGACCAGGAGCAGACCATCGCCCGGGTCCGGGACCTGCTCGGCAACTCGGTGCGCCGCAGCCTCGGCACCGGCGCCGTCCCCGGCATCCTGCTCTCCGGCGGCATCGACTCCAGTGCCGTCACCGCCCTCGCCCACCAGGCGCTCGCCCAGCGCGGCGGCGGCACCGTCCGCACCTTCACCGTCTCCTTCGACTCCGCCGAGGAGTTCAAGCAGGACGAGATCTGGGGCAGCCCCGACGCCCCGTTCGTGCAGTCCGTCGTCCGGCACCTGGGCACCGAGCACACCGACCTGGTGCTGGACACCTCCGACATCATCGACCCGGCGGTGCGGGCCGCCGTCCTGCGCGCCAAGGACGTGCCCAGCCCGCTCGGCAACATGAACACCTCGCTGCACCTGCTGTGCCGGGCGGTGCGCGAGCACGTCGGCTCCGTCCTGCTCGGCGAGATCGCGGACGCCGTCTTCGGCGGCTTCGCCTGGGTGCACAACAAGGAACTCGTCGAGGCCCCCACCCTGCCCTGGGTGGCCATGGCCCGCTTCGGCGGCGGTAAGCACGGCCTGGGCGGCGACCTGCTCGCCCCCGACCTGCTCGGCAAGCTCGACCTGGGCGGCTACTGCGCCGACGCCTACGCCACCAGCATGGCCCAGGTGCCCCGCCTGGACGGCGAGAGCGGCCAGGACCTGCGGATGCGGGAGATCACCTACTTCCACCTCACCCGCTGGCTGGAGACCCTGCTCTCCCACGACGAGTCGCTCGGCGCCGCGGCCGGACTCGGCACCCGGATGCCGTTCTGCGACTGGCGCCTGGTCACCTACGCCTACAACGTGCCGTGGTCGATGAAGAGCTTCGACGGCCGGGAGAAGTCCCTGCTGCGCGCCGCCGTCGCCGACCTGCTCCCCGACGACGTCGTCAACCGCGCCAAGAGCCCCTATCCGGTCACCCAGGACCCCGCCTACGGCCACGCCCTGTGCGACGGCATGGCGGCCCTGCTCGCCGACCCGTCCGCACCGGCCGCCCCGCTCGCCGACACCGCCGGCGTCCGCGCCCTCATCGACGACCCGTCCGTCCTGGACAGCGGCATGCGGGCCTGGGTGGCACGGGCCAACGTCGAGATGCTGCTCGGCCTGAACGACTGGCTGCGCCGCTACGGCGTGAGGGTCGAGCTGTGAGCCCGGCCCGCACCCCGGGCGTGCGCCGGGCTCCCGTCCTCGGGCGGGACGCCGGGCCCGTCGGACGGGCGGTGCGCGTGGCGGCCGGAGCCGCGGCCCTGACACACCTGCTGACCACGAAGGCCCCCGACCACGGCGGCGGCGCACTGCTCACGGCCACCGCCACGGCCGTCGTCCTGGCCGCCGGCTACACCGGTCTGCTGCTCCTGCTCCGTCCGCTGCTCACCCGGGGCGCCGGTCACGGCCTGGCCGGGTGGCCCGGCGGCGCCCTGTTCCTGCTGCCGATGCTGCTCTACCCGATCGGCGTGCTGCCGGACACACCGGCCCTGGGCGTCGCCCTCTACGTCGAGTTCTCCGTCCTCACCGCCGGGATCACCGGATACGGAGGAATCGAACTGGCCGCCCTGCCCGCGCTGGTGCTCGGCCGGCGCCCCGTGCTGTACGGCCCGTTCAACGCCGTCGACCTCGCCGAACGCGGTATGCGGCGCCCGTGGCACGCCACCCCGGAGCGGACGGCCGGGTGGCTCGCCGCGGCCGGTCTCGCCTGGTTCTGGGTGGTCCCGCCGCTGGCCGCCGTACGCGGAGCCTTCGGCGACGCCTTCGACGCGCTCGGCGTGCTCGACCCGGCGGCCTGCGGGGCACTGGTGATCGCCGGTGTGCTGCTCGCCGTGCCGGCGCCCGGACCGGCGCGGCTGCGCCGGCTGCGGGCGGGCGCGTTCGTGCTGCTCGGCCTGGGCGGCGCCGTCGGCGCCCTGCCCGACGTGCTGTGGCCGGTCGTCATCCTGACCGGCCTGGTGATCGGCACCCTCCGGCTCACCTCGGGCGGCCACCGGGACGCGCGCGTCCCCGCCACCGGGGCCCCGGCCTCCGGGGCCGCCGTGCCGGAGCCCCCGGTCACCGCCCGTCCGCACGTCGAGACGTCTTCCACCACCCGTTGAGACCGTCTGCGGAGCATTCCCCCATGGCAGAGAACACCGCTGAAAGCACCCGGACCACACCGGGCGCACCGAACCAGGCACCGGGCCCCGGCCCGGCGACGGCCCCCCGCGGCGGCCGTGCCGCACTCGCGGTCTGGGCGCCGCAGTTCCGGCTCCGGCTCACCACCCCCGGGCTGGAACTGCGCGTCCCCGACGAGAGCGACCTGCGCGCCCTCGCGGAACTCGTCGCCGACCAGGGCATCCACGCCCCCGACGCGACCCCGTTCCAGGGCGGCTGGAGCAACGCACTGCCCCAGGTCGTCGCCGGCCGCGTCCTGCAGTACCTGTGGAAAGGGCTCGCACTGAGCCGTCCCGACTACTGGAACCTCGGCCTCGCCGTGTTCCTCGACGGCCGGCCCGTCGGCGTCCAGGGCCTGCAGGCCAGGGGATTCCCCGTCCTGGGCGAGATCGCCACCGAGAGCTGGCTGGCCCGCGGCCACCAGGGCCGGGGCATCGGCACCGAGATGCGCGCCGCGGCGCTCCGCCTCGCCTTCGAGGGGCTGGGCGCCCGGTACGCCACCTCCGCCGTGTTCGAGGACGGCGCCGCCGCCCTCGCCGTCAACAAGAAGCTCGGCTACCAGCCGGACGGCATCGAGATCCACCCCCGCAAGGGCGAACCGGTGGTCCTCACCCGCTGGCGGATGACCCGCGCCCAGTGGGAGCTGGGCCCCGCCGCCGACGTACCCACCACCCTCCACGGACTCGACGGGTGCCGCGCCCTGTTCGGCGCCCGCCCGCACGACACCCCCACCGCGCGACGGGAGCCGGCGTGATCCACGACTCCATCACCGACTGCGTCGGCAACACCCCGCTCGTCCGGCTCGACCGGCTCTTCCCGCAGCGGGACATCGAGGTCCTCGCCAAACTCGAGATGCTCAACCCCGGCGGCAGCGTCAAGGACCGCTCCGCCCGCTACATCGTGGAGCGCGGCATCGGCGACGGCATGATCCGTCCCGGCACCCACATCGTCGAGAGCACCTCCGGCAACTTCGGGGTGGCGCTCGCCATGGTGGCCGTACGGCACGGACTGCGGTTCACCGCCGTCGTCGACCCCAACGCCTCCCGGACCAACCTGCGGATCCTGCGCCAGTTCGGCGCCGAGATCGAGATGGTCCGCGAACCCGACTCCGCGGGCGGCTATCTGCACACCCGGCTGGCCCGGGTGCAGGACCTGCTGACCGAGGACCCGGACGCCGTCTGGATCAACCAGTACGCCAACCACCTCAACTGGGAGACCCACGCGGTCACCACCGCCCGCGAGGTCATCGCGGACTGCCCCGACCCCGTCGACGTCCTGGTCGCCGCCGTCAGCACCACCGGCACCCTGCACGGCCTCGCCCGCGGACTGCGCCGCGTCTGGCCGGCGCTGCAGGTGGTCGCGGTCGACGCCGTCGGCTCGGTCATCTTCGGTACGCCGCCGGGCCCGCGGATGCTGCCCGGCGTCGGTTCGAGCCGGGTACCCGAACTGCTCACCCCGGCCGAGATCGACCGGGTGGTGCACATCGACGACGCCGCCGCCGTGCGCGGCTGCCACCGGCTGCTGCGCCAGGAGGCCATCTTCGCCGGGGGCTCCTCCGGCTCGGTGGTCGCCGCCATCGACACCCTGCTGCCCGAACTCCCGCGCCCCAGCCGCGTACTGACGCTGCTGGCCGACCGGGGGGAGCGCTACCTCGACCTCGTCTACACCGACGAGATGGCGATCGAGCACGACGAACTCGCCTACTCCAGCCACTCCTGACAGCCGTTCCTGACCACCACTCAGGAACAGTCGGCCCCGCACAGGGGCGCCCGACGCCCCCCGGCCGCCCCGACGCAGGGACGGCCGCGGGGGAGCCGGAAAACTCCCGCGAACCGCGAACCGCGAACCGCGAACCGGGAACCGGGAACCGGGAACCGGGAACCGCGAACTGCGAGCCGTGAGCCGTGAGCCGTGAGCCGTGAGCCGCGAACTGCGAACTGCGAACTGCGAACCGCGAACTGCGAGCCGGGACCCCGGCCCGCCCGCTCGAGCCGGATTCCACCACGACTCCACCACGCCGCGAGCCGCACTCCACCGGCTCCGGCTGAAGTGGGAAGGCCGTCCATCCACCCGCATCACCACGCAAGCCACCACACGACCGACGGCTTCACAGCCGACCGAGGGGAACCATCGTGGACGACGTGCTCGTACTCGCACGGCTCCAGTTCGCCATCACCGCCATCGCCCACTATCTGTTCGTCGCGCTGACGCTAGGGCTCGTCACCTACCTGGTGGTGATGCAGACGCGCTGGGCGGTCACCGGAAAGGAAACCCACCGCCGGCAGACCCGCTTCTGGGGCCAGCTCTACGTCATCAACTACGCCATGGGCATCGGCACCGGCATCGTGATGGAGTTCCAGTTCGGCCTCACCTGGAGCGGGCTGACCCACTTCGTCGGCAACGTCTTCGGCGCGCCGCTGGCCATCGAGACCCTCGTGGCGTTCTTCGCCGAATCCACCCTGCTCGGCCTGTGGATCTTCGGCTGGAACCGGATGGGCCGCACCCTGCACACCGTCCTGCTGTGGCTGGTGGCGCTCACCGCGTACGCCTCGGTCTTCTTCGTCCTCACCGCCAACGGCTTCCTCAACCACCCGGTGGGCTACGAGACGAAGGACGGCACGGTCCGCCTCACCGACTTCACCGCCCTGCTCACCAACCCCAACGCGCTGTCCGCGTCCGCCCACATCCTCGCGGCCGCGGTGGTCACCGGGTCCTTCTTCATCATCGCCGTCAGCGCCTGGCACCTGCGCCGCCGCACCGGCCACGACGAGTTCTTCTGGTCCTCGATGAAGCTGGCCCTGCCACTGGCCCCGGTGTTCATCCTGGCCACGGCCGCGCTGGGCGGCTGGCAGATCGACCACTCCGTGCGGCAGACCCCCACCAAGTACGGCGAACGGTCCGACCGGGCCCAGGCCCTGGTGGAGACCTTCACGGAGAAGTTCGGGCCCGGGAACTACTTCCCGCCGGGGTTCAGCCAGACCGCCGAATTCGTCATGATCATCCCGGCGCTGTTCATGATGCTGATCGCCGTGACCGGCGGACTGTTCATGATCAAGCGCAACCTGATCCGCCGCAAGGTGCTGCTGTGGCTGCTCACCGCCGCCCTCGTCCTGCCGTACGTCTCGAACGTCTCCGGCTGGATCTTCCGTGAGGTGGGACGCCAGCCCTGGGCGGTCTACGGCGTGCTGAAGACGGAGGACGCCGTCACCCCGGGGCTCGGCTTCGGCACCGTGCTGACCTCGCTGCTCGTCTTCGGCACCCTCGTCGTCGGCCTGCTGATCGTGGACTGGGCCCTGCTCCTGCGGTTCGCCCGGCGCGGCCCGGACGGCTCGCACCTCGGCCGCGCCCCCGGCGAGAAGTCCGAGGACACCGCCGCGGACCTGCCCCGGCAGGCCGGCGAGCCGGCCCCGGCCGCCTCCTCGCCCCCGCCCTCCGTCCCGACCTTCTGACGGCTCTCCACAGCGCCCTACCCACCGGGAGTTCAACGTGTGGCACAACATCTGGTACGCGCTGCTGGGGCTCTTCCTGGCGGGCTACCTCGCCCTGGACGGCATCACCCTCGGCACCGGGATCATCGGCGGGCGGCTCGCCCGCGACGACGCCGAACGGCGCACGGTCGCCGCGGCCACCGGACCGTTCTTCCTCGGCAACGAGGTCTGGCTGGTCGCCGCGGCCGGCATCACCCTCGGCGGCTTCCCCGGCCTGGAGTCCGGCGTGATCAGCGGGGTGTACCCGGTGATCGTGTGCGCCGTCGCCGCGCTGCTGGTGCGGGAGGCCGCGACGCAGTTCCGCCGCCGGGGCTCCGGCGAGCGCTCCCTGCGCCGCTGGGACGCCCTGGTCCGGTTCGCCTGCCTGACGCTCGCCCTGATGTGGGGGCTCCTCGGCGGCGTGCTGATCGGCGCGATCCCGGTGAAGGACGGCCACCTCCCCATCGACGCCGCGGTGCTGCTGCAGCCGGTGGCGATCCTGTCCGCGCTGACCGCCGTCGCCGTCTTCGCCCTGCACGCGGCCGTGTTCCTCGCGGTGCGCACCGAGGGGAGCGTCGCCGGACGGGCCGCCGGCCTCGCCCGCCGGCTGGCGCCAGCCGCGGCCGGCCTCGCCGCCCTGACGGCACTGGTGGCCGTCGCCGACAGCACCGTACGCGACGGCCTGCTCAACCCCCTGCCCACCGCCCTGCTGTTCCTGGCCGCCCTGGCCGCCCTGCTCCTGGCGCCCAGGATCATCGCGTCCGCCGGCTGGAAGGCCCTGCTCGTCAGCGGCTTCGCCGCGCTGTCGCCGGTGCTGCTGCTGGGCGCCGCGCACTTCCCGCAGGCCCTGGTGAGCAGCGCCGGCGCCGGGGAGGACGTCTCGGTCGCCGAGGCCGCCGCCGACCCGTCGACCCTCGCCGTCGTCGGACCCGTGGTGCTGCTGGTCCTGCCGGTGCTGCTGGCCTTCCAGGCGATGCAGTGGTGGGCCCACCGCGCCAAGGCGGACGACCGATCCCCGGCGTACTTCTGATGTCCCGCCGGCAGGGCGCGGCCGACGGGACGCCCGGCACCCGGCCGCCCGCACCGAAGGACCGGTCACCTGACGACCGGCCCACGGGTCCGGGCGGCCGGGGTTCCTCCGGTGACCGGAAGGCCTCCGGTTCGGGCGACCGGGATGCGTCGGGCGACCGCGAGGTCCCGGCGGACCGCCGGCCCCCGGCCGGCGGAGGGGCCCTGTCCGACCGGGTGGTGCGGCGGCGGCTGCTCGCGCTGACCCCGCGGACCCGGACGACGGCGGTCCTGGTGACGGCCGCCGTCCTGCTCGGCGCGGCGGGCACCGTGGGGCAGGCCCTCGCCCTGGCCCGGCTGCTCGGCGAGGTGTTCACCGGGCGCGGTCCCACCGCCACCGCCGTCACCTGGGTCGCGGCCGCGGTCGTCGCGCGGGGCCTCGTCGGGTGGGTGCGGGCCGCCGCCGCGCAGCGGGCCGCGTCCGGGATCAAGCTGGAACTGCGCACCGGTCTGCTCGGGGCCGCCGCCCGCCGCAGCGCCTACGACGCCCAGGACCGCCGCACCGGGGAGATCAGCACCCTGCTCACCCGCGGCCTGGACGCCCTCGACCCGTACCTCGTCGGCTATCTGCCGCAGATGCTGGTGGCCGCGCTCGTACCGCCCGCCGTGCTCGTGGCGATGCTGCTGCACGATCCGCTCGCCGCGACGATCCTGCTGGTCACGCTGCCCCTCATCCCGGTCTTCGGCGCCCTGGTCGGCCTGCACACCCGGGACGCCACCGCCCGCCAGTGGGCGGCGCTCGCCCACCTCGGCGGCCACTTCCTGGACGCCCTGCGCGGGCTGCCGACCCTGCGCACCTTCGGCCGCGCCGACGCCCAGGAGGGCATCGTCGCCGAGGTCGCGGACACCCACCGCAGGGCCACCCTGCGCACCCTGCGCATCACCTTCCTGTCCACCCTGGTGCTGGACACCGTGGCCACCCTGTCCCTCGCCCTCATCGCCGTCCCGGTGGGCCTGCGCCTGCTCCACGGCTCCCTCGACCTGACGACCGCGCTGACGGTGCTGCTGCTCGCCCCGGAGGCGTATCTGCCGCTGCGTGCGCTGGGCAGCCAGTTCCACGCCGGTACGGAGGGCACGACGACGGCACGGGAGGCGTTCGGGCTGCTGGACGAGGCGGCGGGCACGGGCACGGCGCCTGCCGCGCCTGCCGCGCCTGCTGCGCCCACCGCGCCTGCCGCGCCTGCTGCGCCCACCGCGCCCGCCGCGCCCGCCG
>NZ_LIQT01000512.1 GCF_001418415.1 Streptomyces hirsutus
CCGCCCTCGCACTCACGGGTGCAACCAAGCGCACACCCAGAGTCATAGTCTGCGGCCAGGTGCGGCTTCACGCGAGCCGAGTCACCAAGCATGTCCGCGTCACCCGCTCAGTCGGGTCTCCGCCACCGCCCTCAGCCGGACACCCTGCCCCGCAGCCGGCCGCCCGCGGCCGTCCCCGGTGCCGGGCGCTCCGCCACGCGCGCGTGCTCCAGCCAGCGGGTGCGGCAACGCCGCCAGGAACGCCCGATCGCTCGCATCGAACCGTGGCCCGCTCCGGCCCGGCCGCCGCTCGAGCACCGTGATCTGATGACGCAGCGCCAGAATCTCCACGCCCTTGTCCCGGTCGCTCATCGGTAGCAGGCGCAGCATGGCGAACGCGTTGGTCACCCCCGGGTAAGCCAGTCACAACAGCACGATCGATCATGTTGCCGCGGCCATCGACGGCCGCGCCAGAGCGCCGATTCGAGCGACGGCCCTCAGGATCCGGTACCCCCCCACCGGCTCCCAGCAGGACGGATGAGGATTTCGGCGCGGGCAGCGTCGGCGTGCGGTGCAGTCCCACGTGACAGCGACGAACCTGCGGTGCCAGGCGAGCAGGGTGGAGGGGGTGACCGGGAAGACCTCGCGCCGGGGTCGCCGGGGTATCAGCACGGACAGGGCGGCGCACCGGAACCGGTCGCCGGCTCGGAGCGGACCGGGCCGGCGATCTGACGGCGCAGGACCGCATGCTCGTGTTGCGGCACGAGCAGCTCAGCGTCCTTGGAGGTGTCAGGCGCGGCAGCACCGACGGGACGGACAGCAGCTCTCCGGGCCACCTTGTACAGCAGGGATACGGTCACGCGGACATGCTCCCGGGGCCGAACCGCACCACTCCCACCTGCGCCGATGACTTTTCGAGCGGCACAAGGGACAGCTTCGTCGCCGATCCCGGCACTGCCGTGTCCGGCGGCGACTACGTCGACGTGCGCTGACCAGTGCCCGTGTCGNNACGGGCACTGGTCAGCGGAGTGCCTGGCGGCCAGCACGGCCGGCTCCCCTCCCGGCCGTGTTCATTCGTGCCCACGGACATCCGTCCACCACTATGGAGGGAAAGATCCGATTTACCTGGAGGCCTTGCATGCACCGTGATGGTTTTCCTGCCCCGGATTCCGGGATCCTCCTCACTCACTTTCTGACGGTGGCCGACGTAGCCCGATCTCGCGCCTTCTACACCGACGTTCTCGGCGGTGAGGTGGTGCTCGAGGAGAACCCTTGCACCATCAAGCTCGGCAACGGATGGATCATCATGAACCCGGGCGGCGGCCCCACCCCGGACAAGCCAGACGTCACCCTGCGCCCGCCCACCGACCCGAGCACGGTCAGCAGCTTCCTCAACCTCCGCGTCGCCGACATCGAGACATGCCACCGAGAGTGGAGTGCGAAGGGCGCCGAATTCCTCACGCCACCCATCGATCGCACGGCCGAGCTGCGGTGCTACTTGCGCGACCCGGACGGCTATCT
Source organism: Streptomyces hirsutus (assembly GCF_001418415.1). Classification (GTDB taxonomy): domain Bacteria; phylum Actinomycetota; class Actinomycetes; order Streptomycetales; family Streptomycetaceae; genus Streptomyces; species Streptomyces hirsutus. Next base: position 1,501 of record NZ_LIQT01000512.1, read on the forward strand.
CATCGAAGTCGGGCAGGCCACCGGCATGCTGCACGGCGTCTACGCCGACCCGCCCGCCGGTACCAGCTAGTGCCGCATCAGACACGTTCACCCCGTTGACGACCTTGCGTAACGGGTGTCGGCGCCGTGGCGATTCCGCACCGTCGGGACCGCATCCTCGCCACGTGGTTCAGGATGCAGCCACCTTTGTGGACTGTCAGCCGGGGTTGCCCGGCGGTTCCGCGGTGCCGACGCTGAAGCTGCCGCCCACGGTCCGGACATCGGCTGGCCACCCCGGCGCGGCGAGCTTGTCCGTGAGCTCTCCGGCGGGCGTTGTCACGTTGGCTGACCGGCGTGGGATGATCTCCGTGGAGGTCGTATCGGGGAGGGGACTGCTCGTGTCGTCCGCGCCGCCGTCGTACCGGGGGCGCCGGTACCCCGTCGAGATCATCTCCCACTGCGTGTGGCTGTACCACCGGTTTCCGCTGTCGTTCCGCGAGGTCGAGGAACTGATGCTCGAGCGCGGCGTGCTCGTCTCCTACGAAACCGTCCGGCGGTGGTGCCTGAAGTTCGGGCAGGCCTACGCCGACGCGCTGCGTCGCCGGCGGCCCCGGCCCGGGGACACATGGCACCTGGACGAGGTCTTCATCAAGATCAACGGAGAGCAGAAGTACCTGTGGCGGGCCGTCGACGCCGACGGCACCGTCCTGGACATTCTCGTACAGTCCCGCCGGGACAAGGCCGCGGCCCAGCGCTTCTTCCGCAGGCTGCTGAAGAAGACCCGCACGGTGCCGAGGGTGCTGGTCACCGACAAGCTGCGCTCCTACGGCGCATCTTCGCCGGTATCCCGTCCCCTTCCCCTCCGGGCCGCAGGTCAAGGCCCTGCGGGAGATCTTCGTGCAGAACTACCTGCTCGACGAGCGCGGCAGGATCCGCTGGCGCACCCCAGAGGACGGCGGCCTGCCGCCGTCGGGAACCGCGATCGTCTCCCCCTACGACACCCAGGCTCGCTACAGCCGCCGCGGACACGCCACCCGCTGGAAGGGCTACCTGACCCATGTGACCGAGTCCTGCGACAAGAACGGCACCAACGTGATCACCGATGTGGCCACCACCGGGGCCACCGAGCACGACTCCCGGGCCCTGCCCGAGATCCACCACCGGCTCGCACGCCGCCGCCCGCTGCCCGCCGAGCATCTCATCGACAGCGGCTACACCACGCTCGTCCACCAGGATCGCGCCCTTCGCTTCCACCAGGTGGAACTGGTCGGCCCAGTGCGCGGTAACCCCACTCGCCAGCACCGCGAACAGGGCGGCTTCGGCCGGGACGTCTTCCGCATCGACTTCGAGCAGCGGCAGGTGACCTGCCCCCATGGCCAGACCAGCCGCGCCTGGTACGGCCCGTATCCGACCTCCTCACCGCAGGCGGCACCGCTGATCGTGGTCAAGTTCGCCAAGAGCCAGTGCGGTCCGTGCCCGGCCCGCTCGAAGTGCACCAGCTCCCGTGCGGCCTCACGCAGCGTGGGCTTCCCACCCAAGGACCTGCTCGACCTGCAACGACGTGCCCGCGCCGAGCACAACAGTGCGGACCGACGCAGCATCTACGCGCTCCGCTCCGGTGTCGAAGGCACTGTCAACGAGCTCGTGCACGGCCACGAGATGCGGCGATGCCGCTACCGAGGACTCGCCAAGACCCATGTCCAGCACGTTCTCACCGCCATCGCGGTGAACATCGAACGGCTCTCGACCGATTCCTCGCCTGCGGAACAGGGCCGTCCACCCCGGCAGCCGACTGCGTTCCAGACCCACCTGGACCAGCAGGGGATCCCCCGACCTCGCTCCTGGCGCTTCGTCGGTGGATGAGACCGGCCACCCCAAGATCCCCGACAGAGTCAAGCTCAGGCGTGGGTGTGGCGGCGAGTACTTGGCACCTTGTGCGGGGCAGCATGATGTACAGCCGACCCGTTGCGGGGGCTTGTGGGAACGGTCGATACGGGCATGGCTGGGGCCGTAGGATCAAGTGATCTCGTGGGGGTGGTCATGCTCAGGCGACGTCCGGGCCCACCGACGCTCGAGGAGGTGGCCGCGCTCGCCGGTGTGGGGCGGAGCACCGTCTCCCGCGTCATCAACAACGCGGCGGGCGTGAAGGACACGACGCGACGCGCCGTGCATCGCGCCATCGCGGAACTGGGGTACGTCCCCAACCTGGCGGCCCGTACGCTGGCGGGCCGGCGTGCCGACGCGGTCGCGCTGGTCATGACGGAGCCGGACTGGCGGCAGTTCGGTGAACCCTTCTTCTCGGAGATCGTGCGGTCCGTCGGTGACGCGCTGACCGAGACCGAGGTGCAGTTGCTGCTCACCCTGGTGCGCACGGACGCCGAGCGGCAGCGTCTCGTGGAGTACGCGCGCGGCGGCCGGGTCGACGGCGTCATGCTGATGTCCGTGCACGCCGAGGACGCGCTGCCTGACATGCTGGCCGAAGTGGGCCTGCCCACCGTCCTGCTGGGGCGGCGCTCCGGGGACGAGAGTGTGACCTACGTCGACGCCGACAACGTCGGCGGGGCCCGCAGCGCCGTGGCGCATCTGCTGGACAGCGGCCGCCACGCGGTCGCGACCATCACCGGACCGTCCGGCATGTACGTGGCCCAGTGCCGGCTGCGCGGCTACCGGGAGGCGCTGGAGCGGGCGGGTGCCGAGTGCAGAGCGTCCTGGACCGTCGAGGGCGACTTCTCCGCGGACAGCGGGCACCGCGCGATGGCCGAACTCATCGAGCGCGCCCCGGAGATCGACGGGGTGTTCGCCGCGTCGGACACCATGGCCGCGGGCGCGCTGGGCGCCCTGCGCGCGGCGGGGCGGCGGGTGCCGGACGACGTCGCGGTGATCGGTTTCGACGACTTTCCGCTCGCACAGCACACCGATCCGAAGCTGACGACGGTGCGTCAGCCGCTGGAGGAGATCGGGCGCACGATGGTGCGGCTGCTCCTGGAGGAGATGGAGGAGCCGGCGGTGGCCTGGCGGCACGTCATCCTCCGCACGGAGCTGGTGCTGCGCGGATCCGCCTGACGACCCGCCGCCCCGGCCCGCCGGGCACGCCCCCGGTGCACGTCGAATGTTTCGGGAGCGCTCCCGGCGTTCGGAGTTCGAGTGGATCACCTATCTGACCAGCGCCTTCGAAACGCATTCGACGGGTTGCCGCGCACAGGGTTGTCAGGGACATGGACGCCTTCTACAGTCCCCTCCCGGAACACCATTGGGAGCGCTCCCACCCATGGGGAGGCGGGAGCACTCCCGCCGGTAACCCCGCACACCCTCCCGGAGAGGTCCCCCACATGCCACGGTTACGGCACCACCCCCGCACGCTGCGCACCGTGTCAGCCGCGCTCCTCACCGCTCTCGCCGCGCTCGCGGCGCTGCTGACCGCGACCGCGCCGGCCCAGGCCGACACCACGGTCTGCGAACAGTACGGATCAACCGTCATTCAGGGGCGCTACGTCGTCCAGAACAACCGCTGGGGCACCAGCGCCACCCAGTGCGTCACCGCCACGGACACCGGCTTCCGGGTCGCCCAGGCCGACGGCTCGGTGCCGACCAACGGCGCGCCGAAGTCCTACCCGTCGGTCTTCAACGGCTGCCACTACACCAACTGCTCGCCGGGCACCGCCCTCCCTGCGCGCATCAGCGGCATCGCGAACGCCCCCACCAGCATCTCGTACGGCTACGTCGACAACGCCGTGTACAACGCCTCGTACGACATCTGGCTGGACCCGACGCCCCGGACCGACGGGGTGAACCGGACCGAGATCATGATCTGGTTCAACAAGGTGGGGCAGATCCAGCCGATCGGCTCGCAGGTCGGCACGGCCACCGTGGCCGGGCGCACCTGGCAGGTGTGGTCCGGCGGCAACGGCACCAACGACGTGCTGTCATTCGTCGCGCCGTCGGCGATCAGCAGCTGGAGCTTCGACGTGATGGACTTCGTCCGGGAGACCGTCGCGCGCGGACTGGCGGGCAGCGACTGGTACCTGACGAGTATTCAGGCCGGTTTCGAGCCCTGGCAGAATGGCGCGGGACTCGCCGTGCACTCGTTCTCGTCCACCGTCAACACGGGCGGCGGCTCGAATCCGGGGGACCCCGGCGCCCCGGCCGCCTGCACGGTGTCGTACGCCACGAACGTCTGGCCGGGCGGCTTCACCGCGAACGTCACCGTCACCAACAACGGCCCGGCCGCCGTCGAGGGCTGGCAGCTCGCCTTCACCCTGCCCTCCGGGCAGAGCATCGTCCACGCCTGGAACGCGTCCGTCACCCCCTCCTCGGGCGCGGTCACGGCGACCGCACCGGCCGGCAACACGCGGATCGCCGCCGGGGGGAGCCAGAGCTTCGGCTTCCAGGGCAGCTACAGCGGTGCCTTCGCACGGCCCGACACCTTCCGGCTGAACGGCACCGCCTGCCGGACCGCGTGAGGCGCACGGCGGGCCGCGCCCCGCCGTGCCCCCTCGCTCCGGGGGCCCGCTCTTCCCTCCCTGCGCCGACGGGGCGGGCCTCGGCCGGACCGCACCGCGAACGGCCGCGCCGAGGGCCGGTGCCGACGCACCGGCCGCTCGGCCGGCCCCGCTTCCGCCGCGGGACGGTCCCTCCAAGCCCCCCGCCCGTCCGGTTGGCGCCCTCCCCGGCCGGGCGGGGGTTCCACCCCTCCACCGCTCATGAAGAACTCAGCATCAGGACAGGAGACTCCATGGCTCTGAGAAGCAGACTGGTCTCTCTGGCAGCGGTACTGGCGACCCTCCTCGGAGGGCTCGGTCTCAGTTTCCTCTGGCAGAAGGACGCGCAGGCGCACGGCGTGGCGATGATGCCCGGTTCGCGCACCTACCTCTGTCAGCTGGACGCCGTCACCGGCACCGGCTCACTCGACCCGACCAACCCCGCCTGCCGGGCCGCGCTGAACCAGAGCGGCGCGTCGGCCCTGTACAACTGGTTCGCCGTCCTGGACTCCCGGGCTGCCGGGCGCGGCCCGGGGTATGTGCCGGACGGTACGCTGTGCAGTGCCGGCGACCGGTCGCCGTACGACTTCTCCGCCTACAACGCGGCCCGCTCCGACTGGCCCCGCACGCATCTGACGTCCGGAGCGACGATCAAGGCGCAGTACAGCAACTGGGCTGCGCACCCGGGTGACTTCCGGGTCTACATCACCAAGCCCGGCTGGTCGCCCACGTCCCAGCTGGGCTGGAACGACCTGGAGCTGATCCAGACCGTCACCGACCCGCCCCAGCAGGGCTCCCCGGGTGCCAACGGGGGCCATTACTACTGGAACCTGAAGCTGCCCTCCGGCCGCTCCGGTGACGCGCTGATCTTCATGCAGTGGGTGCGTTCGGACAGCCAGGAGAACTTCTTCTCCTGCTCCGACGTCGTCTTCGACGGGGGCAACGGCGAGGTGACCGGCATCCGGGGCTCGGGCAGCACGCCGCCCCCGGACCCGGACCCGACCGACCCGCCCCACACGGGTGAGTGCATGGCCGTCTACAACGTGGTGAACTCCTGGAACGGCGGTTTCCAGGGCTCCGTCGAGGTGATGAACCACGGGACCTCGCCGCTCAACGGCTGGGCCGTGCAGTGGAAGCCCGGTCCCGGGACCACGATCGGCAGTGCCTGGAACGGCTCCCTCACCACCGGATCCGACGGCACGGTGACGGTACGGAACGTCGCTCACAATCGGGTGATCAATCCCGACGGAAGTGTGACGTTCGGCTTTACGGCCACGTCGTCGGGCAACAACTTCCCGGTGGGCACGATCGGTTGTGTGAATCCGTAGCGACCGCCCCGGCCAGGTGCGCCGCTTCGCCCCGCCTCCACCGCGGGGCGAATCGGCGCACCGTTGCTCCCGTGTTCAGGCGGAGTCCGTCCGGGCCGGCTCCCGGACCGGTGCGGGGGCAGGGCGGGCGGCCTCGCGGTCGGCTCGGTGCAGGGGCGTCAGTACCACGAGGCCGACGACCGCGACGAGGACGAAGAAGCCGCCGAGCACGGCCGCGCCGGTCACCGGACCGGCCATCAGTCCGTGCGCGGTCACGACGGCGCCGGGGGCCGGTACCCCGATGCCCTGGGCGACGTATCCGACGAGGTAGCCGCCGGACACCATGCCCGCCCGGTGCGAGGCGGGGGCGGATCGGCTGAGCACCGTGAGCCCGCCAGCGAAGTCGAAGGCGTACGCGGCTCCGGCGACGGCCGACGCCAGGAAGAACAGCAGCAGTCCCTCGACCGCCCGTGACGGGACGTCTATCGGGTTCCGGGCAGCAGTGGCCATCGGTGTTCACTCTGTCACCGTGTCCGTCGATCACCGGTGGGCTCGTGCTCGCGGTGTGCACGGGCTCCGTATCCGGCGCTACGGGAACACCGGGCAGGAAGGCCAGCGCCACCAGAGTCACTGATCTGGCAGTGAAGGACACCCTGTGCTTGCCGAATACCTCATCCGTGCTGGTCAGGCCGCATGCTGGTACTCGTGGAGGGTGCCGCCAAGCCGCGCTCGCCGTCGTATGTCCAGACGGGCGATCCGGTCCGGGTCCTCGATCGGAGCGGGCAGCGGGTGGAGGGGGTGGGCGTTCGCGAGGCCCTGGTGCGGCCTGTGCTCGTTGTAGAACGTCTCGAACTCGCGTAGTGCGTGCAGGAGATGGCGTTGGTTCCAGATCAATGTGCGGTCCAGCAGTTCTCGTCGGCAGGTCCGCACCCACCGCTCCATGATCGAGTTCATTCTCGGTATCCGGACGCCGCTGAGCACCACCTCGATACCCGCGTCCTTGAGGACGGCGTCGAACAGCCGCGGGAACTTCCCGTCCCGATCCCTGATCAGATAGCGCGCCCAACAGCCGGCGTCCTCGAGGTCCATGACAAGATTCCTCGCCGCCTGGACCACCCAGGACGCGGTCGGATGCGCGGTCGCGCCCAGGATCCGGATTCGGCGGTTCGCGTGCTCGATCGCGGCGAACACGTACAAGCGGGCCCCGGACGGGGTGACGGTTTCGAAAAAGTCGCACGCCAGGAGCGCGTCGGCCTGGGAGCGCAGGAAGTCCCCCAGGTGCTCGAGGCCCGCTCGGGCACCGGCTCGATGCCGGCCTCCTCCAAGACTTCCCAGACCGTGGATGCTGCCTGTCCCGCTCGGAAACACGATTCTGGGGCCTGACCTGGAAGTTCCCAGATCACAGGACTGGCCGTCACAGCATCTGCGACGATCCTTCGATACCGCTGTCCATCGTCACCGCGCTGGTCCGGAATCTGATCGCGGTGCCCGCTGCCGTACTGCGCAGCCGCGTAGCGAAGGATGCGGAGGTGCTGGCGTTGCGGCACGAGAACGCGGTGCTGCGCCGCCAGATCGCCCGGGTCCGCTACGAGCCCGCCGACCGGATCTGGCTCGCCATGCTCTCCCGGCTGGTCCCACGCGAGCGCTGGCGTCAGGTGTTCGCGGTCACCCCTACCACGCTACTGGCCTGGCACCGGCGATTCGTCGCCCGGAAGTGGACGCACCCTCAGCACAGCCGCCCAGGACGGCCGTGTTGTCCTCCACCGCGGCGGCAACGCACGTCAGGCCGGCCAGGATGCGTGCCACCGCGCGTTTCACCGATCCGTCACCGGCACGGCCGCGCACCACCTCGCCCAGTTCCGCCAGGCCGGCTGCACCGCCACCGGTGCCAGGCTCGGCGAAGGCCGGGTGAGGAACGGCCAGCGCCGCTCGGCAGCACGAGATCGTCCGGCCCGACGGTCCGGACCACCACACCGTCGGCCGGCTCGGGCACGGCGGGAGCCGGTACGTCCGGGCCGAGCACCATCAAGGGGTGCTCGTGCACGGCAAGCCCCGCCTGCTCGACCGCGGCCCGCAGCGTGGGCGCGGTCTCGGCGACCCACTCGAAACTCTCCGGGATGCCCAGTTCCCGCTGCCGGGCGCGGACCCGGTTCACATCGGCGGCACTCACCGATCCGGACCATCCCAGGGTCGGACGTGCGTAGAAGGGCCAGCCCTGCCCCTCTCGTATGAACAGGCTCAGCGGCCCGAAGTCTTCGACTCGGGCGCCGGAGCGGGGAACCGCATCGTAGTACTGCTCAAGTCGGTCCAGCAGCTCACGGCGATCAGCAAGGTCCACAGACGTCACGCCGAGCATCCAAGCAGGAGCTCGGGAACCACTGCCACCGCATTACGTCCTGTCACGGCCAACTCCTGGGCGAAGCGGCGATCAACTGCCGACAGCGGTATCGCGAACCAAGTCGTAAGCCGTCGTCGGACTGTCGATGTTCTCCAGCACACAGAGCGCTCCGCGGTTGTGGGTTCGGGCCCGCAGACTCTGCCGCGGTCGCTACTTAGTACTGCAACGGTGCTT
>NZ_LIQT01000513.1 GCF_001418415.1 Streptomyces hirsutus
GGCGCCGAGCGGGTGGAGTTCGCGGAGGGTGTGGACCGCGTCCTGCTGAAGACCTCCGCCGGCGCCTTCCTGCACGTCCCGCCGGCGCCCGACACCCCTGAGGCGGCGCGCGGCGCCGAGGGCGCGCTGGATCCGGCGCTGCTCGCCGGCCGTACCGACCTGGCCCCGCTCACCGCCGGATCGGAGGGCACCGAACTCGCCCTGGCCGACTGGGGCGAGGGCGTGCTGACCCTGCGTGCCCCGGACGGCCGGTATCTGTCGGTCGCCGAGGACGGTTACCTCCGCGCCTCCGCCGACCAGCCGGGCGGCTGGGTCGTGCAGGAGACGTTCCGGCTGGAACCGCACGGTGGCGGTCACCTCCTCAGGCACGTGGGAACAGGACTCCCCGTGCAGGTCGCCGCCGACGGCGTGAAGGTTGCCCCGGAGAACGCCGCCGCCGCGGAGAGCACGGCTGCCGGGCAGGACGCGGCAGCCGGCGCGGGCCCCGAGGTCTTCGAGCTGATCGTCACCGAGCACGGCGAGGAGGCGGTGGCGCGGGCCGCGGCACGGGCCGACGCGGTCGTGGTGGTCGCCGGCAACGACCCGCACATCAACGGCCGGGAGACCGAGGACCGGACGACGCTCCGGCTGCCCGCCCAGCAGGAGCTGCTGCTGCGCTCCGCCCGCGCCGCCAACCCGAACACCGTGCTGGCGCTGGTCTCCGCCTACCCGTACGCGGTCGATCCGACCGACCTGCCGGCGATGCTCTGGACCGCGCACGGCGGCCAGGCCGCGGGCACCGCGCTGGCCCGGGTGCTCGCCGGTGACGTCTCCCCCGCCGGCCGGCTTCCGCAGACCTGGTACGCCGACGACGCCGACCTCCCCGGTCTGCTCGACTACGACGTGATCGGCTCCCGCCAGACCTACCTGTACTTCGGGGGCACTCCGCTGTTCCCCTTCGGCCACGGCCTGTCGTACGCGGCCTTCGCCTACGGCGGCCTCACGGCGCGGGCCGAGGAGCAGGGGGTACGCGTCTCGTTCACGGTCACCAACACGGGGGCCGTCACGGCCGACGAGGTCGTCCAGCTCTACACGCGGGCCGTGGACCCCTCGGTGCCGCGTCCGCTGCGCGAGCTGGTGGCCCACCGGCGGCTTTCCCTCGCGCCCGGCGAGACGGCCGGGATCACCTTCGAACTCCCCCTGTCCGCCTTCGCGTTCTGGGACGTGGCGGTGGGCCGGTGGCGGGTGGAGCCGGGCCGGTACGAGCTGCTGGCCGGCGCGTCCAGCGCGGACGTCCGGCAGCGGACCACCCTCACGCTCGACGGCGAGCCCGCCGTCCCCCGCGCGGTGCTCGAACACGGCCTGGACGCGGCCGGCTTCGACGAGCAGAGCGGCACCGAGATCGTCGACCGGACCAAGGAGTCGGGCGACGCGGTGACACCGGTGGCCGGGCAGGAGGGCGAACTGGTCTTCCGGCGCTGCGACTTCGGGAACGGGGCGAGGGAGGTGACCGTCGAGGTGTCCGGCGAGGGCACCGTCGAACTCTCCCTCGACGACGGCCCGGTGCTCGCCGGACTGTCCCCGTCGGCCCCGGCGTCGGGCCCGTACGAGTACGTCACGCTCGGCGCTCCCCTCGCTTCCCCCGGGGCCCCGGTGGCCACCGCCGGGGTGCACGAGGTGCGCCTGCGGCTGCGCGGCACGCTACGGCTCGCGCGGGTCGGCTTCTCCGCCTGAGGACACGAAGAAGCACGAAGAGGTACGGAGAGGTACGGCGGGGTACGGAAAAGTACGCACCGGAACGGAAACGAAGGGGCCCGGCACCGGAAGGCATCGGTGCCGGGCCCCTCGCGGGCGGCCCTCCCGCGTCACCCGCGAGGCCACCCGAAAACGGCTCCCGGAGACCGGGAACCGGCCGCCTGCCTCAGAGGGCGAGGCCGGTCAGGACCATCACCCGCTCGTAGGTGTAGTCGTCCATCGCGAACTTCACGCCCTCGCGGCCCACACCGGACTGCTTGGCGCCGCCGTACGGCATCTGGTCGGCACGGTAGGAGGGCACGTCGCCGATGACGACGCCGCCGACCTCCAGGGCGCGGTGGGCCCGGAAGGCGGCCTGGAGGTCGCGGGTGAACACTCCTGCCTGGAGGCCGTACTTGGAGTCGTTGACGGCGGCGAAGGCGGCTGCCTCGCCGTCCACCTTCGTCACCGTCAGGACAGGGCCGAAGACCTCCTCGCGGGCGATCGTCACCCCGGCCGGTACGTCGGCGAGCACGGTCGGCGCGTAGGAGGCGCCGTCGCGCTTGCCACCGGCGAGGACGGTGGCGCCGGCCTCGACGGCCTCCTGCACCCACGCCTCGACGCGTTCGGCGGCGTCCTGGCTGACCAGCGGGCCGACGTCGGTCGCGTCATCGGCCGGGTCGCCGGTGACCTGGGCCTCCACGGCGGCGACGATGCGCGGCAGCAGCCTGTCGTACACGGAGGTGTCGGCGATGACCCGCTGCACGGAGATGCAGGACTGGCCGCCCTGGTAGTTGGAGAACGCGGCGATGCGCTGCGCGGCCCGGTCCAGGTCCTCGTCGCTCGCCCAGTCGGCGAGGACGACGGCCGCGCCGTTGCCGCCGAGCTCCAGGGTGCAGTGCTTGCGCGGCACCGAGTCCATGATCGCGTAGCCGACCTTCTCGGAACCGGTGAAGGAGATCACCGGCAGCCGCTCGTCCTGCACCAGGGCGGGCATGCGGTCGTTCGGAACCGGGAGGATGCTCCAGGAACCGGCCGGCAGTTCGGTCCCGGCGAGCAGCTCGCCGATGAGCAGCCCGGACAGCGGGGTCGCCGGGGCGGGCTTGAGAACGATGGGGACACCGGCGGCGATGGCCGGGGCGATCTTGTGGGCGCACAGGTTCAGCGGGAAGTTGAACGGCGCGATGCCCAGGACGACGCCCTTCGGGAACCGCCGGGTGAGGGCGAGCCGCCCCTGGCCGCCGGCGTCGGTGTCGAGCCGCTGGCTCTCTCCGCCGTTGAACCGGCGGGCCTCCTCGGCGGCGAACCGGAACACGGACACGGCCCGGCCGACCTCGCCGCGCGCCCACTTGATCGGCTTGCCGTTCTCGGCCGAGATCAGCCGGGCGATGTCCTCGGTGCGCTCGACGAGCTGCCGGCCGACGTGGTCGAGAGCGGCGGCGCGGACGTGGGCGGGGGTGGCCGCGAACGCGTCCCGTGCGGCGTACGCGGCGGCCACGGCCTCCTCGACCTGGGCCTCGGTGGGCACGCTCACCGTACCGACGACCCGGCCGTCCCACGGGGAGGTGACGTCGAAGGAGGCCTCGCCGGTGGCCTGGCGGCCGGCGAGCCAGAAGGCGTGGGTGGCCGCCATATCTTTCTGGGGCATGGGGAATCCCGGCCCTTCCGCGTTGGGGTGGATGCTTGGCCTGTCGCATCCACCGTAGGGGCGCGCCGACGACGGGGCGTTTGTCCGAGTCGTAGCAGTCGGTCACCCCGGCGCGCCGCTTTGGCGGATCGGCGGCCGTCAGTCGGACGACGTCGCCTTCAGCGCCAGCCACAGCTCCATGCGGACGTCCGGGTCGTCCAGGGAGCGGCCGAGTATCTCCTCGACCCGGCGCATGCGGTAGCGCAGGGTGTGGCGGTGCACGCCGAGGTCGGCCGCCGCGGCGTCCCACTGTCCGTGCCGGGAGAGCCACGCGCGCAGCGAGGCGACGAGGTCGCCGCGCCCGGTCGCGTCGTGTTCGTTCAGCGGCCGCAGCAGTCCGTCGGCGAAGGCGCGGACGGCGTCGTCCGCGAGCAGCGGCACCACGGACCCGGCGGCCATCTGCTCGTGCTCCACCAGCACCCGCCCCCGCCTCCTGGCCACCGACAGCGCCTGTCCGGCCTGCTTGTAGGCGGCGGACGCGGCGATGGGTCCGACCGGCGCGGAGAGCCCCACGACCAGTTCGTCCTCGTCGGCGCCCATGAGGGGTTCGTGGGCTCCCCCGGTGCCGCGCGCGGCTTCCAGGGCGGCCGCGTGGTCGCAGCACGCGGCCACGGCCGCGCCGCCGTCCGCGGCCAGCACCACCAGCCGCTCTCCGTCCGGCACCACCAGGACCGCCTCGCCGGAGCGGGCGGCGGCGGACTCCATGGCCTCCTCGAGCGCGCCGAGGGCGTCGCCGTTCGGGTCGCCCTGGGCGCGGGCGGCGGGTGCCGTGCCCGTCTCGGCCACGACGATCCGGAAGGGTGCGTCCAGGAGACCGCCGTACAGGTGTCCGGCCACCGCGCGGGCGTGGTCCGGCTCACCGGCGAGCAGCATGCGCAGGACGGCGGCCCCGATCCGCTGTTCGGCGGCGTGCAGGGAGCGGGAGCGTTCCGTGATCAGGGTGAGCAGCGCGATGGCGGAGTGGACGGCGTACCGCTCGGCGGTGCCGAGCGCCGCGGCGGTGCCGACGGCGAGCACGGCCCGGGGGCGCCGGCCGGTGCCGAGGGTGTGCAGTTCGACCCGGTCGTCGTCCTCCGGTCCGGCGGCGACCGACGAGGCGGGCGCGGCCCGCTCCCGCAGCCGCCGCACGTCGGCCGTGAGCCGTGCGGCGCGCCGGCCCGCCCACTCCGGCGCCGTGGCGACGACGGCGCCCGAGGCGTCGTACAGCGCGGCCCATCCGTCGACCTGGGCGGCGAGCGCGGCCAGCAGGCCCTCGGGCCCGCCGGTCAGCGCCTGCCGGGTCAGCTCCCGCTGGGCCGCGAAGCCCGCGGTCACCGCGCGGTACTGGTCGGCTGCGACGGCGGCGGAGACGGCCTTGCTGATCGCCAGGAAGGGCGTGCGGCGCGGCACCTCCAGGAGCGGCAGCCCCTCCTCGCGCGCGGCCTCGACCAGCGCCTCGGGGATGTCCTCGTAGTGGACCCCGACGGCGAAGCCGAGGCCGACCACCCCCGCCTCCACCAGCCGCTTCACATAGCGGCGCATCGCCGCCGCGTCCTCCGCGTCCAGTTTGAGCGCGGTGATGAGCAGCAGCTCACCGCCCTCCATGTACGGCACGGGGTCGGCCAGCTCGCTGGCGTGCGCCCAGCGGACCGGCACATCGAGGCCGTCCTCACCCGCGCGCACGGTCAGTTTGAGCGCGGAGTGGTGTGCGAGCGAAGCGAGCGTCAGGGGCATGGCGCCTTCAGGTCGACGGGGGAACGGCCGGTCGGGTGTCCGAGCCGGTGAGCGATATGACGTTTTGGCCGTCACGTATGAACGACCCCTATCGATTCTGCCTCACCGTATGCACACTGCGTCGTCACATGCGCTCCGCTCCCGGCGCTCGCCCGCCCGCTGCGGACCGACCCGGCCAGAGCTGCGCCACCCCGCCCGGAGCTCCCTCAGCCCCGCAGGTCGACCAGCAGCGGCGGCGCGTGCTCGCCCCGGACGTCGGTCAGGGACAGCACCGCGTGCCCGGCCGGCATCGCGTGCGCGAGTTCGGACGCGGACCACCGCTCCCGCTCGACCTGCCGCACGGTGACCGCCCGCGCGGTCGGCGCCTTGCCGGTGATCGCCCGCCGCACCGCGTGCCAGGCCTTGCCCGCCGGGCTCTCCGCGATGATCTGCCGGTCGGTGACGTCCCGTGCCTCGGTCCACTCCTTGCCCCAGACCTCGGCGAAGTCCTGCCCGTCCCAGGGGGTGAGCCCGGCCAGCGCCATCCTGCACCCGACGGTCCCGAGCAGGGGGCCGCGCAGGGGCCTCGCCACGTCGTCCAGGGTGCGCAGGGTGAGCACGGCCCCGGCGTTGGCCGACCGCAGCCGCTGGATGCCGCGTACGGCCTCGGGGGTGATGACGCCGGTCGCGTCGTCCAGCACCAGGCAGGCGAACAGGGACCGGTCCTCGCGCTCCGTCACGCTCGCCGTGAACTGGGCGAGGACGAGCCGGGCCAGCACCCGCGACGCGTCGGCGTGGCCCCGGGCGGGCAGGTCGACCCGGACCCGTACGGGGTGGTCCAGCGCCTTGAGGGTGAAGGGCCGGGACTGCCCGGAGGTGTCGAAGAACCCCGCGAAGGCCGGCCGGTCGAGCAGCGCCACCCGGTCGGCGAGGACCCCGCCGACGTCACCGGGATGCGCCATCTGCCGTTCCCGGGCGTCGAGTTCGCGCAGCAGCGACTCCTGTCCCGTCTCCGTCAGACCCCGGCGCAGCTCGGCGAGCGGGCCGGGCGAGCCGTCGAGCAGGCCGCGCAGTTCGGGGACGGAGGGGAAGCGGCCGTGCACCGCGCGGAAGGGGCCGAGCAGCTGGGCGAGAACGGTGGTGGCGCGCCGGCTGTCGTTGCCGGGGTGCGGATCGGCCAGGTCACCGACCAGCGCCTCGGCGAGGACGGCGGCGGCCTCGTCGGGGTCGGTGGTCCCGCCGTACAGGTCGAGGTCGTACACGGAGTCGGGGTTGCCGATCCGTACCACGACGTCGTACGCGTCGGCCGGGCCCGCTCCCACGCCGGCGGCGCCGACGACGACCACCGCGGCGCGTCCGGCGAGCGCGTGCAGGCACAGCGACTCGGCGAGCGGCCGGACGACGGCGCCGGTCTTGCCGGAGCCGGCCGGTCCGACCGCGACCAGGGAGGTGCCCAGCAGTTCGGGGCCGAGGGCGAGGCCGGTGCCCCGGTAGGCGTACGGGTTGCGGGCGTCGTCGGCGGTGGTGCCGAGCCGTACCTGCCCGGTGAGCAGGTCGTGCCGGGCCTGCCGGGCGGGCAGGTCGCGGGCGCCGGAAGGGTGCGGGCAGGCGGCGGCGCCGTGGCTGAGCACCGTGCCGGTGAAGGTCGCGAGGGGGTGCCGGCCGCTTTGCACGCCCTGCCAGGCGCGGCTGATGCGGGCGTGGTCCACGTCCCGCATCAGCCCGGCGCGCGCGTCGGCGGCGAGCCGGTCCG
>NZ_LIQT01000514.1 GCF_001418415.1 Streptomyces hirsutus
CCGAAGGCCGCCGAGGCCAGGGGCGGGGCCGTCCTCGGCTTCGGCTCGCCGCCCTCCGAGACCCCCGAGGGCGACCGGCTCACCATGGACCTCGGCATACCGACACCCCCGAGCCCGTACGAGCCCGCCCCCGAACCTCCGCGTGAACCCTTCCGCTTCCGTACGTCCGTCGCCCGCCGGGGTGACACCCTCCTGCTGTGCAGTCCGGGCCTCGCCGACCCGCTGCGCGGCGAGGACGAACTCGGCGCCCACCTGGCCACCCGGTGGTCCCGTCCCGAGCCGCCCGGCCTCGCCGCGTTCCTCGCCGACATCCAGGTACGGGTCAAGGGATACGCGGACGACCGCACGGCCGCCGCCGTCTGGGAGGCGTGAGCGCTCCGGGTGTGCCTCCATGGAACCCGAACGGAGATCCAGGGATTCACGGACACCGAAGGGGCACCTGGGAACCATGGCCAAACAGAACGTCGCGGAACAGTTCGTCGACATCCTGACCCGCGCGGGAGTCAAGCGCCTCTACGGCGTGGTCGGCGACAGCCTCAACCCCGTCGTCGACGCGGTGCGCCGCAACTCCGCCATCGACTGGGTCCACGTCCGGCACGAGGAGACCGCCGCCTTCGCCGCCGGCGCCGAGGCGCAGATCACCGGCAGGCTCGCCGCCTGCGCCGGCTCCTGCGGGCCCGGCAACCTCCACCTCATCAACGGGCTGTACGACGCCCACCGGTCCATGGCCCCGGTCCTCGCCCTCGCCTCGCACATCCCGTCCAGCGAGATCGGCCTCGGCTACTTCCAGGAGACCCACCCCGACCAGCTGTTCCGCGAGTGCAGCCACTACAGCGAGATGATCTCCAGCCCGCAGCAGATGCCCCGGCTGCTGGACAGCGCCATCCAGCACGCGGTCGGCCGTTCCGGTGTCAGCGTCGTCACCCTCCCCGGCGACATCGCCGACCAGGCCGCCCCCGAGAAGGCCGCCGAGACCGCCCTGGTCACCTCCCGGCCCACGGCCCGCCCCGGCGACGCCGAGATCGACCGCCTCGTCGACATGATCGACGAGGCCGAGAAGGTCACCCTGTTCTGCGGCGCCGGCACGAGGGGCGCGCACGCCGAGGTCATGGAGTTCGCCCAGAAGATCAAGTCCCCGGTCGGGCACGCCCTGCGGGGCAAGGAATGGATCCAGTACGACAACCCGTACGACGTCGGCATGAGCGGGATGCTCGGCTACGGCGCCGCCTACGAGGCCACCCACGAGTGCGACCTGCTGATCCTGCTCGGCACCGACTTCCCGTACAACGCCTTCCTCCCCGACGACGTGAAGATCGTCCAGGTCGACGTGCGGCCCGAGCACCTGGGCCGGCGCTCGAAGCTGGACCTGGCGGTCTGGGGCGACGCGCGGGAGACGCTGCGTTGCCTGATCCCGAGGGTCCGGACCAAGGACAACCGGAAGTTCCTCGACCGGATGCTGAAGAAGCACGCGGACGCGCTGGAGGGGGTGGTGAAGGCGTACACGCGCAAGGTGGAGAAGCACGTGCCGATCCACCCCGAGTACGTGGCCGCCGTGCTGGACGAACTCGCCGACGAAGACGCGGTGTTCACCGTGGACACCGGGATGTGCAACGTCTGGGCCGCCCGCTACATCTCGCCCAACGGCCGCCGCCGGATCATCGGTTCGTTCTCCCACGGCTCGATGGCGAACGCGCTGCCCATGGCGATCGGGGCGCAGTTCACCGACCGCGGACGGCAGGTCGTGTCGATGTCCGGCGACGGCGGATTCTCCATGCTGATGGGGGACTTCCTCACCCTGGTCCAGTACGACCTGCCGGTGAAGGTGGTCCTGTTCAACAACTCCTCCCTCAGCATGGTCGAGTTGGAGATGCTGGTCGCCGGACTGCCGTCGCACGGCACCGCCCTGAAGAACCCCGACTTCGCCGCCGTCGCCCGTGCCTGCGGCGCCCACGGGGTACGTGTGGAGAAACCGAAGGAACTCGCCGGGGCACTGAAGTCCGCGTTCAAGCACAAGGGACCGGCCCTCGTCGACATCGTCACCGACCCCAACGCGCTGTCCATCCCGCCGAAGATCAGCAAGGAGATGGTGACCGGCTTCGCCCTGTCCGCCTCCAAGATGGTGCTGGACGGAGGGGTCGGCCGGATGGTGCAGATGGCACGGTCCAACCTGCGGAACGTTCCGCGCCCGTAACCGCGGCGACCGAAGGCGTGGGCGTTCAGCCCGCGCGGGGCGCCCAGCGGCGGTGGGAGGTGTCGTACTCGTAGCGGGGCAGTCCCTCGATACCGCTGGTGCGGAACGGACGGCCGTCGTCGTCGATCCGGACGGTGCCGGAGCGGCCGCCCGAGGACCAGTCCAGCTCCAGGTACCAGCGGCAGTCGCAGTCCGCGGTCGTGGCGGTCACCTCCAGCACCTCCGGGTCCTTCGCGGAGACCCGGTAGGGCATGCGGACCGCCGGAATCGGCGTACCGGCGTCGTTCCCGGCGACCGCGCGGGC
>NZ_LIQT01000515.1 GCF_001418415.1 Streptomyces hirsutus
GGCGGAGGGCCGCCGGGAGGGATCGCATAGACGGTACGGTCGGCCGGCTCGGCCGGGCAAGAAGCGGCCGTTGCGCATCGGTGAGCGGATCATTGCGTCCGGTGCGGGCTCAGCGGCGATTCGTTGCGTGCTTCCGATCGGGGCCTGCGACCGGAGCCGCAGGGGGCAGGCACGGCGTCGGGGCCTCGGCGACCTCCCTCGCACTCGCGCAGAGGCCGCCCTCCACCGCTGTACGCGATACGCCACCGCGTGAAACCCCGCGGGGACGCTCTCCGTGATCCCCGTCGTCACCACCGCATCCGTGCGCCCTGCGCACGGAGCCGGCGCACCGGCGTCACCGTCCGCGACCGGGGCCCCGACCGCGACGTCGCGTGGGCGTGCCGGTGAGCGGGATGGGGGGGTCTGCACCTGCTGGTCCTCGACGTCGGATAAGTGAGCGTAACCATGTATGGGTGAGTGTCGTTGTCAGAGCGTGAATCTGACGGAATGGGCGAAGACGCAGGGCGTGCATCCGCAGACCGCGTATCGCTGGTTCCGTGAGGGAACATTGCCGGTACCGGCTCAGCGGGTCGGGCCGCGCACGATCCTGGTGACCATCGACGCGAACGCCACACCCGAGGCCGTCGGCGGTCTGGGCCTGTATGCCCGCGTGTCCTCGCACGATCAGAAGAGCGATCTGGAACGCCAGGTGGCTCGGCTGTCGGCGTGGGCGGCGAAGGCCGGTCACCGGGTCGTTCGTGTTGAGGCGGAGATCGCTTCCGGGATGAACGGCTGCCGTTCCAAGGCCCGGCGTCTGCTGGCCGACCCGCACGTGACCTGCGTGGTGGTCGAGCACAAGGACCGGCTCGGCCGGATGAACGTCGAGCTTGTCGAGGCCGCCTTGTCCGCGACGGGCCGTCGCCTGCTGGTGCTGGACGACGGCGAAGCCGAAGACGACCTGGTGCGGGACATGGTGGAGGTGCTGACCTCGTTCTGCGCCCGCCTGTACGGGCGCAGGTCGGCGAAGAGCCGCGCCCGCAAGGCACTGGAAGCCGCCGAACATGGCTGACCGCCGCCCGATCTCCGCGCCGTTCGTCGCTCTCGGCCCGTCCGGTGTGGCGGTACGCACCCGGCTCAAAGACCTCACGCCCGAAGATGAGAAGGTTCTGCGCTTGGTGGGTGCGCACCTGGGCTCGCTCGCCTAGAAGGACCTCAAAGCGCGTTGCACGGACGGCCTGGAGCACTCCACCGAGTCATGGGCGGCCCGTAAGCGAGGTCTGACGGCCGAGTCGTCGTCCAGGTGGGCCGGGTCGATCACGAGGGCCACGCATGATCAGTGGGCGCTCGCCCGGCGCGGCCAGGCTGCACACGTGCAGTCCCTCGAAGCTGGTATCACGACGATCCGGCACCGACTGTCGCTGCCGGTCGGCCAGAAGGGCAGCAAGCGGGCTCCGGGCGGCTACCGCTGCGCGCACGAGTGGTTCCACAAGACGCGACGGCTGCATGTGCTGGAGGACCGGCTCGACCAGGTTCGGGCCGACCGGGAAGCGGGCCGGGTGCGTGTCGTGCGTGGCGGCAAACGCCTGCTGGGTACCCGCCACCACCTCGACCCGGCGCAGCTCACTGAGGCCGAGTGGCGTGAGCGGTGGGAAGCCGGGCGCTGGTTCCTCCAGGCGGACGGCGAGTCGGGGAAGAGGTTCGGCAACGAGACGATCCGCATCACGCCCGAGGGAGAAGTGTCGATCAAGCTCCCGGCCCCGCTCGCCGACCTGGCGAACGCCGAGCACGGCCGTTACGTACTCGCTGCGCAGGTGGGGTTCCCGCACCGGGGGCAGGAGTGGGCCGACCGTGTGGAGGCCAACCGGGCGGTGGCCTACCGCATCCACTACGACACGGGGCGCGGGCGCTGGTACGCGGACGCCTCCTGGCAGATCCCACCCGCCAAGAGCATCCTCCTGGAAGCCGCCCTCGCCGGTGGCGTGATCGGCGTGGACACCAAGGCCGGCCACCTCGCCGCATGGCGCCTGGACACTCACGGCAACCCGACCGGCCGGCCACGCCGGTTCCTCTATGACCTGTCCGGCAACGCCCAGCACCGCGACGCCCAGGTACGGCACGCCCTCACGCGGCTGCTGCACTGGGCCAGGTCCTGCGGTGTCAAGGCCATCGCGGTCGAAGACCTCGACTTCCAGGCCGAGAAAACCAGAGAGAAGCACGGGCGCAAGCGCCGATTCCGGCAGCTGATCTCCGGCATGCCGACCGGCAGGCTCCGCGCCCGGCTGGCCTCCATGGCCGACGCCACAGGTATCGCGATCATCGCCGTGGACCCGGCCTACACCAGCAAGTGGGGCGCCCAGCACTGGCAAAAGCCGCTGGCCGGCCCCACCCGTAAGACCACCCGGCACGATGCGGCGAGCATCGCGATCGGACGACGCGCCCAGGGGCACCCGATCCGGCGACGGACGACACCGCCCCGTGCACACCGGAGCGATGTGCACGGGCATCGGACCGTCCAGGCCGACCGGCGTGCCCCGGGGCGCGAGGGACCCCGCCCCGGCATCCCCGGACCACGGACACGATCCGTGCCGCCGGACGCGGCGAGTACGCGGGCGACCAGGACACCCACCACCGTTCGGGGTGTCCGCAGTGACCAGACATGGGTCCAAGACTCACTCCTGCTCACTGACTAGGAACGGTCACAGCTCCCGGAGCCGTGCCACGATCTCGCGCAGGAGTTCCGGGTCGGTCGCCGGCCCGCCCGTGCGGCGCGGTGCGCCGATCCACACCAGGCCGGCCCCGGCCAGGTCCGCGAGGAGCACCCGGACGACGGTCAGCGGCAGGTCGGCGACCGCCGCGAGTTCGACGACCGGCAGTGGGCCCCGGCGGCGCACCAGGTCGAGCAGGCGGGTGCGGGCGTGGTCGACACCGGGCTGTGCCAGGCCGGACTCCACGGCACTGACCTGGGACAGCAGGGTGATGGTGGGCCCGCCCGAGGGACGGGTCCGGCCCCGCGTGACGGCGTAGGGCCGCACCATCAGGCCGGTCTCGTCCTCGTACCAGTGGTCGTCGTCGGTCACGACAGCGAGGACACGCCCTCCGTCTCCTCCGTCTTCTCGGGCACCTCGGACTCCAGGTGCGCCAGCACTTCTCCGGGCAGCAGGACCGCGGCCGTCGTCCCGCCGTACGGGGACTCGTGCAGCGTCACCTCGATGGCATGCCGTGCGGCGAGCCGGCCCACCACGTACAGGCCGAGCCGGTCGTGGCGGGAGGGATCGAAGCCATCGGGGTGGCCGAGGGTGCGGTGAGCCTCGTGGAGCGGCCCGGAGTCGAGGCCGGGTCCCCGGTCGTCGATGCGCAGGACGTAGCCGCCGCGCTCCCGGCCGGTGCGCAGTGTCACCCGGGTGTGCGGGGGTGAGAACACCGTGGCGTTCTCAAGGAGTTCGGCGACCAGGTGGACGACGTCCGCGACGGCGTCCGCGGCGACGCCGACCCGGTCCATCGGCGGGACCTCCACGCGCACGTAGTCCTCGATCTCGCTCACCGCGGAGGAGACGACGTCGGCGATGGGCACGGGGCGGCGCCATCTGCGGCCCGGGGCGGCGCCGGAGAGGATGATCAGGTTCTCCGCGTGGCGCCGCATCCGGGTGGTGAGGTGGTCGATGCGGAACAGCTGCTCCAGCATGTCGGGGTCGTCCGTGTGCCGTTCCAGCGTGTCGACGAGTTTCAGCTGCCGGTGCACCAGGGTCTGGTTGCGCCGGGCGATGCTGAGGAGGACCGCGAACAGCCCGCGGCGCAGAGTGGCCTGCCGGACGGCGGCCTCGACGGCGGCGAGGCGGGCGGCGTTGAAGGACCGGCCGACCTGGCCTATCTCGTCGGACTCCGCCTCCCCGTCGGCCAGCGGCGGTGCCTCGGCTGCCGCGTCCACTTCCTCCCCGGCGCTCAACCTGGCCATTACATCGGGCAGTTGGCGGGTGGTCAGCAGGTCGGCCGCGTCCCGCAGTTCCTCCAGCCGACGGGAGATACGGCGGGCACCGCGCACCGCCCACCCCAGGGACAGGCCGATGGCCGCCAGCCCGAGCCCGCCCACGACGGTCGCCTTGATCAGTTCCTGATGGGCGAAGGCCCGGCCGCGTTCGGCGGAGTTGAGGGCCGCCTGGGTGCACAACTCCATGTAGCGCTTGACGGCCCGGTCGGTGGTCGTGCGCCAGGATTCCGCCGCGACGGCCTCACCGGCGCGCTCCGGCCCCGCCCGCAGCAGCGCCTCCTCGCTCCGGGTCAACGCGCCGTGCAGCTCGCCGCGCTGGAATTCCTGGAACAACTCCCGTGAGTCGGCCGGCAGGTCGGCCACATACGTTCGCTCGAAGACCCGGCGGTGCCCGATCGCCGCGGTGAGCGTGTCGTACTGCCGGTCGGTCAGTCGGCCGGCCGCGCGCGCCCCGGCGACGAGGGCGTCCTCGCGGGAGACGAACTCCCGTACCCGGACGAGCTCGACGACGACCTGTGCCTCCCGCGCGAGCTGCCCGGCCTGCAGGGCGGTGAGGGCGGACTGGATGTCGAATCCGGGTTCCACGAGCGCACCGTACTCGTCGACGGCCCGGTCCCAGGAGATGTCGCGGGCCAGCACTCGATGGCGCAGTCCCTCCAGTTCCTCGACGGCGCCGACCATGGCGTCGAGGGCCTGGCGCTGCGGGCCGGAGAGCCGGTCGCGGTCGCCGTCCCGGATCGCGTCGCGCATGGCGTTCACGGCGCGGTCGGTGCGGCGGTGCTGCTCCATGAGGTCCAGGGTCGCGGGCTTGTGGTGGCCCGTCCCCAAGTAGGTGGCGGCCAGCCGCCGTTCGATCTGGATCTGCCCGATCGCCGTGTCGACGGGCGTGCCGAAGTCCTCGTACACACCCTGCAGCCGGGTCAGTGCGCGCAGTTCTCCGGTGACCGACACCATGGCGAAGGTCCACAACGCCAGCAGGGCGAGCGCCGGTGCGAACGCAAGCGCGACGATGCGGGCGCGGACCGTGGCGGGACGGCCGATGAGCCGGCGCATAGCTCTCCCCAGGACGTTCGGATGACTGGGCGGCGAAGCAGATACCAACGGTTGTTACCCATCGGTAGCGAGTGGCGCACAACCTACGGGACGCCTCTCGGCGAGCGCAATGGCCTCGTGAGGATCAGGAGCGACGCCGTCACCAGATACGGCACCGCGAACACGGCGAAGGCCGTGCTGTGCGGGCTGTGCGTGGCGATCAGGGCATAGCCGCCGAACACCGCGACCGTGGCCAGCTCGGTGCCCAGGCCCGCGAGCGAGGTCAGGGTGGCCCGCCCGGTGTCCCCGATGCGCCTCTGGAGTCGCGCGTCGGCCAGCACGGTCGCCGCCTGGAAGCCTCCGAAGGCGAGGGCGACCAGGACCAGGCCGGCCGGCGTACCGGCGAGCGTGCCGACGGCGAGAGCGAGTCCGGCGCAGGCGAGCAGGGCCGCGAGGCCGTTCGTGCCGAGGCGTTCGCCCTCGCCGGCGAGCAGGCTCCCGGCAGTGGCACCGGCCCAGATCAGCAGCAGGAGGTACGGGACGGTCTCGTCCGCGACGCCGGTGTCCCGCACCAGCAGCGGCGTGTACTCGTCGAGGGCGCCCCACACCGCGCCGACGGCCGGTACGAGCAGCAGCGCGCCGCGCACCGACCGGTCGGCGCGTGCCTCGGCGAGTCCGGCGCGCAGGGGGGCGGTCCAGCCTTGGTGTCCCGTCGCCGGGGTCCGGTGTTCCGGGAACCGGAGGGCGGTGGCCGCGGTCAGCAGGCACGCCAGGATGCTGGCGGCGCAGACGGCGGTGTGGCCGCCCCGGTCGAGCACCGGACCGGCGAGTCCCATGGCCGCCATCACGGCCACCAGGCCGGCCGCGCGGGCCCGGCCCATGATCCGGGCGTACCGGCCGGCCGCGTCGAGCCGCTCCAGTTCGTCGTGGACCAGGGCCTCCAGCGCCCCGGAGGCGAGTGCTCCGCCGGCGCCCCACAGGACGAAGCCGGCCGCGAAGGCGCCGTACGAGGGCACCAGTGCCCACAGGGTGAAGCCGGCGGCGGTGAGCAGCGGGCCGAGCCACAGGAGCAGGCGGCGGGAGACGGCGTCGGCCCAGACGCCGGAGGGGACCTCCAGCAGGACGCCGGTGACCGACCAGAGGGCGAACAGGGAGGAGATCTGCCAGACGGTGAGACCGGTGTCGCTGAACAGCAGCGCGTACACCGGGTAGAGCAGCACGAAGTCTTCGAGGAACGCGTAGCCGTACAGCGTGGTCGTCAGCCGTCGGACGCGGAGGTCGGGCGCACGCGTGGGCGTGGAGGTCATGAGGCCTTCCCGTAAGGGCGGTTCGGATACCGGACGTGGAGGACGTACGGCATCCGAGGCGGCCCTCGGGAGGCGTTACCGGTGGATCAATGTCGCCAGGTCATGACGTCGAGGATAGTGCGGGCGGCCGTCAGGCGGGCGGTCCTGACGAGAATCGTCGCAGCAGCGGTGACAGCACCAGCACGGACTTGGTCCGCTCGACGAAGGGCTCCCCCGCGATCCGTTCCAGGACCCGTTCGAAGTGCCGCATGTCGGCGGCGAAGACCTGGGCGACCGCGTCCGCCTCCCCGGTGACGGTGGAGGCGGACACGACCTCCTGGTAGCGCTCCAGGCCCCGTTGGATGGTCTCCGGGGAGGTGTTGCCGCGGCAGTAGATCTCGACGAAGCCCTCGGTCTCCCAGCCGAGGGCGGCGGGGTCCACCCGTACGGTGAAGCCGGTGATGGCGCCGGTGGCGCGCAGCCTGTCCACGCGCCGCTTGACGGCGGGCGCGGACAGGCCGACGAGCTTGCCGATGTCCGCGTAGGAGCGGCGGGCGTCCTCGGCGAGGGCGTGCACGATGCGTTCGTCGAGATCGTTCAGCACTGCGGGCGGTTCACTTCGCTTCTGGGAGGTCCGGGA
>NZ_LIQT01000516.1 GCF_001418415.1 Streptomyces hirsutus
GGACATCCGCCGATGGTCGGCTACCTGGTGCTGGTCCCCGCCGACCAGCGGCCGCCGTTCCCGGTGGCGGTCCCGGGCCCCGGAACCGGCCGGCACCCCGGCGCGGCTTCCACGGCCGCGCCCGGCGCCGCCGACGACACCGCCGCCGGCGACGACCGGCGGATCCGGGTCGACACCGTGCAGCGCACCGCCGAGGTGGACGGGCGCCGACTCGACCTCACCTACCTGGAGTTCGAGCTGCTCGCCCATCTCGTGGCCCACCCGAACCGGGTGCACACCCGCGACCACCTGGTCGCCACGGTGTGGGGCTACGGCCATGTGGGCGACGGCCGCACCGTCGACGTCCACATCGCCCGGCTGCGCCGCAAGCTGGGCACCGAGCACCGGGGCACGATCCAGACCGTGCGCCGGGTCGGTTACAAGTACCTTCCCTGAGCCCCGCCGCTCTGCTCTCGGCAGATCCCCGTTCCCTCACGCCACCCGGTCCGGCAGAGTCCGATCCATGAGACTTCTGGTGCTGGGTGGTACGGAGTTCGCGGGACGGGCCGTCGTGGAGGCGGCGCTGGGGCGGGGCTGGGAGGTGACCGTCTTCCACCGGGGGCGGCACGCGGCCGTGCCGGGCGTGCGGTCGCTGCTGGGCGACCGCACGGCCGTCGACGGCCTGGCCGCCCTGGACGAGGCGGACGGCACGTGGGACGTCGTCGTCGACACCTGGTCGGCGGCCCCGCGCGCAGTCCGGGACACGGCGCGGCTGCTGCGGGACCGCGCCGACCGGTACGTGTACGTGTCGAGCCGTTCGGTGTACGAGTGGCCCGCGCCCGCCGGAGCCACCGAGGAGGCCCCCCTGGTGGCGGACGCCCGCGCGGACGCCGGTCACACCGACTACGCGCGGGACAAGCGGGGCGGCGAACTGGCCGTCGTGGACGCCTTCGGCGCCGACCGGTCGGTGCTGGTGCGGGCGGGGCTGATCCTCGGGCCGTACGAGAACGTCGGCCGGCTGCCCTGGTGGTTGAACCGGATGGCCCGCGGCGGCCCGGTCCTCGCGCCGGGACCCCGTGACCTGACCCTCCAGTACGTCGACGTCCGCGACCTCGCCGAGTGGATCCTCGGGGCGGCCGAGCAGGGGATCGGCGGGCCGTACAACCTGACCGGCCCGCAGGGGCACGCGACGATGGGCACGCTGCTGGAGGCGTGCGCGGAGGTGACGGGGGGCACGGCCGAGCTGCGGTGGACCGCACCGGAGACGATCCTGCGGGCGGGCATCGAACCGTGGACGCAGTTGCCGGTCTGGGTGCCGCCGGACGGCGAGATGCACGACGCGCTGCACGCCTCGGACGTCTCCCGGGCCCTCGCGACGGGGCTGCGCTGCCGTCCCGTCGCCGAGACCGCGGCCGACACCTGGCGCTGGCTCCAGGGCCTCGACGGGGCCGCGCCCCAGCGCCGGGACCGGACGGCCAAGGGGCTCGACCCGGAGACGGAGGCGAAGGTCCTCGCGGAGATCTCGGAGATCGGGGCGGTCCAGGAGCCGGGCGGAGGCGAGGAGAGGGTGTAGGCAGCACCACCCCGGAGTCGGGGGGTTCGGCCCCGTGACCGGGTCCCGCAGCTCGGCCAGACTGACGTCATGACCACGGAGCGCATGAGCACGGGCCACACGAGCGGTGGCACGACGACCCCGGACCCCACGAGCGCGGAGGCCGGGAATCCAGAGGCCGGGAGCGGGGTCACGAAGAGGGGCGGCGGGCGCGAACGGCACACCAAGGGCCTTCTGAAGGGAGCGCTGCGGGGACTGGGGCTGGCGCTGGTGTCGCTCCCGCTGTCGGTGCTGGCCTTCGCCCTGATCCTGGTGTCGATCGCGTTGATCCCGGCCGGTGTCGGCATCGTCACCACGCCGTACGTACTGAACGGGGCCCGGACCTACGCGAACTGGCGGCGGGTGCTGGCCGCGGAGTGGGGCGGGGTGCGCATTCCGCCCGCGTACCGGCCGGTGCCGAAGGACGCCAACCCGTGGGCGCGCACCTTCGGGATGCTCCGCGATCCGGCGACCTGGCGGGAACTGCTGTGGCTGCCGGTCGACATGACCGCGGGGTTCGTCACCGCGCTGCTGCCGGCCGTACTGCTGCTGTACCCGCTGGAGGGGTTCGCGCTCGCGGCCGGGCTGTGGCGGGTGATGCCGGACCCGTACTGGTACGGCTTCGTCCCGGTCGGCGACCGGACGTCCGCGCTCGGCGCCGGGGCGCTGGCCCTCGGGCTGCTCTTCTCGGCCCACTTCCTCTCCCCGAGCGTGCTCGCCGCGCACTACCGGCTCACCCGTGCCATCCTCTCCCCCGGCCAAGGTGAACTGGAGGAGCGGGTGCGGGTGTTGACGGAGACCCGGCGGGACGCGGTGGACACCTCGGCCGCCGAGCTCCGGCGCATCGAGCGGGATCTGCACGACGGGGCGCAGGCCCGGCTGGTCGCGATGGGCATGGACCTGGGGACCATCGAGACGCTGCTCGACAAGGACCCCCAGAAGGCACGGCAGTTGATCGCGCAGGCCCGCAAGTCGTCGGTGGAGGCGCTGTCGGAGCTGCGGGAACTGGTGCGCGGCATCCATCCGCCGGTGCTGGCGGAGCGCGGCCTGGGCGACGCGGTGCGGGCGCTGGCGCTGCGGCTCCCGGTGGCCACCGAGGTGAACGTGGACCTGCCGGGGCGGGCCGAGGCGCCGGTGGAGTCGGCCGCGTACTTCGCCGTCAGCGAGGTGCTCACCAACGCGGTGAAGCATGCGGAGGCGGACCGGATCTGGGTCGATCTGCACCACACCGAGGGACATGTGCGGGTGAGCGTCACCGACAACGGCAAGGGCGGCGCGGCGATCGGGGCCGGCTCGGGGCTGGCCGGGGTGGAGCGGCGACTGGGTACATTCGACGGCGTCCTCGCCGTCAGCAGTCCCGCGGGCGGCCCCACCATGGTCACCATGGAGATCCCTTGCGCGTTGTCCTAGCCGAAGACCTGTTCCTGCTGCGTGACGGACTGGTCCGGCTCCTCGAGGCCCACGACTTCGAGATCGCCGCGGCGGTGGAGTCCGGGCCCGAGCTCAGCCGCGCGCTGGCGGAGCTGGACCCGGACGTCGCCGTCGTCGACGTCCGTCTGCCGCCGACGCACACCGACGAAGGGCTGCAGTGCGCGCTCGAAGCACGCCGGCGACGGCCCGGACTGCCGGTGCTGGTGCTGTCGCAGCACGTCGAGCAGTTGTACGCGCGGGAGTTGCTGGCCGACGGCAGTGGCGCGGTGGGCTACCTGCTGAAGGACCGGGTGTTCGACGCGGAGCAGTTCGTCGACGCCGTACGGCGGGTGGCGGCGGGCGGCACGGCGATGGACCCGCAGGTGATCCAGCAGTTGCTGGCGCGGAAGTCGGCCGACGACCGGCCGCTGGCGCGGCTGACGCCCCGGGAGCGGGAAGTGCTGGAGGAGATGGCTCAGGGCCGGTCCAACGCGGCGATCGCCGGCAAGCTGGTGGTGACGGAACGGGCCATCGCCAAGCACACCGCGAACATCTTCGCCAAACTGGGCCTGGAGGTCTCGGACGACGACAACCGGCGGGTACTGGCGGTTCTCGCCCATCTCGACCACGGCCGGTGAAACCGGACCGCCGGGCCCCGCACCCCCTCACTGGATGCGGTTGATCCACAACTCCTCGTGTTTCAGGGGCTGTTGAAACCAGAGCGCCGCAAGAACTTCTCATCAATTTCCGGGACGGCTGAACACCCGTGGGGCGGTCCCCGTATTCAGGGGAGCCGCTTCACTCCTGTCGGGCGCCTCGATGCCCCGCAAGGGATGCCCCGCAAGGAAGTCAGAGGAGTTCCATGGGACGCAATACAAGAAAACGCCGTATGCCGTTGGCTGCCAAGGCCGTAGCCGGGACGGCGGCCCTAGCGCTCGGTGGGGGCGGGCTGGTCTGGGCGAACTTCTACGCTTCGGCCGGCGAGTCGAACCAGGCGCAGAACCGGACGAAGTCGAACGCGGCACAGCAGATCGCCACGATCGACTGCCCGGACGTGGGCCAGCAGCTCTCCGACGTGCCGGACCCGGCCCGCGGTGAGGTCGACGGTGAGCTGGCCTCGATGGACCAGCAGATCACCGAGGCCTACCAGCGCCTGGTCACCACCCGCCAGGCCCAGGCCGGGGACGCGCGGTACGTCCAGAACACCATCCTGGGTCCGCTCAAGGACCGGCGCAAGGTGCTCATCGACCGGATCAAGCTGGAGATCAGCCGCGCGGGCGGCCAGGCTCCCGGGAACCTGGACGAACTCGCCTCCTGCTCCGGCCGCCCCGCCGACCAGCCGCAGCCGACCGACGGCCAGAACGACGGTGGCCAGGACAACGGCCAGGGCGGCGACGGTCAGAACGACGGTGGCCAGAACGACGGTGGCCAGGACAACGGCCAGGGCGGCGACGGT
This sequence comes from Streptomyces hirsutus, assembly GCF_001418415.1. Classification (GTDB taxonomy): domain Bacteria; phylum Actinomycetota; class Actinomycetes; order Streptomycetales; family Streptomycetaceae; genus Streptomyces; species Streptomyces hirsutus. Next base: position 4,437 of record NZ_LIQT01000516.1, read on the forward strand.
CAGAACGACGGTGGCCAGGACCAGGGCGAGGGGCAGGCCCCGACCGACAACGGCAACGGCGCCGCGGGTCCGTTCGCCGAGGACTTCATCAACATCAACGACGTCCAGCCGAACTCGCGCAACCTGCCGAACGGTCTGGCCGCCAACGGCAGGTCCGGCTCCAAGGGCAGCTTCACCACGAAGTGTGGTGTCAACGAGAACAAGCTGTACAACAGCGACAACATCATCGTGGCCCCCGGTGTCGCGAACGGCGCGCACCACATGCACGACTACGTCGGCAACCAGAGCAACAGCTCGCTCTCCAGCGACGACGACCTGGTCGTCGCCGAGACCAGCTGCCAGAACCAGGGCGACAAGTCCTCGTACTTCTGGCCGGTGCTGCGCGTGCAGGACGGCACCCAGGAGTTCGACGCGGCCGACCAGGGCGGCGGCGCCGAGGGCAACGTCGGCAGGATCCTGCAGGCCAAGGAGGCCCAGCTCCGGTTCGTCGGCAACAAGCGGAGCAAGGTCGTCGCGATGCCGAAGCTGATGCGCATCATCACCGGTGACGCCAAGGCGTTCACCAACGGCCTGGCGAACGCCAACACCTCGTACAGCTGCACCGGCTTCGAGGACCGGCAGTCCACGGACAAGTACGTGCTGTGCCCCGAGGGCAGCCAGCTCGTGCGCACGTCCAACTTCCAGAGCTGCTGGGACGG
>NZ_LIQT01000517.1 GCF_001418415.1 Streptomyces hirsutus
CGTCGGGGGCGTCCTCGCCTTCGCCACCACCCACGTCGCCGACCGCTACGTCACCCCCGACGGGCGGCCCGCCGCCCTCGCCACCCTCACCGACCTGTGCCGCGACCTCATCCGCCGCACCGAGGACGGCGACCACCCCGGCCTGCGCCTCATCGCCGTACGCCACCGCATCGACACCGCCGCCCACCCCGACACCATCGCCGCCTGGCTCACCGACGGCACCGTCCCCGGCGGCCCCGAACTCGACCCCGAGCTGCGCTGGCGCATCCTCACCCGCCTCGCCGTCCTCGACGCCACCGACGAAGCCGCCATCGCCGCGGAACTCGCCGACGACCCCAGCGCCACCGGCCAGGAAGGCGCCGCCCGCTGCCGCGCCGCCCTGCCCCACGAAGACGCCAAAGCCCGCGCCTGGAACGCCCTGTTCCACACCGACAACCTGTCCAACTACCTGTTCACCGCCACCGCCCAAGGCTTCTGGCAACCCGAACAGGCCGACCTCGTACACCCCTACGTCGCCCGCTACCACAAGGACGCCGTCGCCCTCGCCGCCCGCCGCGGCCCCGCCATCGCCGAAGCCGCCGGCCACTGGGCCTTCCCCGTCCACGCCGTCGCCCCCGAAACCCTCCGCCTCGGCCAGAAATGCCTCCGCAAGGCCGACCCGACCCCCGCCCTGCGCCGCAAACTCGTCGACCAGCTCGACGACCTGGCCCGCGCACTCCGCATACAGCAGCAGGCGTAAACCGGCAGACACACCACGCGACCGGGGGCGCCGCACCACCACGCGGCACCCCCGGCAACACGTCAAGACGACCTCCGCCACCCCGGGCGACCACCAGGAACACCGGCCCTCACACCACCGGCACACCCTCCCGCACAGCCCCTCAGAACACCGGCACACCCTCCCGCGTCAGCCGCCAGTCCACCGACGCGAACTGCGCCGGATCCAGCACACCCCTCGCCGTCACCCACTCCGCGATCCGGGTACGGATCTCCGTCGACTCCGACCACACCTCCTTCGCCGACGCCACATGCGGAAACGCGCCGCCCCCGTTCGCCCGGTAATTGTTCACCGCGAACACGAACTCCTGCGCGTCATCCAACGGAGCACCCCCGACGGTCACATTCCGGATCCGCGACCCCACCGGCTGCGCGACATCAATGTCGTACCGCAACCCCGACACATAGTCGTAGTTGTAGTCCGGCCGCCCACCCGCGTTCGTCAACGCCGCCACATCCACCGGCGCACCCACCGCCGTCCGCACGAAATACCCCGCCGAATACTCCAGGTACGCCCGCACCTGCGCACCCGTCATCACCTTCGCCACCAGCGTGTTGTCATACACATACAGACCCGACAGATCCCGGATCGTCACCTCACCCGCCGGAATCTCCGACGTCCGCGAGAACGGCGACCCCTGCGACAACACCGGCAGCGACGCATACTCCGAACCCGCCAACGCGGCCCGCACCACGTCCTCCTGCACCTTGGTGATCAGATCGATGATCGGCGCGTCCTTGTAACGCGCCTCCACCGTCGTCAACGCCACCGTCGCCGAACCCACCACCTGATGGACGTACGCCACCACCTCCGCATGCTCGTCCGACAACAGACGCGTGATCCGCGGATCGTCCTCCACCGTCGCCGCATCCCGCAACGACGCCCCCACCGACTCCACCCGCCACCGGCCCCGCTCCAGAACGAGTCCGAAGTCGAACAACGTCAACCGCTCCGCATAACACAGCGGCTCCGACAGCACGACCTCCCGGCCCGTCTCCTCATTGACGACCCGCAACTCCTCGATCTCCGCATGCGCGTGCCCGACCAGAATCGCGTCGATCCCCGGCACCAGCCGCGCCACATTCGCCGCCGCGTTCTCCACATACGGCAACTGATCCCCGTACGACGACGTCCCCGACGACCCCGAATGCGCCGACACCACCACCACGTCCGCACCCATCGACCGCAGCTTCGGCACCCACTTCGCCGCCTGCTCCTCGAGCCCCGGGAACGTCAGCTTCCCCTGCACATGCGCCTTGTCCCAGATCGCGATCCCCGGATTCGTCAACCCCAGCACCGCCACCCGCACCGGCGGAGCGCCCTTCACCCGGAACTCCTTGATGAAATACGGCGGGAACGCCGGCTTCAACGTCTTCGCGTCCAGCGCGTTCGCACCCAACAACGGGAAACGGCACTGCTCCTCGAACTTCCGCAGCGTCTCGATCCCATAGTTGAACTCATGATTGCCCAGCGCCACCGCGTCGTACCCGATCGCGTTCATCGCCCGCGCCATCGGATGAACCGGACCGCCCTTCGCGGTGATCGGATCCACCTTCGCGTAGTAGTACGTCAACGGCGTGCCCTGGATCGTGTCCCCCGCGTCCAGCAGCATCGTGTGGTGCCGGCCCTTTTCCCTGCGGACCTGCTCCACCAGCGTCGACACCCGCGCCAGCCCCTGCGCGTTGCCCGCCCCGTCCTCGTACTCCGCGTCCTTGAAGTAGTCCCAGTTGAAGACATGGCCGTGCAGGTCCGTCGTCCCCATCACCGTCAGTGCATACCGCTTCACCGGCTTCCCCTTCCCC
>NZ_LIQT01000518.1 GCF_001418415.1 Streptomyces hirsutus
CCCGGCACCGTCCCCTCGTACGAGGCCTTCGCCGCCTCCGAGGGCACCACCCCCGACGACGCCTACCTCCTCCCCCAGTACGCGACCACCCTGGCGGCCCGCGGCCGGGCCATGCCCTGGCCGCCGCAGCGGTCGGCCCCCTGCTGGTGCGGCTCGGGCCGCCCGTACGGGGAGTGCCACGGCGCCTGACCGACGACCGGCCGGGGCAGCAGCCCTGCCCCGGCCGGTCGTCGGTCAGGCGCCGTGGCACTCCCCGTACGGGCGGCCCGAGCCGCACCAGCAGGGGGCCGACCGCTGCGGCGGCCAGGGCATGGCCCGGCCGCGGGCCGCCAGGGTGGTCGCGTACTGGGGGAGGAGGTAGGCGTCGTCGGGGGTGGTGCCCTCGGAGGCGGCGAAGGCCTCGTACGAGGGGACGGTGCCGGGGACGATGCCCAGGTTGGGGGTGCCCGAGGAGGCCAGTTCGCGCAGGGCCGTCTCTATCGTGGCCAGGTGCTCCTCGTGCGACGGGTACTCGATGGCGAGGGAGGGGTACGCCTCCAGGAGCTCGGTCAGTTCGTCCGCCGGCCAGTGGAGGACCGCCACCGGGAAGGGGCGGGACAGGGCCATCCGGTACGCGCCCACTTCCGCTCGCAGACGGGAGATCTCCGCCTCCAGCTCCGCCGGGTTCTCCGAGCCCAGTGACCAGACGCGCTTCGGGTCGTGGAGTTCGTCCAGGGTGATCGGCAGGCTGTGGACGGTGTCCGCCAGGGCGTCCCACTCGTCGTGCGCCGCGCCCAGCATCCTGCGCACGCGGTGGCGGCCGAAGAGGAGCGGGTGGGCGGCGGCCGGGGGCTCCGGCACGTCGGTGAGCAGCAGGCGCACCGCCTCCGTGAACATCTCGTGCGCCTGCTCCAGCTCGTCGTGGGCCTCCAGGGACTCCGCGACGACCACCCAGGAGGCCGGATCGCGCGGGGCCGCGGCGCGGATGCCGTCGATGATGGCGCGGGCCTCCGCCTCGTGGCCGTACTCCCAGAGGTTCGAGGCCTTCAGGGCGCGGACCAGGTGCGGGCTCTCCAGCTCCGTGTCGGAGGCCAGCAGCCGGTCGTAGAGGGCGGCCGCGGCGGGGCGGTCGCCGGAGAGTTCGAGATGGGCGGCGGCCCGGAGCAGCAGGGCTTCGGCGTCCTCGGGATAGAGACCGGCGGTCCGCTCCAGGCGTGCCGCTTCGGCGGTGTGGTCGACGTTTTCGGCGGGCGTGTCGGGGCGCATGGGGGACACCGTACTGCCGACCGGTGACAGGTGAGGAGACGGTGCCGGTGTGCCGGAGCCGGTGCCCGTGCCCGTCGAGGAGGCCGGCGGGAGGTCGGCGGGGAGGGGGCGTTCGGGCCCTCGTTTCCGTCGCCGGTACCGCTATTCTTGATCATTTTGAAAGGGTTCAATTCCCTGAGTCCGGCTGAATCGGGCCGCTCGCGTCGCTTCCATCGTTTACCCGACGGGTGTGACGAAAATCCGCGCACGCTTATTGACGGTGCCTCGCGTTCCCTTTACGTTCGCATGAATCGATTCAGCTTCGATTGCCACGCGCTACGACTCACGCGCTACGACTCACGCTCTATGACTCACCCTCTACGACTCCCCTCTCTCCGATGGAGCCGCTGTGATCAGTAGAAGGAACATTCTCGCGAGCGCCGCGGCCACGGTGGGCGCCGTGGCCGCAGGAGCGGTGCCGGCCGCGGGGGCGGTGCCGGCGGGGGCCGCGCCCTCCGCCGCGCGCAAGGGAGGGAGCGCCTTACGGGTGGCCTCTCCGACCGTCGAGTACGTGCGCCATCCCCTGGGCCTGGACGTGGCCCGACCGCGTCTGAGCTGGCCGTTGACCGCGACCGCACCGGGGCAACGGCAGAGCGCCTACCAGGTGCGCATCGCGTCGAGCACCGCCCGCCTGTCCCGCCCGGACGTGTGGGACAGCGGCAAGGTCGCCTCGGCCGAGTCCGTTCTCGTCTCCTACGACGGGCCCCGGCTCGAGCCGCGTACGCGGTACCACTGGTCGGTGCGCGTCTGGGACGCCGACGGAGCCGTCTCGCCGTGGAGCGAACCGTCCTGGTGGGAGACCGGTCTGATGGACGAGGCCGAGTGGTCCGCGCGGTGGATATCCGCTCCCGCCTCCCTCACGGAACCCCCTTCCCTGGAAGGAAGTTCGTGGATCTGGTTCCCCGAGGGCGAACCGGCGCAGAGCGTTCCGGCGGACACCCGGTGGTTCCGTCTGACCGTCGACCTCCCCGACGCCATTACCTCGGCCACGCTGGTGCTCAGCGCGGACGACGCCTACGTCGCCTCCGTCAACGGCACCGAAGTGGCGAGCACCGCCCTGGACACGGACGACTCGAGATGGCGCCGCCCGGACGTCATCGACGTTCTCGCGCACATACGCTCCGGCACGAACGTCCTGGCCGTCTCCGCGACCAACCGCACGGTCGGCCCCGCCGGCCTCATCGGCGTGCTCGCCCTGACCACGGCCTCCGGCGAGCGCAGGATCGTCACCGACGGCGCGTGGAAGTCCACCGACCGGGAGCCGGCCGACGACTGGCGCGAGCAGGACTTCGACGACACCGGGTGGCGGGCCGCCAGGGTGGCCGCCGCCTGGGGCGCCGGGCCGTGGGGCAAGGTCGTGCCGGTGCTGTTCGCCGCCCACCAGCTCCGCCACGAGTTCAGACTGCCGCGCAAGAAGGTCAGCCGCGCCCGTCTGTACGCCACGGCCCTCGGTGTGTACGAACCCCACCTCAACGGCAAGCGGGTGGGCAACGATCAACTGGCGCCCGGCTGGACCGACTACAACAAGCGCGTGCAGTACCAGACCTACGACGTCACCGACGCGCTCCGCCCGGGAGCCAACGCCCTCGGCGCCCACCTCGCCCATGGCTGGTACGCGGGCAACATCTGCTGGTTCGGACCGCACCAGTACGGGGAACACCCGGGGTTGCTGGCGCAGTTGGAGGTCGAGTACGCCGACGGGACGAGCGAGCGCATCACCACCGGGCCCGACTGGCGTGCCGCCCAGGGCCCGATCGTCTCCGCCGACCTGCTGGCGGGCGAGACCTACGACGCCCGCAAGGAGACGGCCGGGTGGACCTCGCCCGGATTCGACGACGGAGCCTGGTCACCGGTACGCGGCACCGGCGCCGCCGCCCCGCCGCGGATCGTCGCGCAGGTGGACGGCCCCGTACGCATCGAGAAGGAACTCCGCACCCAGAAGGTCACCGAACCCAAGCCGGGCGTCTTCATCTTCGACCTCGGCCAGAACATGGTCGGCTCGGTACGGCTGCGCGTGTCGGGCAAGGCGGGCACCGCGGTGCGGCTGCGGCACGGCGAGGTCCTCAACCCCGACGGCACCCTCTACACCGCCAACCTGCGGTCGGCCGCCGCGACGGACACCTACATCCTGAAGGGGACCGGCAAGGAGGTCTACGAACCGCGCTTCACCTTCCACGGCTTCCGCTACGTCGAGGTGACCGGATTCCCCGGCACACCGCCGGCGTCGGCCGTGACCGGACGGGTCATGCACACCTCCGCACCCTTCACGCTCACCTTCGAGACCGACGTACCGATGATCGACCAGCTGCACCGCAACATCACCTGGGGGCAGCGCGGCAACTTCCTCTCCGTCCCGACGGACACACCGGCCCGTGACGAACGACTGGGATGGACCGGCGACATCAACGTCTTCGCGCCCACGGCCACCTACACGATGGAGTCCGCCCGCTTCCTCACCAAGTGGCTCGTCGACCTCCGCGACGCACAGACGTCCGACGGCGCGTTCACGGACGTGGCCCCGCAGGCCGGCGACATCGGCAAGGGCGTCGCGGGCTGGGGAGACGCGGGGGTCACGGTCCCGTGGGCCCTGTACCAGACGTATGGCGACCGGCAGGTCCTCGAGGACGCCTGGCCGTCCGTTCGGGCCTGGCTGCGCTACCTGGAGAAGAACAGCACCGGCCTGCTGCGCCCGGCCGCGGGATACGGCGACTGGCTGAACGTGTCCGACGAGACGCCCAAGGACGTCATCGCCACCGCCTACTTCGCGCACAGCGCCGACCTGGCGGCACGGATCGCGAAGGAGCTGGGGGAGGATCCCGCACCCTACTCCGACCTCCACGCACGCGTACGCACGGCGTTCGAGAAGGCGTACGTGACGGCCGACGGCAGGGTGAAGGGAGACACCCAGACCGCCTACGTCCTCGCCCTGTCCATGAACCTGGTCCCGGACGCCCTGCGCAAGGCCGCGGCCGACCGCCTCGTCGCCCTGATCGAAGCGCGGGACTGGCACCTGTCGACCGGATTCCTCGGCACCCCGCGCCTGCTGCCCGTCCTCACCGACACCGGCCACACCGAGGTCGCCTACCGCCTGCTGCTCCAGCGCACCTTCCCGAGCTGGGGTTTCCAGATGGACAAGGGCGCCACCACCATGTGGGAGCGCTGGGACTCCCTCCAGCCGGACGGCGAGTTCCAGTCCCCGGGCATGAACTCCTTCAACCACTACGCCTACGGCTCCGTGGGGGAGTGGATGTACGCCAACATCGCCGGCATCGCCCCGGGCCGGGCGGGCTACCGGCAGATCGTCATCCGCCCGCGTCCGGGCGGCGAGGTCACCTCCGCCCGGGCGACCTTCACCTCCCTCTACGGCCCGGTGTCCACCGCGTGGGAGCAGCGGTCCGGCCGATTCCGGCTGTCGTGCGGCGTGCCGGCGAACACCACCGCCGAGGTGTGGATCCCGACGGACAACCCCGACCGCGTCAAGCACACCCACGGAACCTTCGTGCGTGCGGAGAACGGCTTCGCCGTCTTCGAGGTGGGATCGGGAAGCCACCGGTTCACCGTGTGACAGCGGTGCGATTCGCCCTCGCGGTCCGCCCTTCCGGTCCCGACAGGAGGTTGCCGGCCATGGTCATGCCGGTGCCGGTGCCGGTGCCGGTGCCGGTGCCGGTCTCCGAATTCCAGAGGATATTGCGGCCGTTGGTCACGACGTCCGTGTACAGCAGGTCGCGACGGCCGCCCGAACCCTGGTAGCCGTGCACGTTGACCTGGCTGACCAGGGCCCGGGTCGAGGAGCCGAAGGAGTTCCAGGTCGTCCGCGCGAGGTCGTAGCTCGTCTCGTCCGGGCCTTCAGGGCGCGGACCAAGTGCCGGGCTCTCCAGCTCCGCGTCGGAGGCCAGCAGCCGGTCGTAGAGGGCGGTCGCCGGAGAGTTCGAGGTGGGCGGCGGCCCGGAGCAGCAGGGCTTCGGTGTTCTCGGGGTAGAGGCCGGCGGTCCGCTCCAGGCGTGCGGCTTCGGCGGGGTGGTCGACGTTTTCGGCGGGCGTGTCGGGGCGTATGTGGGGACACCGTACTGCCGACGGTCGGCGAAGGTGAGACGGTCCCGGGCCGGAGGGCCCCGGGTCAGCGAGGAGAGGCCCCGGCGTCGTCCGGGAACGGCACGCTCTTCCCAGGTGGGGAAAGTCCGTCCGGCCTCTACGCTTCGGGGCCGGATCGCGGGAGGATCAGTGGTGACCACGCGGGTGACCGAGGGGGCGGGGCATGCGCAGAGTGCTGACCATCGGGTGTCTGGTCCTGCTGGTCGCCCCCATCGTGCTGATTGCCTTCCTCTGGTACTCGTTCTGGCATGCAGGACAGGAGAACGACCGGCGCCGGCAGACCGCGTCTGACTCGCTCCTCCGCCAGGCCCGTGACGCGGCCGACCGGACCACGGACGCGCTGACCGCGAGCCGCGACACCGACACCGACGCGCTGCTGGACATGATCTGGAAGTACACCGAGAGCCCCGTCATCACGTACGACGAGGACCGGCGCGTGTTCACCGCCGTCGCCAGCCGGTCGGCCAAGTACGACCCGGCGGAGCCCGTACTGTTCGGCGACCGGGGGGAGGTCAAGCACTGCTTCGGCTACACCTACGCACACCGTCCCGGTCCGGCATGGACCTCGGAGGTCACCGAACGGGACCGCGAGGCCTGCGGGGGGAGCGACATGATCGGTGGCCGGCTGGGGTCCGCACGGATGGAGATGGAGCGTCTGGACGCGGGGCGGCTCACGCGCCCCGGTCTGCAGGACGTTCTCGATCTCGGCCGTCTCCCGAGAGAGGAGAGCCGCTCCGAGGTGCGCGGCGTCGTGCGGAAGGGGCGGACGGCCGTCGCCCTCGTCCTCTTCCGGGAGCGGTACTGGTCTCCTGACGAGGGGTCGGCAGTGGCCGAACAGTGCTATCGCCTCACCCGGTTCCTCGACGGCGACAGCCTCGACGGTGGCGTCGGAAGATCGGTCACCGCCACCCCGGTGGCCGCCGCTTGCTGAGCCGTCGTACGCGGGCACCCGCCTCGCTCCGCCCTCCCGGTGCCGAACCCGGCCCCCACGGCGATCGTCCCGCCCGGGGAACCACCGCCCGGTCCCGGGCGTTGAGAGGATGCCGGGTTGCCGTGCGGGGGAGGGAGGGCGAGTGGACAGCGATCGGACGAATCCGCGTTCCGCCGTCCTCGCCGTGTTCCTCCCGCTGCTTCAGGCCGTCCTGCTCATGCTGCCGGTCACCGGCGGCCTCTCCGGCACCGTCGCGCTCGCCGCGACCACCGTGGCCGCCGCCACGCTCACCGTGTGCGCCGTCGTCCTCGCGCGCAGCGCGCCCGTCGTGCCGCCCACCCTGGTGCGTACGGCCCTCCGCGACCGCGACCGGCGTACCGCCTTCCTGCCGCAGCGCGACCCCGACGCCAGGGGCCGCACCCGGCCCAGAGCTCCCGGACACGCCCTCCCGGCGACCGTCGCGTAGGGCACCCGTTCTCACCTTCGTCCACCACGCCCTGCGTGGGTCGTCATGCCGTCATTCCTCTTTCCCGTCCCGGTACGCCCGGGGCCTCCGGCACGACGAGACCCTCGGAGGGCTCACCCATGTCCGTCTTCGCCAGCCTGGTCGAGCAACTGGCCGACCTGCTCCAGCCGTTGTTCGGCCTCTCCGCGGCAGCCGCCGCGATCGTCCTGTTCACCGCGCTCGTACGCCTCCTCGTCCACCCCCTGTCCCGGGCCGCAGCGCGCGGACAGAAGGCGAGGGCCCGACTCCAGCCGAGGATCACCGAGTTGCGGCGCCGGTACGGCCGCGATCCCGAGAAGCTTCAGCGGGCCCTCCTCGACCTGCACACCAGGGAGAAGGTGTCGCCGCTGGCCGGAATCCTGCCCAGCCTCTTCCAACTGCCCGCCTTCTTGCTCCTGTTCTACCTGTTCTCGAACACCACGATCGGCGGGCGGCCCAACGAGCTGCTCGGCCATGAGCTGTTCACCGCTCCGCTGGGCGGCCGTTGGGCCGACGCGCTGGGGGACGGGGGACCGCTCGGCGGGGCGGGGCTCGTGTACGCCGGGCTGTTCGCGGTCGTCGTGGCGGTCGCCGCCTTCAGCTACCGGCTGACCAAGCGGTCGATGGCGGCGAACGCGGCCTTGACCGGTGCGGGTGCGGGTGGCCGTGGCGGTGGTGGCAGTGGCAGTGGCAGTGGAAGTCGCGGAAGTGCCGCAGAACCCGTCGCGGTGCCCGGGATGGGCGCCGTGGCCAAGGTGATGCCGTTCCTGTCGTTCTTCACGCTCGTCACCGTGGCCGTGGTGCCGCTGGCCGCCGCGCTGTACGTGGTCACCAGCATGGCGTGGGGCGTGGTGGAGCGGGCGGTACTCCACCGGTGACGGCGCCCCCGCCCTCCCGCTCGCGGGAGCGACGCCCCGGGTCTGCTCCGGCCGGGCCCAGTACATGAACGCGGGGTGCGTGCGGTGACCTCACCGCACGCACCCCGCGTTCCCGTGGGGACGGGTCAGACGGTGCCGGCGTCCAGGAAGCGGGTCAGTGCTTCCACCACCATCCGGTGGTCCTCGAGCTGGGGAAGGCCGGAGACCGTCACCGCGCCGATCACGCCCGCGCCCTCGACGGCGATCGGGAACGAACCGCCGTGGGCCGCGTAGGTGTCGGGGTCGAGGCGGGAGGACTCCTCGAACGTCGTGCCCTTGGCGCGGTGCCGGGCACCCACCAGGTACGACGCGGAACCGTACCGTTCGACGACCCGGCGCTTGCGGGCGATCCAGGCGTCGTTGTCGGGGGCCGAACCGGGCAGCGCCGCGTGGAAGAGCTGCTGGCCGGCCCGGTGGATGTCGATGGCGACGGGGGCCTGTCGCTCCCGGGCCATCTCCACCAGCAGGGAACCCAGCGCCCAGGCGTCCTCGTGGGTGAACCGGCGGAACACCAGACGGCGTTCCTGCGCCTCCAGCTCTTCGACGGTGGGGGTGGATGCGGGCTGCGTCACAGCGTCACCGTCACCTTCTCGTCGGCGGAACGGCGGGCCGCCTCCAGCACGTCCAGGGCGGCGGCGGCCTCCTGCGCGGTCACCGGGTTGGGACCGCCCTCCAGGAGGGCCTTCGCCACGGCCGTGTAGTACGCGGGGTAGTCGCCGGGCAGGGTCGGCTCGGCACGTCCGCCACCGGTCATCGGGGACTCCCCGGCACCGACGCGGCCCCACAGCTTCTCGGGCTCGGTGCCCCAGTCGGCGCCCGAGCCGGTGCCGGGACGCAGGCCGTCGCGCAGAGCGGCCTCCTGGGGGTCGAGGCCGTGCTTGACGTACCCCGCCTCGGAGCCCAGGACGCGGAAACGCGGGCCGAGCAGGGCCGTGGTCGCGGAGACGTAGAGGTGGGAGCGGACGCCGTTCGCGTGCGTGAGCGCGATGAAGGTGTCGTCGTCCGTCCGCGCACCCTCGCGGCGGACGACCGCCTCGGCGTACACGGAGGTCACCGGGCCGAAGAGGACGAGCGCCTGGTCGACGACATGGCTGCCGAGGTCGTAGAGCAGCCCCCCGATCTCCGCGGGGTCGCCGGACTCCCGCCAGCCGCCCTTGAGCTCCGGCCGCCAGCGCTCGAAGCGTGACTCGAACCGGTACACGTCACCGAGCGTGCCCTCGGACACCAGCTTGCGCAGGGTGAGGAAGTCGTTGTCCCAGCGGCGGTTCTGGAAGACGGAGAGGAGCAGGCCGCGCTCCTCGGCGAGCGCCGCCAGCTCACGGGCCTCGGCCGCCGTACCGGCGAGGGGCTTGTCGACGACGACCGGCAGGCCGGCCTTCAGGGCGGCGGTGGCGAGCGGGACGTGCGTCCTGTTCGGCGACGCGATCACGATCAGGTCCAGCTCACCGGCACGCTCGAAGAGCTCGTCCGGAGTGGCCGCGATACGGACGTCCGGGAACTCGGCGCGGGCCTGCTGCTGCCGCTCGGGGTTCGAGGTGACCACCGTGTCGAGGGCGAGGCCCTCGGCCGCGGTGATCAGCGGGGCGTGGAACACGGAGCCCGCGAGGCCGTAGCCGACGAGGCCGACGCGAAGAGGAGTACCAGTCATGCTCCTACTTTGGCAACGCTGTTGCCAAAGTGCAAGCACGGGAGAGAATGGGCGGGTGAACAGGACGAACGGCGGACCGGCCGGCAGGGGCGCGACGGTCGGCACGGGTACAGCGGACAGGACGGGCACGACGGGCACGATGGGCCCGGCGGGCAGGACCGGCACCACGGCCGGGGTCAACCTGCTCGGCCTGCGCAGCCACAACACCGCGCTCGTGCTCGACCTGCTGCGGACCGCGGGAGCAGAGGGCATCAGCCGGCTCGAACTCGCCGAGCGGACCGGGCTCACCCCGCAGGCGGTCAGCAAGATCACCGCCCGGCTGCGGGCGGACGGCCTCGCGGCGGACGCGGGACGCCGGGCGTCCACCGGAGGCAAGCCCCGGACGGTCCTGCGCCTGGTGCCGGAAGCCGGGCACGCGGTGGGCGTGCACCTGGACCGGGACGAACTACGGGCCGTCCTGGTCGACCTCGACGGGACGGTCGTGGGGGAGCGGAACACCCCCCTGGACCTGGGCGCGGGCGCGGACGCGGTACTGACCCGGGTGGCAGGAGTCGTCGAGGAGCTGTGGGGAGAACGGGACGAGATACCGCGAGAGGCGCCGGCGGAGCCGGTGGCATCGGCGGCGCCAGGAGAACCGGGAGAACCGGGAGAACCAGGAGGGCCGGAAGCGCGGGGGGACGAGGCAGCCGTACGCGGACGCCGCCGTCTCTCCCTGCTCGGCGCCGGGATCGCGCTGCCCGGACCACTGGACCACGCCCGGGGCGTGCTGCACCGGGTGACCGGGTTCCCCGAGTGGGACGGGTTTCCGCTGAGGGACGCGCTGTCGCAGCGGCTGGGGGTGCCGGTCGTCGTCGACAAGGACACCAACGCGGCGGCGCTGGGCCTGGCCGTGGGCGGCGAGGGCGGCTCCTTCGCCTATCTGCACCTCGGCACGGGACTCGGGGCGGGGCTGGTGATCGGCGGCAGCGTGCACCGGGGGCCGCGGACCGGGGCGGGGGAGTTCGGCCACCAGGTTCTCCAACTGGACGGGCCGCGCTGCGGCTGCGGCGACCGGGGCTGCATCGAGGCCCTGTGCCTGGGAGCGGTGGCCAGGGGCGACACCGACGAGGCGGCCCGGGTGCTGGGCACCGGCGCGGCGAACCTGGTCGGCCTGCTGGACATCGACCGCGTCCTGCTCGGC
>NZ_LIQT01000519.1 GCF_001418415.1 Streptomyces hirsutus
CCGTCGTACGACGGCTCCACATAGGCGATGAGCTTGCCGCCCTCGGCCTTCATGGGCACCATCGAGTTCGCCACGGGGGACTTCACCCGCCACTTCTCCTTGCCGGTGGCGAGGCTGACCGCGACGACCTCGTTGGCCCCGGTGGTCGCCTTGGTGGGCAGGTAGAGGGTGTCCCCGTCGACGACGACGCCCTCGCAGCCCTGGAGGTCACGGGCGAGGATGGCCCAGCCGCACTGGGCGCCGAAGTCCTCGTCGACGGAGACCTGGGAGCGGATCGAGCCGCCGGCGCCCAGCGTGGAGATGTTCCACGTCTTCTTGTCCTTGTTGGTGCTGTAGATGACCACCGGGTCGACGGAGTAGGCACGCTCGACGCGCCAGCCCTTGTCGAACTTCCGGGTCCACTTGACCTTGCCGGTCTTCGGGTCGAGCTCCTGGACCTCGTCGTGCTCGTTGTTGCCGCCCGCGCCGCAGGACGCGACCTGGATCAGCCGCTCGCCGCCCGCGAACGCGGCGGGGAAGCAGGCCTCGCCGTACTTCCTCTTGTCGTACATCTTGTCGCCGGACGTCACGTCGAACGCGGTGCCGGACTGCGAGCGGCCGACCATCAGCGTGTTGCCGCTGAGGGTCATCTCGAGGGAGAGCACGGAGTCGAACAGCGCGCCGTCGTCGACCTTCTGCGTCCAGCCCTTCTCGCCGGTGTCGAGGTCGACGAGCTGGAGCTGGTTGCACTTGGCGCGGTCGCTGCTGCCGCTCATGTACGCGATGACGACCTTGTCGTCGGCCGTCTTCTCCGAGGTGACCGCGCAGATCTTCTGCGGGAAGGCGAGGGGCTCCCAGGTCGGCTTGCCGTCGGCGACGTTGTAGGCGGAGAGCTCCTTGTAGGCCGCCTTCACCGCCGTCTTGTCGGTGATCCACATGCCGGGGGCGTCGGCTCCGGAACCGGGCGCGTCGGGCGCCTCCTTGTACCAGAGCACCTTGGACTCGCCGGACTTGCGGCCCTCGTTGAGGTCCTCGGGGTCCGAGCCGCCGTCGCCCTCGCCGTCGCCCGGGTTGACCGGGGCGCCGGAGGGCTGGGGCTTGGGGTCGTCGCCGGTCTGCTGGGCGACGGGCTTCTTGTCCTTCTTCTCGTCGCCGCCGGAGACCGCCCACACGGTGCCGCCGATGGCGAGCAGCACCGCCACCGCGGCGCTGACGATCACGACGGGCTTGCCCTTGAAGGGGTTGCGGGAGCCGGGCCCCGGCGGCGGGGTGCCGGGCGCGCCCGGGAACTGCGGCTGCGGGTAGCCGTACCCCGGCTGCTGCCCGTACGGACCGGGCTGCTGCGGCTGGCCGCCGTAAGGGCCGGAGGCGTACGGCCCGGAAGCGTACGGTCCCGGCTGCTGTCCGTACGGTCCCGACTGCGGCTGCCCGTACGGTCCCGGTTGTGGCTGCCCGTACGGTCCCGGCTGCTGCGGAGGCGGAGTCTGCTGCGGGTAGCCGTACCCCGGCTGCGGCGATCCGGCCGGCGGACCCTGCGGAGGCGGCGGGGTCGGAGCCCCGAAACCACCACCCGGCGCGGGCGGGTCCTGCGGTGCTCCGAAGCCACCCTGCGGCGGCTGGCTGGGCGGCTGAGCCATCAGCGTGTTCCCCCTTGCTCACTGATTTTTAGCCACACCCTGAGGTACGTAATGTTCCCAGAGTCGTATTCACGCGGTTCCGACGGTTCTCGAACGGGCTCTTTCTATCACCCGGCAGCGACAGGCCACCGGGCCCCGCCCACCGCTGTTCCCAAGGGAGAACCCGCCCGTGATGCCCTCGTTACGCGCCTCCACGCCCCCTTCACACCTCGCACGCCCCGCGCACGAACCCGCACCCGGACCTGCACCGGGGGCGTGAGCAGGGCGTGCGGGGCATCTGTGCGGGGAGGTGCACAGCGGTGCGCGTGGGGACGCGGGAGGGGTGGGGGCGACGCGGCCGGGGTCAGGCGTCCTCGGCGAGTTCCAGCCACCGCAGTTCGAGCTCGTCCCGCTGACCGGCCGTCTCCCGCAGCTCGGCGTCGAGTTGGGCCACCTTGGCGAAGTCCGTGGCGTTCTCGGCGATCGCCGCGTGCAGCTTGGCCTCCTTCTCGGAGACCTTGTCGAGCTGTCGTTCGATCTTCTGCAGTTCCTTCTTGGCGGCGCGCACGTCGGCGGCACTCTTCTCGGGGACGGCGTCCGCGGCCGGCTTCGCCGTCGAGGGCGCGGCGGCGGACGTGGCGGCCGCCTCCTCCATCTTCTTCCGCCGCTCCAGGTACTCGTCGATACCGCGCGGCAGCATCCGCAGGGCGCCGTCGCCGAGCAGGGCGAACACCCGGTCGGTGGTGCGCTCGACGAAGAACCGGTCGTGGGAGATGACGATCATCGAGCCGGGCCAGCCGTCGAGGACGTCCTCGAGCTGGGTGAGGGTCTCGATGTCGAGGTCGTTGGTGGGCTCGTCGAGGAAGAGGACGTTGGGTTCGTCCATGAGCAGCCGCAGCAGCTGGAGCCGCCGCCGCTCACCGCCGGACAGGTCGCCGACGGGCGTCCACTGCTTGTCCTTGTTGAAGCCGAACGTCTCGCACAGCTGCCCGGCGGTCATCTCGCGCCCCTTGCCGAGGTCGACGCGCTCGCGGACCGCCTGCACGGCCTGGAGCACCCGCCAGGTGGGGTCGAGTTCGGCGACCTCCTGGGAGAGGTAGGCGAGTTTGACCGTCTTGCCGACGTGGACCCGTCCCGCCACGGGCTGGATCTCGCCCTCGCTGCGGGCGGCCTCGGTCAGGGCCCGCAGCAGGGACGTCTTCCCGGCGCCGTTGACGCCGACCAGGCCGAACCGGTCGCCGGGGCCGAGCTGCCAGGTGAGGTGCTTGATCAGCACCTTGGGGCCCGCCTGGACGGTGACGTCCTTGAGGTCGAAGACCGTCTTGCCGAGCCGGGAGGAGGCGAACTTCATCAGCTCGCTGCTGTCCCGGGGCGGCGGGACGTCCTTGATCAGCTCGTTGGCGGCCTCGACGCGGAAGCGCGGCTTGGACGTCCGCGCGGGTGCCCCGCGGCGCAGCCAGGCCAGCTCCTTGCGGACCAGGTTCTGCCGCTTGACCTCCTCGGTGGCGGCGATGCGCTCCCGTTCGGCGCGGGCGAAGACGTAGTCGGTGTAGCCGCCCTCGTACTCGTACACGTCACCGCGCTGCACGTCCCACATGCGGGTGCAGACCTGGTCGAGGAACCAGCGGTCGTGGGTGACACAGACGAGCGCGGAGCGCCGTTCCCGCAGGTGCCGGGCGAGCCAGGCGATGCCCTCGACGTCGAGGTGGTTGGTGGGCTCGTCGAGGACGACCAGGTCCTGGTCGTCGATGAGCAGTTTGGCGAGCGCGATCCGGCGCCGCTCGCCACCGGACAGCGGTCCGATGACGGTGTCCAGGCCCTTGGGGAATCCCGGCAGGTCCAGGCCGCCGAACAGCCCCGCCAGGACGTCCCTGACCTTGGCGTTGCCCGCCCACTCGTGGTCGGCCATGTCGCCGATGACCTCGTGCCGGACCGTGGCCTGCGGGTCGAGGGAGTCGTGCTGGGTCAGCACGCCGAGGCGCAGTCCGCCGGAGTGCGTGACCCGCCCGGTGTCCGCCTCCTCCAGTTTGGCGAGCATCCGGATCAGGGTGGTCTTGCCGTCGCCGTTGCGCCCGACGATACCGATGCGGTCCCCCTCCGAGACGCCCAGGGAGATGCCGTCGAGGAGGGCACGGGTGCCGTACACCTTGCTGACGTTCTCGACATTGACGAGATTGACGGCCATGACACTCCTGAACCAAGGGGGATGGATCGACCCTCCAGGGTAGTCGCGCGCGACGGGCCGCTCGCCGGGTCGCTCACGGGGCCGATCGCCGGGCCGGGGGAACGGGCCTCGTACTCCGCCGGAGACGGTCCGCGGACCAGACCGGGGTCCGCGGTCTGCAGTCCGCGGACCGGACCGGGGTCCGGACCGG
>NZ_LIQT01000052.1 GCF_001418415.1 Streptomyces hirsutus
TTCACCCGCAGCCGCGGCTGCGGGTGAAGGGGACGGTGGCGGCGCGGGCCGAGGAGCTGGGGGTGCGGTCGTGGCACGTCTCGCTCAGCCATGACGCCGGGGTGGCGTCGGCGGTCGTCGTCGCCGAAGGGTGACGGGCATGGACCGGTCGAGCCTGCTGGGCTTTCCCGGCGTCGGGGAGGTCGGGGACCGGCTGCCGGTGTGGGGCGAGGCGCTTCTCGCCGTCGCCGCTCTGCTCGTGGTGGTGTTCACGGTGGTGCGCATGGTGCGGTTGGCCCGTCGGTCGGGGCGCGGGCGGCGGCGCCGGTGACCGGCCGGGCGTGCGGAATGGGAACTTGTGTTCCCCGCGGTCGCTGGCCCGGGTGGTGTCCGTGTGATCGGGGCACCGATGTGCGGCGGTCGCGCATATCGTCTCACTGGAGGGCTCGGGAGGCCACGCCGTTCCCGTTGGCAACCTAGAGGGATCGGGAAGGGTGAAGGCATAGTGCAGGCAAGGACGGTCGCAGAAGCGGTCGGCTGCGCCCGTTACACCTACCGGCTGCGCGTGCCGTCGGCTGCGCGGGTGGCGTTGGAGGCCGAGTGGGATCGCTGCCGGTGGGTGTGGAACGAGTGCGTGGCGCGCGCGAAGAAGGACCACCAGGACGGGGAGTCCTGCGGTCCCGCCCGGCTGGACAAGATGCTGACCGGGGCCCGTTCGGCCACACCCTGGCTGGCCGCAGGTTCCTCGGTGCCTCAGCAGCAGATCATCCGCGACTTCGCCAAGGCTCGCGCGAAGGCCCTTAAGGACATCAAGGACCGTCTGCCGCTTGGGCGGCGGGCGGGCCTGCCGAAGCACCGGAAGAAGCGTGAGGCGCGGCCGACGCTGAACTACACGCAGCGTGGTTTCCGGCTCAAGGGCGGGCGTCTGCACCTCGCGGGCGGGATCGCGATGGGGGTGGTGTGGTCGCGTGCGCTGCCGGACGAGCCGTCGAGCGTGCGGGTCTATCGCGACAGCCTCGGGCACTGGTACGCCTCCTTCGTCGTCCCCGCCGTGGTGCAGTTGCTCCCTTCGGCCGGTGCGGTGATCGGCATCGACTGGGGCGTGCGGGAGACGGCGACCACCACCAGCGACGCCCACGACCTCCCGCACGCCCGGCACGGCCACAACGCCAAGGAGAAGCTGACCCGTTACGACCGGATGACGGCCCGCCGCAGACCCGCCAGGGGGCAGGCCGCCTCGAAGGGCTACCAGGAGGCGAAGCGGCTGCGGGCGAAGGCGTACACGAAGATCGCCCGGCAGCGGCAGGACACCGCCCGCAAGTGGGCCAAGAAGATCGTGCGCGACCACGACGTGATCGCGGTGGAGGACTTCCGCCCGAAGTTCCTCGCCCGCACCAGCATGGCCCGCAAGGCGGCCGACGCGGCGATCGGCGCCACCAAGCGGGCCCTGCTCGAGATGGGCCGCAAGCACGGGCGGGACGTGCGCCTGGTGCATCCCGCGCACACCACCATGGACTGCGCCCGGTGCGGAGCGAGAACCAAGCACGCACTGCCGCTGTCGGAACGCACCTATACCTGCACCGCGTGCGGAGCCGTCTCCCCCCGGGACAAGAACTCCGCCCGCGTGATGCTTCTCCGGGCAGGTCTGAACCCGGCTGGTGTTGATCGCGTAAGACTCGATCGCTCGCCGAGCGAACAAGCAGCGTGAGCCAGGAATCTCCCTCGTTCACGAGGGAGAGCATTCAAGTTGTAGCAGTTCTCGACGGACGCGCGGGCTTCGACAGCTTTCGACCGGCTTCCGGGCTGCGGCACGGCCTCCGGCGAGCGGCAGTCGGGCCGTTCCGTGCGGGACACTCGGACGTATGCGGACTGCGTACGGCGTGGAGACGGTCAGGGCGGCGGAGCGGGACCTGATGGCGCGGCTGCCGGAGGGGGCGCTGATGCAGCGCGCCGCCGCCGGGCTCGCCGCGGCCTGCGCGGACCTGCTCGGACGGAGCCGTGGCCGGGTCTACGGCAGCAGGGTCGTCCTGCTGGTCGGCAGCGGGGACAACGGCGGCGACGCCCTCTACGCCGGCGCCCGGCTGGCCCGGCGCGGCGCGGGCGTCACGGCGGTGCTGCTCGCGCCGGAGCGCGCCCATGCCGCCGGGCTCGCGGCACTGCGCCGGGCGGGCGGCCGGACCGTGGAGATCACCGATGCCGACACCGAAGCCGGCGCCGACAGGGGGACCGGTGCCGACACCGCTGCCGTCGCGGCGGTCCGGCGGGCCGATCTCGTCGTGGACGGCATCGTCGGAATCGGCGGCACGGGCGGACTGCGCCCGGAGGCGGTCCCGCTCGCTGAGGCCGCCGAACGCTCCGGTGCCACGGTCGTCGCCGTCGACCTGCCGAGCGGCGTCGACGCGGACACCGGCGAGGTGCGCGGCACCGCGCTGCGGGCCGACCTCACGGTGACCTTCGGGACGCACAAGCCGGGGCTGCTCGTCGACCCGGCGCGGGGGTACGCGGGGTCGGTGCGGCTCGTCGGCATCGGTCTCGACCTGCCCGCCGAGCCGGAACTCGAGGCGCTCCAGCACGCCGACGTGGCCCGGCTGCTGCCGGTGCCGGGCGCGGAGAGCGACAAGTACCGGCGCGGTGTCGTCGGGGTCGCCGCGGGGTCGGCCCGCTACCCCGGAGCCGCCGTGCTCGCGGTCGCCGGTGCGCTGCGGGGCGGTGCCGGGGCCGTACGGTACGCCGGTCCCGCCGCGCGGGACGTGATCGCCCGCTTCCCCGAGACGCTGGTGTCCGACCGGGGGCCGAAGCACGCCGGGCGGGTGCAGGCGTGGGTCGTCGGGCCGGGGGCCGGGGACGACGCCGGCCCGGTGGCGGAGGTGCTGGCGGCGGACGTCCCGGTGCTGATCGACGCGGACGGCCTGCGGCTGGCCGACGCCTCGGCCGTACGGGCCCGCCCCGCGCCGACCCTGCTGACCCCGCACGCCGGAGAGGCCGCCGCGCTGCTCGGCGTGGAGCGCGAGGAGGTCGAGGCCGGCCGGCTGGCCGCGGCGCGTGAACTGGCCGCACAGTACGGGGCGACCGTGCTGCTCAAGGGCTCCACGACACTGGTCGCCGACCCGGGGAACGGGAGCGCGGACGAAAAAGGTACCGCGGTACGGGTGAACCCGACCGGGACGTCCTGGCTGGCCACGGCCGGGAGCGGGGACGTCCTGTCCGGCCTGGCGGGCTCGCTGCTGGCGGCTGGCCTGCCGGCCCGGGACGCCGGCAGCGCGGCGGCCTACCTGCACGGGCTCGCGGGACGTCGCGCGGCGGACGGCGCACCGGTGGGGGCGCACGACGTGGCGGAGGCGATCCCGGGGGCGTGGCGGGACGTCATGCGCGGGTGAGACCGCGGGATTCCGTACCCGGGCCGGGCAGGACATGGAGCCCGGGCCGGGGCCCGGCCCGGGCGGCGTCGTACCATCCCACCGCGGCGGTCCTGTACCACTCCCGGTGAGGCGTCGTACCACTCTGAGAGACTGGGGTGCGATGAACGAGAACGATGCTGTGCGCAAGGCGACCCTCCGGGCCCGTGCCGAGATCGACCTGGGCGCGCTGCGCGCCAATGTGCGGAGCCTGCGCGCCCACGCGTCCGGGGCCGCCCTCATGACCGTGGTCAAGGCGGACGCCTACGGGCACGGCGCCCTCGCCTGCGCGCGGGCGGCCGTCGAGGCCGGGGCGTCCTGGCTCGGTACGGCCACCCCGCAGGAGGCGCTGGCGCTGCGCGCGCCCGGCGCCGGGATCCCCGCCGACGTGCGCGTCATGTGCTGGCTGTGGACGCCCGGCGGGCCGTGGCGGGAGGCGATCGAGGCCGACCTCGACGTCGGCGTCAGCGGCATGTGGGCGCTGGAGGAGGTCACCGCGGCCGCGCGTGCCGCCGGACGGCCCGCGCGCGTGCACCTCAAGGCCGAAACCGGCCTGGGGCGGGGCGGCTGCACGCCCGCCGACTGGGCCGGGCTGGTCGCCGCGGCACGCGCCGCCGAGGCCGACGGGCTGCTGCGCGTCGTCGGCCTGTGGTCGCACCTCGCCTGCGCCGACGAGCCGGGACACCCCTCCATCGAGGCCCAGCTCACCCGCTTCCGGGAGATGGTGGCGTACGCCGAGCAGCAGGGTGTGGACCCCGAGGTCCGGCACATCGCCAACTCGGCCGCCATCCTCACCCTTCCCGACAGCCACTTCGACCTCGTCCGGGCCGGCGTCGCCACGTACGGCGTCTCGCCCAGCCCCGAGATCGGCGTCCCCGCCGACTTCGGGCTGCGCCAGGTGATGACCCTGACCGCCTCCCTCGCCCTGGTGAAGCACGTCCCGGGCGGGCACGGCGTCTCGTACGGCCACCACTACGTCACCCCGGGCGCCACCACCCTCGGCCTGGTCCCGCTCGGCTACGCGGACGGCGTCCCGCGCCACGCCTCCGCCGCCGGCCCGGTGCTGATCGAGGGCAAGTTGCGTGCGGTCGCGGGGCGGATCGCGATGGACCAGTTCGTCGTCGACCTCGGCGGGGAGGAGCCCCCGCCGGGCACCGAGGTGGTGCTCTTCGGTCCCGGTGACCGGGGCGAGCCCACCGTCGAGGACTGGGCGCAGGCCGCGGGCACCATCGGGTACGAGATCGTCACCCGGATCGGAAGCCGCGTCCCGCGCGTCCATGTGAACGGCGTGACGGCGTGACGAAGTAGCACGCCGAAAAGCCCGTACGTCCGTACGTCCGTACGTCCGTATGTCCGTAGGCTCGTCCGACCGTGCACGCATGAGGAACGACAGAGGAGCCAGTACGTGAGCGAGAGCAGCGTGGAGGCCGTCAACGCCGCCGTCACGACGGCTGCCGCCTCCGTCGCCGAAGCGTCCAACGGCTGGCGCCGGGCGACCGGGATCGCCGGCGTCGCGATAGGCGTGCTCGCCACGGGTGCCGCCGCCGGGGTCGCCATAGAACGGATGACCGTCGGCCGGGGCATGCGCATGAAGGCCCGGCTCGCCCTCGACTCCACCGGACCGTACGGCTCGCTGCGCGGCACCCCCGGCAAGGCGTACGCCGAGGACGGCACCGAGCTGTACTACGAGGTCGACGACCCCGACCCGGACCCGGACGCCGAACCCGCGCGCCGCCGCCGGCTGTTCGGCCGCAAGCCGCCCGCCCCCGTCACCGTCGTCTTCAGCCACGGTTACTGCCTCGGCCAGGACTCCTGGCACTTCCAGCGGGCCGCGCTCAGGGGCGTCGTACGGGCCGTGTACTGGGACCAGCGCAGCCACGGCCGTTCCGGGCGGGGCGCGGCCCAGGTCGAGCGGGGCGAGCCGGTCACCATCGACCAGCTGGGGCAGGACCTCAAGGCCGTCATCGACGCCGCCGCGCCCGAGGGGCCGATCGTGCTGGTCGGGCACTCCATGGGCGGGATGACGGTGATGGCCCTCGCCGACCGGTACCCCGAGCTGATCCGTGAACGGGTCGTCGGTGTCGCCCTCGTCGGTACGTCGCCGGGACGGCTGGGCGAGGTCAATTTCGGGCTGCCCGTGGCCGGGGTCAACGCGGTGCGGCGGGTGCTGCCGGGGGTGCTGAAGGCGCTGGGGCAGCGGGCCGAGCTGGTGGAGAAGGGGCGCCGGGCCACTGCGGACCTGTTCGCCGGGATCATCAAGCGGTACTCGTTCGCGGCCCGGGATGTCGACCCGGCCGTCGCCCGGTTCGCCGAGCGGATGATCGAGTCCACCCCGATCGACGTCGTCGCCGAGTACTACCCGGCGTTCAACGAGCACGACAAGACCGAGGCCCTCGCCCACTTCGCCGGTCTCCCGGTGCTCGTGCTGGCCGGGGTGAAGGATTTGATCACGCCCAGCGAGCACAGCGAGGCCATCGCCGGGCTGCTGCCGGACGCCGAACTGGTGCTGGTGCCGGACGCCGGGCACCTGGTCATCCTGGAGCATCCGGAGGTGGTCACCGACCGTCTCGCCGATCTGCTCGCCCGCACCGGGGCGGTGCCCGCCACGACTACCGTGGGTGGCTGTGACCCCGCCTCCTCCTGACGGAGGCGCATGCCGGCCCTTCTCGGCCGGGGTCCCGCCCGAACCGCCCCCTCGCGGGGTGCGGCCCATGTACTACTGCGAGTGAGTGATGATGGAAGAAGTCGCAGCGTCCCTCCCGTCCGTCCGGCTGGTCGTCGGTTCCCCCGACCGGATGCGGGACCTGGGCCGTGCCCTCGCCAAGCTGCTGCGCGCCGGCGACCTCGTGATGCTCACCGGCGAGCTGGGGGCGGGCAAGACCACGCTGACCCGTGGGCTCGGCGAGGGGCTCGGGGTGCGGGGCGCCGTCACCTCCCCGACCTTCGTGATCGCCCGGGTGCACCCGTCCCTGGGGGACGGACCGCCGCTGGTCCACGTCGACGCGTACCGGCTGTCGGGCGGACTGGACGAGATGGAGGACCTCGATCTCGACGTCTCGCTGCCCGAGTCGGTGATCGTCGTGGAGTGGGGCGAGGGCAGGCTCGAGGAGCTGACCGACGACCGGCTCCAGATCGTCATCCACCGCGCGGTCGGCGACACCACGGACGAGGTCCGGCACGTGACGCTGACCGGTCTGGGCGACCGCTGGGCGGGCACGGACCTGAGCGCACTGTCGGCCTGAGCGCGTCGTCCCGGCCCGAGCGGGGTGGGCGGCGCCCTGTGCCCGTGGTGTCCGTTCTCCCTGCGTTCCGACAAGGTGTCGGTAAAATCTTGCATTTGGTGTCCCGAGCGTGGTCACATGGTATCCAGCTCGTAGTTAGGTCTACCTAACTACGTCCGCCCCCGGCCCCAGGAGGCGTCCATGCCGCCCACCGAGAGCTCTCGCAGGACCGAGGCGCGGCCGCAGTCGTTCGCCGGGGTGTCGATGCGCGACCTGCTGGCGGCCGGCGCGGCCGCCGCCGCGATCTCCACCCCGCCCCGCGCTCCCGAACCGCACCCGCGGCCCCGGCTCGCCGAGCCGGGGAACGGCCATCGCGAGGCCGCCTGATCCGGGCCCGCCGCCGTGGTCGTGCGTCATGCGCCCATGGGCCGTGGAGCGGAGGCGCGCCCGCAGTCGGTAGGTCGCGGGCGATGTCGCGGCTACCGTACGACGACGACCTTGCGGCCGATGACGGCGAACCTCCACATGGCCTCGCCGTCCGCCCGGGTTTCACGGATGCCGCCGGTGGGGAGCTCCGGGTCCGGTGTCGGTGCCGCGGCCGATCCGTCGACCGCCGCGCTGAAACCGATCGCCGTGCCGTTGTTGCTCGCGAAGCGGACGACGTGTTCGACGGGGATGCCGTCCGATCCCATGATGCTCCTCGAGCGGGAGGTGACCCGGTAGGTGCCCGGTTCCGGGTCCACCGTGCTGGGGTCGACCGGGAAGGTGCGCCGGATCTTGCCGCCCTTCTCGACCAGCCACACCCGGTCGACGCCCAGGGCGTAGACGACCCGGGAGCCCTGGCCGGAGCCCTCGGGCAGGGCGCCGGGGGAGTCCTTGTCCCGGTCCGCCTGCAGGGCGGTCCGCGCGGTGTCCGTACGGGCGGTGTGCGCAGCGGCCCGTGCGTTCGCCGACGCCTGGTAGCCGAGGACGCCGACCGTCAGGAGGGCCGCCGCGGTCAGCCCCGCCACGATCGCCGAGCTGTTGCCTGTCACCGCCGTCATCACCTCTGTCCCGTCCCGGCGGCCCGCCGTTTTCCGTCGCACCCGCTCCCGCGCCGTCACCGCCGTCACCGCCGTCGCCACCGCTCCGGTGGCGATCGTTCGGGATCGTCCGGAATCGTCCGGAGTGTGCGTGCGTCGACGTGACGGTAGCAGTACGTGACCGTCCGACCGGGCCGTCCGACACGGGGTGCGGGGAGCCGTAGGCTGTTTGTGTGCTCCTGCTCGCTCTGGATACCGCCACCCCTGCCGTCACCGTCGCGCTGCACGACGGCGACGACGTCATCGCCTCGTCGAGCCAGGTGGACGCCCGCCGCCACGGCGAACTGCTGCTCCCGGCGATCGACCGGGTGCTCGCCGAGGCCGGTCTGAAGGCGGACGCCCTCACCGGGATCGTCGTCGGCATCGGCCCCGGACCATACACCGGGCTGAGGGTCGGCCTGATGACCGCGGACGCCTTCGGGCTCGCGCTCGGCGTCCCCGTGCACGGGGTGTGCACGCTGGACGGCCTCGCGTACGCCGCCGATCTGGAGGGCCCCTTCGTCGTGGCGACCGACGCCCGCCGCAAGGAGGTCTACTGGGCGCGGTACGCCGACTCCCGTACCCGCCTCACCGACCCCGCCGTCGACCGGCCCGCCGACATCGCCGGGCAGGTCGCGGGGCTGCCCGCCGTCGGCGCCGGCGCGCTGCTGTACCCCGAGACCTTCCCCCGAGCCCACGAGCCCGAGTACGTGACCGCCGCCGCCCTCGCCCGGCTGGCCGCCGAGCGGCTGGCGGCCGGCGTGGAACTGCCCGCGCCCCGGCCGCTGTACCTGCGCCGGCCCGATGCCCAGGTCCCCAAGAACTACAAGGTGGTCACCCCCAAGTGACACAAGTGACAGGGTCCGAGAAGGTCACGCTGCGCGAGATGCGCTGGTGGGACATCGAGCGAGTGTTCCAGCTGGAGCGTGAGCTGTTCCCCGAGGACGCCTGGTCACGGGGGATGTTCTGGTCCGAGCTGGCCCATGCGCGCGGTCCCGCGGCGACCCGCCGTTACGTGGTCGCCGAGGAGGACGGCCGTCTCGTCGGATACGCGGGCCTCACCTCCGCCGGTACGGCGGCCGACGGCGAGGAGGGCACGGGCGAGGCGACCGGAGTGGCCGACGTCCAGACGATCGCCGTCAGCCGGGGCCACTGGGGCACCGGCCTCGGTTCGCGGCTGCTGACGGAGCTGCTGCGGGCGGCGACCGCGTTCGAGTGCGCCGAGGTGCTGCTGGAGTGCCGGATCGACAACGTCCGGGCCCAGAAGCTGTACGAGCGCTTCGGCTTCGAGACCATCGGCGTCAGGAAGGGCTACTACCAGCCGGGGAACGTGGACGCCCTGGTGATGCGGCTGACCGACCCGTCCACCTCCGTCGATCCGTCGCTCCGGCGCACCCCGGAGACCCCGTGAACCCCGCGATCCCCGTGAACCCCGCGATCCCAGTGAACGGCGTAGAAGGAACCGAGACCCATGGCTGACGAACCCCTGGTACTGGGGATCGAGACCTCCTGCGACGAGACCGGTGTCGGCGTCGTCCGGGGTACCACCTTGCTGGCGGACGCCGTCGCCTCCAGCGTCGACGAGCACGCCCGCTTCGGCGGTGTCGTCCCCGAGGTCGCCTCGCGCGCCCACCTGGAGGCGATGGTCCCCACCATCGGCCGCGCGCTGAAGGAGGCGGGGGTGAGCGCCCGGGACCTGGACGGCATCGCCGTCACCGCCGGTCCGGGTCTCGCCGGTGCGCTGCTGGTCGGCGTCTCGGCGGCGAAGGCGTACGCCTACGCCCTCGGTAAGCCCCTGTACGGCGTCAACCACCTCGCCTCGCACATCTGCGTGGACCAGCTGGAGCACGGGCCGCTCCCCGAGCCGACGATGGCGCTGCTGGTCTCCGGCGGCCACTCCTCGCTGCTGCTCTCCTCGGACATCACCTCCGACGTCCGTCCGATGGGCGCCACCATCGACGACGCGGCCGGCGAGGCCTTCGACAAGATCGCGCGCGTGCTGAACCTCGGTTTCCCCGGCGGCCCGGTCATCGACCGGTACGCGCGCGAGGGCGACCCGTCCGCGATCGCGTTCCCGCGCGGACTGACCGGGCCGCGCGACCCCGCGTACGACTTCTCCTTCTCCGGTCTGAAGACGGCTGTGGCCCGCTGGATCGAGGCCAAGCGGGCGGCGGGGGAGGAGGTCCCGGTGCGTGACGTGTCGGCCTCCTTCCAGGAGGCGGTCGTGGACGTGCTCACCCGCAAGGCCGTACGTGCCTGCAAGGACGAGGGCGTCGACCACCTGATGATCGGCGGCGGAGTGGCCGCCAACACGCGGCTGCGGGCGCTGGCCCGGGAACGCTGCGAGGCGGCGGGCATCCGGCTGCGCGTACCGCGCCCCAAGCTGTGCACGGACAACGGCGCGATGGTGGCCGCCCTGGGCGCCGAGATGGTCGCCCGCAACCGGGCGGCTTCCGACTGGGACCTGTCCGCGGACTCGTCCCTCCCGGTGACGGAACCGCACGTGCCGGGCGACTCGCACGCCCACACCCACACCCACGATCACGTGCACGAGGTCAGCAAGGAGAACCTGTACTCGTGACCGTCGCGTTGATGTGGGAGGCGCGGGCCGTGTCCGGCCGGGGCGAGGAACTGCTCGCCTGGGCCGGGGAGCAGGTGCGGGGACTGCCCGCCGATCCCGCCCCCGTGCGCCGGGAGACCTTCCGCGCCCCGCAGGACCGGGTCCTCGTCATCACCTGGTGGGACGCCCCGTACGACGCCGACCTGCCCGAACTCCCCGAACCGGACGGGGATCTGGTCACCCGCGCGGTGCATCGGTGGCGCTTCGAGTCGGTGGCGACGGGCTGACCGTCCAGTTCGACGTCGATGCCGGCCAGCAGCGCCGCGTGCGCCGCCTCGGCCGGGGGCGCGGCGACCCGGTGCAGGTTTTCCAGGAAGCCGATGCCGAAGTAGTCGGCGACGACCGTGCCGGTGAATCCCCATTCCTCCCGCAGGAGCCGGGTCAGCAGGGCCGGGTCGGCCGAGGCGGGCACGCCGTCCGTCTCGGTGTACGCGGCCATCACCGAGCGCGCCCCGCCCTCGCGCAGCGCCATCTCGAACGGCGGCAGGGTGACGTCGGCGAACTCCCGGACGCCCGCCCGCACGGGAGCGAGATTGCGGGCGCCGGCCGAGGAGGCGTATCCGGCGAAGTGCTTGAGGGTGGCGACGACCCCGGCGGACTCCAGCCCGCGCACATGGGCGGTGCCGATGGTGCCGACCAGGTACGGGTCCTCGCCGATCGTCTCCTCCACCCTGCCCCGGCGCGGATCGCGGACGACGTCCAGGACCGGCGCGAGGCCCTGGTGGACGCCGACCGAGCGCAGGTCGCGGCCGATGCGCCGGGCCATCTCCTCGACCAGCTCGGGGTGGAAGGCGGCGCCCCAGGCCAGTGGCACCGGGTAGGCGGTGGCCTGCCAGGCGGTGAATCCGGCCAGGCACTCCTCGTGCGCGACCGCCGGGATGCCGAACCTGCCCGCCGCCGCGATCCGGCGCTGGGCGCGGGCCAGCGCCTGCGTGCCGAGATCCGGGTCGACGGGGGCCGTGCCGAAGGGGCGGGTGAGCTGGCCGAGGCCGAGGGCGATCAGCTCGTCCCAGTCGTAGTCGGAGGTCATGTCGTGCTGGTGGGGGGCGACGCCCTCGCCGTCCGTGTCCGCGCCCACCCATACCCCGTACAGCTGGGCGGTCTTCTCCTCCAGGGTCATCCGGGCGAGCAGGTCGTCGACACGGGCTGCGGCGGGCAGGGCGGGGTCACGCCAGGGCGCGGTGGTCATGAAGCTCCTGTCGGGTGGACGGCGGGCCCTCTCGCAAAGGTTCTCGACGCGGTGACCGGGGCGAGGCCGGGTCCGCGGTCGGGAGTTACGAATGTTTCGGACTATATGTCGAATGTTCCGGGAACCTATGGCGCAAGGAATACTTCGTCAAGGGGTCCCGCAGGGATACGATCGCGGCCATGACTTCCTCGCAGCCCGCCGAAACCCGGACGCGAGGGCGCAGCGCGCAGACTGCGACCCTTGCCGAGATCGCCCGCGAGGCCGGTGTCTCGGCACCGACTGTTTCGAAGGTCCTCAACGGCCGTGCCGATGTCGCCCCCGCCACCCGGCGCCGGGTCGAGGAACTGCTGCGCGCCCACGGCTACCGGCGCCGGCGCGCCGAGGCCACCCGCTCGCCCCTGCTCGACCTGGTCTTCCACGAACTCGAGAGCGCCTGGGCGATGGAGGTCATCCGGGGCGTGGAGAACGTGGCGAGGGACGCGGGACTGAGCGTGGTGCTCTCCGAGAGCGCGGGGCGGCTCACCCCGGGGCGGACCTGGGCCGACCAGGTCGCCGCCCGCCGCCCGCACGGGGTGATCCTCGTCCTGTCCGGCCTCGACGAGTCCGGGCGGGCGCTGCTGACCAGCCGCTCCATCCCGTTCGTGGTGATGGATCCGGCCGGTGACCCCGGTACCGACGTGCCCTCCATCGGTGCGACCAACTGGCAGGGCGGGCTCGCCGCCACCCGGCATCTGGTCGAGCTGGGGCATACCAGGATCGGGGCGATCAGCGGGCCCTCGCAGATGATGTGCAGCCGTGCCCGCATCGGCGGTTACCGGGCCGCGCTGGAGACCGGCGGGCTTCCGGTGGACCCCGGGCTGATCATGACCGGCGACTTCCACCACGAGACCGGTTACCGCCAGGGCCTCGCCCTGCTGCGCCGCCCCGACCGGCCCACCGCGGTCTTCACCGGCAACGACCTCCAGGCGCTCGGGCTCTACGAGGCCGCGCGTGAGCTGGGCCTGCGGATTCCCGAGGACCTGAGTGTGGTCGGATTCGACGACCTGCCGGTGGCCCGTTGGGTGGGGCCGCCGCTGACGACCGTACGGCAGCCGCTGACGGAGATGGCGGAGGCGGCGGCCAGGCTGGTGCTCGACCTCGGCAAGGGGGAGAACGCTGCGGCGGTCGCGTCCCGGGTGGAACTGGCGACGAGCCTGGTGGTGCGCAGCAGCACGGCGCCGCCGCCGACTGGAGGCTGACGGTTCTCAGGCTTCCGGGCGCCGGTCGGGCCGTGCCCGAAGGGAGTCGCCGAAAGATTCGAAGGTTTCGGCCTGACGCTGCTTGTACGGTGCCCGCTGCCTGGCCGTCGACTCGGCGGTTCTCGGGGTGAGTCCGGGCTGTGAAGTCTGAGAACTTCACGAGAAAACGGTCCGGGAGACGCCGGTTGTCATAATTCGGACTTACGTTCCTGTCTGTGACGGGACACAAGGGCCGAGACGCAGGCCACGGTGAAGGACACAACGGGGCCGGACGCGACGCGTCTTCGGACTCGTCCGAAGACGCGGACATACGACCGGATACGGAACCGGACGCAGGACCGGAGACAGAGCCGGACGCAGGGCCGGACATAGGACCGGACGCAGGGCCGGAGACAGGGCCGGAGACAGAGCCGGACGCAGGGCCGGACGCAGAACCTGGTACGCGGCCGACCCCGGAGACCGGCATGTCGGCGAGGTGGCGGCGCCCGGACCGCCGGGCGCGGGCGCTGAAGATCGCCGGCCTCGCTCTGGCGGGCGCGCTGGTACTGGGCGCCGGGGCGGCCGGCTGGGCGTACTGGCAGCTCGGCGACAACATCACGAGCGTCGACATCGACAGCGCCCTGGGCGACGACCGTCCGGCCAGGGGAACCACCTCCGACCGGGGTGCCTCGGCGTCCGCCTCGGCCTCGCCCCTGCCGACGGGGTCCCTCAACATCCTGGTGCTGGGTTCGGACTCGCGCAGTGGCGGGGAGAACCGGGCACTCGGCGGGGGCGACAGCGGCGGGGCCCGTTCCGACACGGCCATGGTCGTCCACCTCGACGCCGGCCGGACCGCCGCGACCGTGGTCAGCATCCCGCGCGACACCCTGGTCGACCGCCCGGCCTGCCCGCTGCCGGACGGCGGGTCGACGCGGCCGGCGTCCCACGCGATGTTCAACAGCGCGTACGAGGTGGGCGGGCCGGTGTGCGCGGTGAAGACGGCCGAGCTGCTCACGGACGTCCGCATGGACCACTACGTCGAGATCGACTTCACCGGCTTCGCCCGCCTGGTCGACGCGCTCGGCGGCGTCACCGTCACCACGGACGAGGACATCGACGACGACCGGAGCCGGCTGAACCTCGAAGCGGGCACCCACCACCTGGACGGCACCGAGGCCCTCGCGCTGGCCCGCACCAGGTACGGCATCGGGGACAGCAGCGACCTCGGCCGCATAGGACTCCAGCACACGCTGGTGAAGGCGCTGCTGGACCGGATCGGGAAGCAGAGCCTGCTGACCGACCCCGTGAAGCTGTACGAGGTCGCCGACGCGCTCACCAGCAGCCTCACGACCGACACCGGCCTGGACTCGCTGACCGAGCTGACCCGCTTCGCCCAGAGCCTGCAGGGCCTGTCGTCGTCCGCGGTCACCACCCTCACGATGCCGGTGCTCCCGGCTCCCTGGGACTCCAACCGGGTGGTGGCGGACCAGCCGGAGGCGGAGGAGCTGTGGGCGTCGCTGCGGTGACCCGCCGACGGTGACCCGCCGACGGTGACCCGCCGACGGTGACCCGCCGACGGTGACCCGCCGACGGGTCACCGCCATGCGCCGGAAGAAAGTCCGGGAAAAATCGGGGAGCGTGTCGATTCCGGCGTCGCCCGTTCGACGCAGGGGTGAGAGGCCGGGAAGGACCCGGCCCGTACGGCGAACGCCGCACCGCACCACGCCACGAGGAGTCACCATGCCGCGCTTTCTCTCCCTGATCCGGATCGACGAGTCCAACGCGCCCGCGGAAGGGCCCAGCCCCGAACTGATGCGGCGGATGGGCGAGCTGATCGAGGAGATGACGAAGGCCGGGGTCCTGCTGGACACCGCCGGGCTGGCCCCGACGGCCCAGGGCACCCGCGTGCACTACGAGGGCGGACGGCTGTCGACGACCGACGGGCCGTTCACCGAGTCCAAGGAGGTCATCGGGGGCTACGCGCTGATGCAGGCCAAGGACTCGGCCGAGGCGATCGAGTGGGCCGAGCGGTTCCTGAAGGTGCACGAGGAGCACTGGACGGTGACCTGCGAGGTGCGCGAGATCGCGGAGGGCTGACCGGCGGCGGAGCGAACCGGCGGCCGGGCCGCTGCTTGGCACCGGTGCCGCACGGGTGTCTGATGGTGGGCTGTGACATCGCAGCCCACCCCCGCCCGGACACACCGGTCCGTCGAGACCGTCTTCCGCCTGGAGTCCCCGCGGGTGATCGCCGGCGTGGCCCGCCTCGTCCGGGACGTCGGTATCGCGGAGGAGCTGGCGCAGGACGCCCTCGTCGCCGCGCTGGAGCAGTGGCCGAGGGACGGCGTGCCCGACAATCCGGGCGCCTGGCTCATGACCACCGCCAGGAACCGTGCCGTCGACCTGATCCGGCGCCGCGAGAACTACGCCCGCAAGCTCGCCGAGATCGGCCGGGACCCCTCGGCCGTCGCCCCGCCGGAGGATCCCGCGGACCTCGCCGACCCCGACGGCATCGACGACGACCTGCTCCGGCTCGTCTTCACCGCCTGCCACCCGGCCCTGTCCGCCGAGGCCCGCATCGCCCTCACCCTGCGCCTGCTCGGCGGTCTGACCACGGCCGAGATCGCCCGCGCGTTCCTGGTCCCGGAACCGACGGTGGCCCAGCGCATCGTGCGCGCGAAACGGACTCTCGCGACGAGGAACGTCGCCTTCGAGGTGCCCTACGGCCCCGACCGCGAGGCCCGCCTCGGCTCGGTCCTCGACGTCATCTACCTGATCTTCAACGAGGGGTACGCGGCCACCGCGGGCGACGACTGGCTGCGCCCCGGCCTGTGCGAGGACGCCCTGCGCCTGGCCCGCGTGCTGTCCGGGCTGATGCCCGAGGAACCCGAGGTCCACGGCCTCACCGCACTGCTGGAGTTCCAGACGTCCCGTGCCGCCGCCCGCACCGGCCCGGCCGGCGAAGCGGTGCTGCTCAAGGACCAGAACCGGGCCCGCTGGAACCGCATGCTCATCGCCCGCGGCATCACCGCCCTCACCCGCGCCGACGCGGCGTCGAGCGGCGCCCCGGGCCCGTACACCCTCCAGGCCGCCATCGCCGCCTGCCACGCGCACGCGTACCGCTACGAGGACACCGACTGGCGCCGCATCGCCGCCCTCTACGGTCTCCTCGCCGCCCGCGCCCCGTCCCCGGTCGTCGAACTCAACCGCGCGGTCGCCGTCTCCATGGCCGACGGCCCCGCCGCCGCCCTCCCCCTCGTCGACGCCCTGACCGGCGTACCGGCCCTCCGGGACTACCACCTCCTGCCGAGCGTCCGCGGAGACCTGCTGGCCCGCCTCGGCCGCACCGAGGAGGCCCGCGCGGAGTTCACCCGGGCGGCGTCCCTGACCGGGAACGAGCGGGAACGGGAGATGCTGCTGCGACGGGCGGGAGCCCCGGGAGCCTGAGGGGCTCTCCGCGGGAGGCGCCTTCCGGCCCGAAGGTCAGCGCACCGGATGGCCCAGCAGCATCGTCGGGGCGCCGGCGACGCGGGTGAGGAAGACGGTGACGGATGCGGGGCCGTTCGGTTTGGGGAGGGCCTTGCGGCGGAGTTCCTCCGGTTCCACCGCCGAGCCGCGCTTCTTGACGGTCAGGATGCCGACCTGACGCTCACGCAGCAGCGCCTTCAGCTTCTTGACGTTGAAGGGGAGCCGGTCGGTGATCTCGTAGGCGGTGGCGTAGGGCGTCGGGCGGTGCTCGTCGGCGGTGATGTACGCGATGGTCGCGTCGATCAGCCCTCCGTCGAGGTCCTGCGCGACCTCGGCGACGAGATGCGCGCGGATGACGGCGCCGTCGGGCTCGTACAGGTACCGGCCGGGCGGACGCACCGCCGGGTCGGGCAGGCCGCGGGAGAGCAGTGTGCGGGGGCCGGGCAGCAGGGTCGCGCGTACCGCGCCGGGGCCCGGTTCAGGGCCCGGTTCGGGGCTCGACCGCGCGGGGGCGGCCGCGCGCCGGGCGCCGAACCACAGCACCGCCTCCTTCACGTCCCCGCCGTCCGAGATCCACTCGGCCTCCGCGTCATCGGGGACGGCCTCGTGCGGGATGCCCGGCGCGACCTTCAGGGCGGCGGCGAGGGGCGCCCCGCGGGCCGCCTCGATCGCCCAGGACAACGGGGGTGAGTAGGCCTCGGGGTCGAAGATGCGGCCCCGGCCGCCGCGCCGGGCCGGGTCGACGAAGACGGCGTCGTAACCGGCCGTGTCCACCTCCGTGACATCGGCCTCCCGTACCTCGATCAGCGCGGCCAGGCCCAGCGCGTCCGCGTTCGCACGGGCCGCCGCCGCGGTCAGCGGGTCCCGGTCCACCGCGAGCACCCGGATTCCGGCGCGGGCCAGCGCGATCGCGTCCCCGCCGATCCCGCAGCACAGGTCGGCCACCGAGGTCACCCCCAGCTCCTTCAGCCGCTCCGCCCGGTACTCCGCCACGCTCGCCCGGGTCGACTGCTCGACCCCGTTCGGTGTGAAGAACATCCGCCCGGCGTCCTCGGCCCCGAACTTCGCCGCCGCCCGCTGCCGCAGCCGGGCCTGGCCGAGCGCCGCGGACACCAGCTCCGCCGGATGCTCACGGCGCAGCCGGGTGGCGACGGCGAGTTCCCGGGCCGGGTCGGTGTCGCGCACATCGTCGAGGAGGGCGCGGCCCTCGGGGGTGAGGAGCGGGGTGAGGGGCGAGGCGTCGAGGGGCTGCGAGGAGGGCTGGGCGTGGGGCGCGGTGCGGTCGTTCACCGGCTCATTGTGGGCCAGGCGCGGGTCCGGTGTCGGCCAGTCGGTGGACGGTGTGCCGCCGGCCGCGGTGTCGGGCCGGGACCGGGGCGGAGGACTGCCATGATCCGACCCCATGCGAGTAGTAGGACAAAACGACAAAAGGTGGTCGCTGGGTGGTGTGCGGGCCGGTGTTGCCGTACTCGCCCTCGCGGCCCTCGCCCCTCTCGTCGCGGGCTGCGGCCAGGACGGAAAGGGCGGCCCCAACGCCGTCCCGCCCGCGGGCGGGCAGCAGCCCCTCCAGTCGCCCTCGGCCCGCGCGCTCGACTCCCACACCCCCGAACTGCGCGCCGCGCACGCCGCGCACGCCGCGCGCGCGGCCGTCGCGAAGCGCTGGGGGCTCAAGCAGGTACCCCTGACCGCCCCGCCCGCGCCGGAGAAGAAACCCAGGGTCACCACCCGTAAGGGCTTCGAGGTCGACGGCCACCGGAGACTGGACCTCCCCCCGGTCTTCACCACCGTCCCCACCGAGGAGAAGGTCGTCTTCCTCACCATCGACGACGGTGCCGAGAAGGACCCCGCCTTCCTGCGCATGATGAACGAGCTGAAGATCCCGTACACCGCGTTCCTCAGCGACTACGTCATCAAGGACGACTACGGCTACTTCGGGGAGATGCAGGACCGGGGCGTCGGCCTGAACAACCACACCCTGAACCACCCGTACCTGCCGGGCCTTTCCTACGCCCGCCAGAAGCGCGAGATCTGCGGCATGCAGGACGTCATCGAGGAGCGGTACGGCGAGCGCCCCGTCCTCTTCCGCCCGCCGTTCGGCAACTACAACAAGGACACCCTGCGCGCGGCGAAGGCCTGCGGCATCGAGTACGCCCTGCTGTGGAACGAGGAGGTCTTCGTCGACCGCTGGGAGTACCGCGAGTGGGACAGGAAGTTGCGCCCCGGCGACATCGTCCTCACCCACTTCCGGGGCCGCGGCGAATGGGAGGGCACCATGCCCGACATGATCCGCCGCTTCCTGGACAAGGTCACGGCCGAGGGATACGCGGTGGGGCGCCTGGAGGACTACTTGTGATCCGGTGGGTCCGGTGGGTCC
>NZ_LIQT01000520.1 GCF_001418415.1 Streptomyces hirsutus
ACCGGCAGCAGCACGGCGGAGCCGTACTGCTGCGGGCCGCCGCCTCCGCCGTGCTGCTGCCGGTCGGGGGCGGGGCCCTTGCCGCCGCGGTCGCGGGCCCAGCGGGCGAGCTGCGCCACCCGCTTGACCACGAACTGGGTGTCGAGGATGCCGAGCATGCCGGCGAGCTGGACGGCGACCTCGTGCTGGGCGCCGCTGTTCTTGATGCGGGCGACGACGGGGGCGGCCTCGTCGAGGGCGGCGGCGCGGCCGGCCGGGGTGTCCAGGTCGTAGCGGCCCACGATGTGGCGGAGGGCGAACTCGAAGAGCGGGGTGCGGGGCTCGGCGAGGTCCGCGACCGCGTCGTCGCCCTTGGCGAGGCGCAGGTCGCAGGGGTCCATGCCGTCGGGCGCGATGGCGATGTAGGTCTCGGCGGCGAACTTCTGGTCGTCCTCGAAGGCGCGCAGGGCCGCCTTCTGGCCGGCCGCGTCCCCGTCGAAGGTGAAGATCACGCGGGCCGAGCCGTTGTCCATCAGCAGCCGGCGCAGGATCTTGATGTGGTCGCCGCCGAAGGCGGTGCCGCAGGTCGCGATGGCGGTGGTGACGCCGGCGAGGTGGCAGGCCATGACGTCGGTGTAGCCCTCGACGACGACCGCGCGGGACGACTTCGCGATGTCCTTCTTCGCCAGGTCGATGCCGTAGAGGACGTGGGACTTCTTGTAGATCGCCGTCTCGGGGGTGTTGAGGTACTTCGGCCCGTTGTCCGACTCGTACAGCTTGCGGGCGCCGAAGCCGACGACCTCGCCGCCGATGTCGCGGATGGGCCACATCAGACGGCCGCGGAAGCGGTCGATGGGGCCGCGGCGGCCCTCCTGGGAGAGGCCGGAGAGGACCAGTTCCTTGTCGGTGAAGCCCTTGCCGCGCAGGAAGCGGGTGAGGTGGTCCCAGCCCTGGGGGCTGTAGCCGACGGAGAAGTGCTGGGCGGCGGCCTGGTCGAAGCCGCGCTCCGCGAGGAAGGCGCGGCCGGTGTCCGCCTCGGGGGAGGTCGCGAGCTGCTCCATGTACCAGTCGGCGGCGATCCGGTGGGCCTCGACCAGGCGGATGCGCTCGCCGCGCTGGTGGGCGGGGTTGTACCCGCCCTCCTCGTAGCGCAGGGTGATGCCGGCCTGGGCGGCCAGGCGCTCGACCGCCTCGGAGAAGGAGAGGTGGTCGATCTTCATCACGAACGTGAGGGTGTCGCCGCCCTCCTGGCAGCCGAAGCAGTGGAAGAACCCCTTGCTCGGACTCACCTGGAAGGACGGCGACTTCTCGTCGTGGAACGGGCACAGGCCCTTGAGGTTGCCGCCGCCCGCGTTGCGCAGCTGGAGGTACTCGGACACCACGGCGTCGATCGGGACCGCGTCCCGTACCGCCTTCACGTCCTCGTCGTTGATCCGTCCAGCCACGCGTGAAGTCTACGGCGGTCCGCCGTCAGCCGGATCCGAGGTGTCCGCCCCGCTGGGGTGCGGGGCGGACACCGGGCGTCCGGAGGCGCGGTGCCGGCAGGCCTCGTCAGGGGGCGAGGCTCTCCAGCGGGACGCGCGGGTCCGCCAGGGAGTCCGGGTCCACCGGGGCCCGGGAGGTGATCAGCCGCTGGATCGGGTCGGTGACGTCCCACACGTTGACGTTCATCCCGGCCAGCACCCTGCCCTCCTTCGTCCAGAAGGCGATGAACTGCCGCTTGCCCGAGTCGCCCCGGACCACGACCTGGTCGTAGGAGCCGGGCGGCGCCCACCCGGAGTACTCCATGCCCAGGTCGTACTGGTCGCTGAAGAAGTACGGGACCCGGTCGTAGACGACCTCCCGGCCGAGCATCGCGCGGGCCGCGGCCGGGCCGCCGTTGAGGGCGTTGGCCCAGTGCTCGACGCGCAGCCGGGTGCCGAAGAGGGCGTGCGGGAAGGAGGCGACGTCACCGGCGGCGTAGATGTACGGGTCGGAGGTGCGCAGCCGCTCGTCGACCCGGATGCCGCCGCCGTCCGCGGGGTCGGCAAGGTCCAGGCCCGCCGCCTGGGCGAGGCCGGTGCGCGGGGCGGCGCCGATCGCCGCGAGGACCGCGTGCGCCGGGTGCTCCTCGCCGTCGTCGGTGCGGGCGGCGAGGACGACGCCGTCCTGCCCGGTGATCCCGGTGAGGGTGGCGCCGAAGTGGAAGCGGACGCCGTGCTCGCTGTGCAGGTCGGCGAAGAGCTGGCCGAGCTCGGGCCCGAGGACCGAGTGCAGCGGGGTCCGCCCGCGGTGCACGACGGTGACCTCCGCGCCGTACTCGCGGGCCGCCGCGGCGACCTCCAGGCCGATCCAGCCGGCGCCGGCGATCACCAGGTGGCCGTTGTCCCGGCCGAGGGAGGCCAGGACGCCCTTGAGGCGTTCGGCGTGCGCGAGGCGGCGCAGGTGGTGGACGCCGAGGAGGTCCGTCCCCGGGATGTCCAGGCGGCGGGGCTCGGCGCCGTTCGCCAGCAGCAGTTTGTCGTAGCGGACGGTGGTGCCGTCCTCACCGAAGCGGACGGTCTTCGCGGTGCGGTCGACGGCGTCGACGGTCTGGCCGAGGTGCAGCTCGATGTCGTGGCGCGCGTACCAGGCGGGTTCGTGCACGAAGACGCTGTCGCGCTCCTCCTTGCCGAGCAGGAAGCCCTTGGACAGCGGCGGCCGTTCGTACGGGCGGTCCCGCTCGTCGCAGATCAGCAGGACCCGGCCGGTGAATCCCTCCGTTCGCAGCGTCTCGGCCGCCTTCGCGCCCGCCAGGCCGCCTCCGACGATGACGAATGTCTGATCCGCGTCGACCACTTGATGCCTCCTGCAGGGGGTCCGGGGAGTGTCCCCCCGGAAAACACTGTGGGTGCCGCCACTTGCGAGCGTCCCGCACACAGGGTGATGCGGGAAGAGGGGGTGGCCCGATCAGGCCACGGAGGGTCACCTTCGAGCGAGCACAGGTCTCCGGTGTCCCACCGGCCCCCTCCGCGTCCCCCCCTCCTTCATGCCTGCCCCGTGAGGCGGATGTGAAGCGAGCGGGCCGAGACGTCGGTGAGGGACGCGATCCGGTCGACGATCACCCGCTTGCGGGCGCGGTCGTCCGGCGCCTGTGCGAACAGGGAGCGGAACTGCGGGTCCAGGCCGTCGGGGGCGCGGGCGGTGAGCGCCTCGGCCAGTTCGAGGACGACGATCCGCTGGTCGGCGCGGAGCTGCTCCTGCTCGGCGCGCTGCATGACGTACCGGTCGGCGACCGCCTTGAGGACGGCGCACTCCATCCGGGTGCCCCGGGGGACGACGAGTTCGGCTCCGTAGCGGGTGAGACGGCCACTGCCGTGTTTCTGCCGGGTGGCGCCCTCGGCGGCCAGGCAGAAGCGGCCGATGAGCTGGCTGGTGGCGTCCTTCAGGCGGGCCTGGGCGACCGCCGTGCCGTCGTAGCCGTGCGGCCACCACTCCTGGGCGAGGAGGCGGTCGAGCGCCTCGGCGAGCTCCGCCGGGTCGGTGTCCGCGCCGACGTAACGGCCGACGGCGACGGCGAAGACCTCCTGCCGTTCGGGCTCGGCGTGCAGGACGTTGGGGTCGATGTGGCCGGCGTGCAGGCCGTCCTCCACGTCGTGCACCGAGTAGGCGACGTCGTCCGCCCAGTCCATGACCTGGGCCTCGAAGCAGATACGGCCGTCGGGGGCGCCCTCGCGGACCCAGTCGAAGACGGGGCGGTCGTCCTCGTAGACGCCGAACTTCGCGGAGGCCGGGTCGGTGGGGTGGGCGCCCCGGGGCCAGGGGTACTTGGTGGCGGCGTCGAGGGTGGCCCGGGTGAGGTTGAGGCCGACGCTGACGGGGTCGCCGGTCTGCGGATCGGTGACGAACCGCTTGGGTTCGATGCGGGTGAGCAGGCGCAGCGACTGGGCGTTGCCCTCGAAGCCGCCGCAGTCCTCGGCGAACTCGTTCAGCGCCTGTTCGCCGTTGTGGCCGAAGGGCGGGTGGCCCAGGTCGTGCGAGAGGCAGGCGGCCTCCACCAGGTCCGGGTCGCAGCCGAGGGCGGCACCGAGCTCCCGGCCCACCTGCGCGCATTCGAGGGAGTGGGTGAGGCGGGTGCGGGGGCTGGCGTCCCAGACCGGGTCGGCCTCTCCGGGAGTGACGACCTGCGTCTTGCCGGCCAGGCGGCGCAGGGCCCCGGAATGCAGCACGCGGGCGCGGT
The DNA here is from genome assembly GCF_001418415.1 of Streptomyces hirsutus. Classification (GTDB taxonomy): domain Bacteria; phylum Actinomycetota; class Actinomycetes; order Streptomycetales; family Streptomycetaceae; genus Streptomyces; species Streptomyces hirsutus. The sequence goes on from NZ_LIQT01000520.1 coordinate 4,178, forward strand.
CGCGCTGGAAGGCGGTACGCCCGGGGCGCTTGTCCGGTTCGGCGGCCCAGCGGGCGGCCGACGCCGGGTCGTAGCCGGGAGGTGAAGCGGGGTGCTGCCGCGGGGGTGCCGCGGAGCCGGTGGGGGTCGTGGTGCCGGTGCCTGCCATGCTTCGACACTACGGGTACGGGGTGACAGCCGCCGTGACGGTCGAAGCGAGGGCCGGGGGTACGCCCGCGCGGCGAGGCTCCCGCCGGATCGCCCCCGCCGGATCGTCGGCGCTGTCGGCGGATCCGGTTCACGGGATGCGTTCGCCGGGAGGCGGATAGCCTGCCTCCATGGTTTCGGGTGAGGGGGCCGAGGACATCGGCACGGATCTTGGCCGTCAGGGCTGGGGTGCCACGCGTTCCTGGGTGGAGAAGGGGCTGTCCGATGCGGAGCGCATCGAAAAGGTGGTGCGGCTGCGCGGCGGCTGGACGTCGGAGATGCGACGCCTGGACCTCCGCGGTCCGGGTGGTCGGCGCTCACTCGTCCTGCGGTCCTTCGTCAAGCCTTTCTTCGTTCGGCACGCGGAGGGCCTGCTGACCCGTGAGGCGGCCGTCCTGCGCCTGCTCGGTGACACGGACGTGCCCGCGGCCACGCTCGCGGCGGTGGATGCGACGGCGCAGTACTGCGATCACCCCTCCTTGCTGATGTCCCTGCTGCCGGGGACCGTGCGTCTGGGCGATCAGGGTGCTGACGACCGCGCTGAACTCCTGGCCCGGCAGTTGGTGCGTATCCATCGGCTGCCGGTGACCGTGCGACAACGGCCTCGCACCTACCAGGCCTGGGCCTCTCCCGAGCGGGTGACCCTGCCCGCGGCCACCGAGCGGCCTGAGCTCTGGCAGCGGGCTTTCGACGTCATCCGCCGGGAGCCTCCCGCCTATCGGGGGTGCTTCCTGCACCGGGACTTCCATCCCGGCAACGTCCTCTTCACGGGCACCGGCGATGATCTTCGGATCAGCGGTGTCGTGGACTGGGTGGAGACCTCTTGGGGGCCGGCCGACCTGGACGTGGCTCATTGCTCGACGGCCCTCGCCCTGCTGCACGGGGTTCCCGCAGGCATGCGCTTCGCCGATCGCTACGTCGCCGCGGGAGGAACCTTGGCCGAAGAGGGCACCGCCCCTCTTTACTGGCGGCTGCTGGACGCGCTGGGTTTCGCTCCGGACCCGGAGAAGGTCGCTGTCCCCTGGCGTGAGCTGGGCCGCGTCGATCTGACCACCAGTGTCCTGACGCAAAGGCTGGAGGGATACATCGAATCCCTTTTCAGCCGCTACGCCTGAACCGTCGCCGCCGGGGCGAACGCCTCCGGGCAGGAGTTCCGCGGTGGCGCTGACGCTCCGTCGAGGGACCGTTGCCCCGACGTTCACGACCGGCCGCGCGGGCGGGTCCTGGGCGTCCGGTTCAGGCGGGGGCCGGGCTCGTGGGCGC
>NZ_LIQT01000521.1 GCF_001418415.1 Streptomyces hirsutus
AACGTCACGGGGAAAGTCCACTTACCCACGACGTAGGAGGCGTGGGCGAGATGGGCGTCGGGGACGGGGCGGCCGGTGACCGAGGAGGTCCAGTGCTCGACGGTGGTCGGGCCGGTACAGCCGCCCGCCACGTCGTGCCCATCCACCGCTACGGACCCCGAAGCCCCAAAGCATGCCCCGCCTGCCGCATCACCACCCATAGAAGACGCCGCCCCATACCAGCAATCACCGAACCTGATCACCGGTCACCACAAGTGACACCACTTGATCACCCGGCCCGCTATCTGACAAAACCGCAGATCAAACCCCACACAGCAAGACCGCCACCCACACCCGCGCCCCCACCAAAGCGCCCGCACCAGCACGCCAAACTGACAAACCCAGGCCAGCCCACCAGCCACTGATCAGAAAAACCGCCACCGGACAGCGACGCACTACGGGAACTCAGCATGGACTGGGCGTGACACCGGCCTCAGCCGGTCGGTGAACCGGCCGGACTCACAAAGCCAGGAGGCTGGAAATCCCAGTCAAGTCTCATCCGGCACCCCGGTGCGGGGACGCGGTGGTAGGCCCGCAGTCGGAGTACGGGAAACGGATGAATGCCCGCCCAGCCGGGAATAGCGGGCACGGGCCGCTGTTGATCACACCATGACTTCTGAGACGCGCGAGGCATTCGGACGGGTCGGCATCTGGAGCAGTGCCCTGCATGGGTCGCGGGCGGACGACGCGGGCAAAGAGGCGATCGCGGATGCGGTCGCCGAGCTCGAAGAGCTGGGGTACGGCACTCTCTGGATCGGGGGCAGTCCCTCGCCCGACGACGCCGCGGCCGTCGTCGTCGCCACCCGCACGGTCACCGTGGCCACCGGCATCCTCAGCATCTGGGACCACACCGCCGAGGAGGTGGCGGCGCGAATCGCAGCGATCGACGCGAGCGCACGCGGGCGATTCGTCCTCGGCTTGGGCGTCAGCCATGGCCCGATGGTGCCGCAGTACGCGAGGCCGTACAGCGCGATGGTGGCCTACCTCGACGCACTCGACGCCGCCACCCCGCCCGTGAACTCCGGACATCGGGTCCTCGCGGCGCTCGGCCCGAAGATGCTGAAGCTCGCGACCGGCCGGGCGCTGGGCGCACACCCCTATCTCGTCACCACCGAGCACACGGCGGAGGCACGTGAGGTGCTCGGCCCCGACGCGCTGCTCGCCCCGGAGCTGTCGGTAGTGCTCGACACCGACCTCGACCGGGCCCGCACCACTGCGCGAAACATGCTGAGGATGTACCTTCGACTGCCCAACTACACCGACAACCTGCTGCGCCTGGGGTTCGCGGAGAGCGACTTCGAGGGCGGCGGCAGCGTCCGTCTCCTCGACGCCCTCTTCGCCCTGGGCGACGCCGAGCTCGTGAGGGCCCGAACTCGGGAGTACCTCGACGCCGGCGCCGACCACGTCGCACTCCAGGTGCTCACCGCCGAGGAGGGCGGCGCCGGCCTGCCGCGGGCCGAATGGCGTCAGCTGGCCGGGGTATTCGCCGACGAGCTGTAGAGGACGGCACGCAAGGGCAGCCGGACATGGAGGCGGGGCACGCACCGGTATCACTCCGTCGGGCGTCAGTTTCCGTACCGGAGCGGGCGGTAGGCCTTGTACTCGCTGCCCGCTGCCCGCCCGTAGGTCAGTGAGCGGTAGCTGGTGCCGTGCACGCTTCGCTGTTCGTAGGCCGTGTAGGAGCGGTGGGCGGTGTCGTTCCATTTTTCGAAGATGACGACGTGGCGGGTGTCGTTGTTGCCGGTGGCGTCGATGACGAGGTCACCGGGCTGGAGCTCGCTCATGGCAATGGGGCGGGCAAGCCTGCGGTTGGCGAGCCCCACGGTGGTGGTGCCGGGTGCGGACAGGCCTAGGGCCATGGAGGCGTAGCCGGAGCAGTCCTGCCGGTAGCCGTCACGCCAGTGCGAGCCCTGGTTGGAGGGCACCGGGCGTCCTCCGTTGTTGGCGGTGAGCCAGGTATAGCGGCCCGCTGCAGGGTCTGCTGCCGTGAGCCGGGCTGAGGCGCGGGCGGCCCTGCCTGTACGGGGATGCCCGGCAGCCGGTCTTCGGGGATGTCCACCGCGACGACGGTGAGGAAGCCGGTGACGGGCTGGGTGATGTGAGCCATGAGGGTGGAACAGGCGCTGCCCTCACATACCCTGCGGCCGGTGTCGACTTGATAGTCGGCCGTGATGCGGTCCTGGCCGGGGAATTTCTGGTTGATCATTCCCACGGAGGGTGAGTCGATGTCCGGCATGGTGTGCACGACCCAGCGTGTCCCCCAGGTGGGGAAGGATGCGGCGGCCTGCGTGACGGCAGGCTGAATTGCCGTCGCGCCGGCGTGTGCGGGGGCCATCGCAGCCGATGCCGCTGCGGGCGGGCTGGTGACGGGAGGACTGCTCCTGCTTCCTCCGCAGGGCGGGCTCGGCGCCACGCCCGCGCTGGGCTCCGCAGCCGGCACAGGTACAAGCAGCAGTGCCGGCATTCTCGTCCACAACGTCGAGACGGCATGCCAGAAACCCCGCACGAACACGTGCGCGCTGTCCCTGGCCTACACCCCCTACCGCCCCTGCGTCACCTCCAACTCCGCCGACCGCGTCTGGCACCACGACCTGCTCCACGCCCGCTGCACCATCGCCAACGGCGTCACCGTCACTGACGAAAACCACAAACACACCAGCATCTGGATCCAGGTCACACGCAACGGGAACCACCTCTGGCTCCCAGGAATCCGCGTCCGCCCCGACCATCTCAACCAGCTCACCACCATCCTGCCCACATGCGCCCCATGGGCACCGGCCAGCCCATCAAGAACAACCCGCGCCAAATCCCCATGCCACCTCCTACCGGGTGAGAAGAACAGCACACGCCGACCCCTGATGGGGACCTTTGAAAACGGCTCTGTCCGCAGTTCCGTGATGTCGCCCGTCAGCGACGGGTCTCTTCAGCAACCGTGTCGTTCTCATCAGAAAGTTCGAGGCTGTGCCTCCAGCCCAGCCTTGCAAAGAGCAAGGCTGGGTCGTCCATCCGCTGAGGACCGACGACGCCATTGATCAGGGTTGTTCACTCGGTGAGTTCGGCCGAGGGCGGGTGGGTGGCCAGGGCCGGTGACATCTGTCCGGGAATCGGTGTCGGCACGAAGGGTTTCTGCGGGTCGTGCAAAAGGGCGAGATTCTCGGCTATGGCCTGCCAACATCCGTCGCTTGTGTGCTGCAGCAGCCAGGTCAACTTCTTGGCCGTTCCGCGGGCAAGCAAGGGGGCCTTCAGCCCACGGCGGGCTTTTTTCAGTTCCTGCAGGATCTCCCCCGTGTGTCCCTCAAGGCCCGCAGACAGCCGTGCCATGTCTCGTCATTGAGCCCTCCCCCGCGAGAAGCCGGTTCATTGCGTGGCCAGCCTTGCACCACAGTCGGCGCCCACTCATCAAGATCTGGGGCAAGACCCGGTGCACCGGCGGGCTCAAGCATCATCGACACAAGTGGGAGATGATCTCCACCGGGTACCGGTGCCCTTTGCACGACAGCGGCACGGACGACACCAGCAACCCCCGACACGACACGATCAAACCGAAGACCATCCCACACCGTCAGCCAACGTGACAGTGCCCACGCAGGTGCTCTTCGGGGAACGCCTGTGTGGCGGAGGCGGAGACTGCACCGGCCTGCCCGACGGCCTCAAGAAGCCTTACGTTCTTCGGGCTTCGCCGGCACGCACAGCCATGCGAGGCCCGCGGCGGTGAGGTAGGCGAGCGCGCCGATGGCCATGCTGGTCCGCAGCCCGATGTCGTAGTTGGTGGCTGTGGCGAGCAGACTGCCACCGAGCGCTACGCCGGTGGCGCTGCCGATCTGGCGGGTGGTGTTGAACAGGGCGGAGGCGGCCCCCGAGTACGCCGGGGGCGCGGCACCCATCACGGTGGCGGTCGAACCGGTGAGGGCGAAGGAGGTGCCGAACCCCGCGGCCATCATCGGGGCCACCAACAGCGGGTAGGCGGGGTCGGCTCCCGCCAAGGCCCAGCAGGCCAGCCCCATACCGGCCAGGAGCATGCCGAAGACCACCAGTGGACGATCACCGGTGCGGCGGGCCAGCCGCCCGGACAGGACGGAAGCGAACATGGTCATCGCTACCGCCGGGAAAAGCGCCAGTCCGGTGCCCAGGGCGCTGAAGCCGCGCTGGTGCTGGAATTCCAAGCTGGCGGTGAACACCATGCCGTAGAAGCCGAAGTTGAACAGAAGGCCGATGACGGCTCCGCCGCTTATCGTGCGAGACCGCAGCAGGCTCAGCGGAAGGGCAGGAGACCGGGCCAGCCGCTCACGCACCACGAATGCCGCGGCGGCCAGCGCGGCCAGACCCACCCCGGCGAGGACAACCGGATCGGACCAACCCCGCCGCCCGGCCTCGTTGAGCGCCGCGGTCAGCAGCGCCACTGCCGCCACGACCGCGCACTGCGCCGGCCAGTCCAGGGAGCGTGCGGCGCGCCGGGGCGAGCGGGCCACATGCCGCAGCGTCAGTACCAGGCAGGCCATGCCGGCGGGCAGGTTGATGAGGAATACCCAGCGCCACCCCACCGTGGAAACGAGGAGCCCGCCCAGCAGCGGCCCGGCGGAGGCCGCGATGCCCGCCATCGACCCCCACAGTCCGAAGGCCCGCGAGCGTGCGGCCGGCGCCGGGTAGGCATGCTGGAGCAGGGCCAGGGAACCGGGCACGATCAACGCCGCACCGAGCCCCTCCACCAGTCGGGCCGCAACCAGGAAGGGGGTGCTCGGCGCGAGCGCGCACGCGGCCGAGGACACAGTGAACACCGCCACGCCCGAGCAGAAGACTCGGCGGTTGCCCAGCCGGTCGCCCAGCGCGCCACCGGTCAGCAGGAACCCGGCGAAGACCAGGGTGTACCCATCGGTGATCCACTGGATGCCGGTGAGCGAGGCCGACAGCTCCCGGCCGATCACCGGCACGGCGACGTTGATGACCGTCACATCCAGAATCACCATGAAATACCCGGTGCACACCGCCAGTAGCGGTGCCCAGGACCGTCGCCCGGGCCCTGGGGCCGATGCGGGAGAGGACGTGGGCTCACCGCCATCGGCCGACTCCGCGAACGCCACGGCTCCAACTCCCTCTTGTCCGCGAAGACTCCGCACCAAAAGCCACCATAAGGGATAAATTAGCCACACTGATGGAGCCGGGTCGGCTGCGACGGTGTCCGGGATCGCCCAAGCCGGGCGGTGAGTCGACACCGAGGTGCCCGGTACGTGTCGGCGATGCCCGGGTTCCAGGAGGTGCGAGGCCCTGGCTGACGGAGTACGTCGCTGCGCAGGTTGCGGGCGCCCTGCGGCAGGATTCTGCTCAACATCCGCATCCCGCCCGCCGCGCACACCGCCCGTGTCGTGGTTTTTCTGTCTGCGGTACTGCTTACACCGTGTCCCATGTGACCAGTTGGCACTTGTGCTGGACATGGGGAGTGGACGGTGGGGATGGATTGTTCCGGACGGCTTGTGGGGGGGCGAGGCCGTTGCTGCCGCCGGCACCGACGATCCGCCCGGTCGCGCTGCTGGGCGGGATACGTACGGCCAGGGCCGTCGCGGTGCGGGCGCCGAGTCGGGCCAGGACGTCCTGCGGGGCCTTTGTCGCCCATCCCGGCGCGCCTTGAGGTGGGCCGGCAGACGCAGATTGACGCGGGCGGTGCCGCCCTCGTCACCTTCGGCGGGCGCCTGCGCCTTGAGCGGTTCGACGGGCGCGGCCGGCTCCGTGGGGCCGCCGTCGGCGGGCGGCGGCCCCACGAAGTCGGGGTGCAGCCCGCGCAGCCGTACGTCGACCGAGCCAGGGGCGAGCTCGCGGGTGATCTCGCCCATCGCGGCGGAGAGCACATGACCGATCGCCGTGAACGTCTTCGCTCCGGTGACGACAGCGGAGAACGCGATCAGCAGTACTGCCACGAACGGGTGACGCTTCCCGCGTCGGCGCCGCAGATCGGCCGCGTCAGCGGCCGCTCGGCCAGCGGACCGATCGCGCGGTGCTGATGAGTGGGCGATTGACCAGGCAGATGGTGGAAGACTGACGGCACATCGAAGCTCCGTTGCGCGAAGGGGACTTGGGAAGGCCACCTTCACAACGGAGCTTCGCTGCGTACGGTCGCGTACCCACCCGACATCGTCACACCGCCGTGACCTGCACACCTACATGATCGCTCCGGCTTTGAAATCGCCCTGAGTGCGCCGGCGTGGTGGGGGCTGGGCCGGCAGGGCGTCGTTGTCCGGATTTATGATGGGGTGCCCGGGTGGGTGCGTGAAAGCGGGGTGTTCGGGGTGGGATGTTACGGG
>NZ_LIQT01000522.1 GCF_001418415.1 Streptomyces hirsutus
GGGAGGGGACGCGGTCCCTCCAGGCGTAGTAGCCCTGCCGTGACACACCCAGCAGCCGGGCCATCAGGGAGACGTCGTGGTGTGCCGTGTTCTCGTCAATCAGCCGGCAGCAGATCACCGGCTGGTCTCCCGGACGAAGAAAACCGTGGCCTTGCGGAGGATCTCCTTCTCCTCGCGCAACTGCTTCACCTCGCGGCGCAGCTGGGCGAGTTCCTCCTTCTCGTCGCTGGTCAAGCCGGGGCGTTCCCCGGTGTCCATCCGGTCCTGGTTGGCCCAGGTCCGGATGGTCTGGGCGGACGGCTCGAACTCCTTCGCCAGCTCCTCCGGCGACCGGCCGGCCCGGACCAGCTCGACTATCTGGCGACGGAACTCCGGCGGGTAGGCCGGACGCGTCCTTGGCACGATGAACTCCTCCTTGCGGGACCCAGTGTCCCAAAGCAAAAGGTTGTCCATCAAACCGGGGCAACTTCACCCCGCGGCTTGTCCGATTTCCCCCAGCCCAGGAAGTCGAATCGCACCACCGGCATCCGGCCTTCCAGGTGCGGGAGCAAGCGATCGTAGAGTCGGCTGCTGTCGGGAAAGCCGTGCATCAGAAGAACGGGAAGACCGACTCCCGGCGTGATGTCGGTGTGCAACCGGTACGGGCCGCGCGAGACGGCCGGCGCCTCGGCGGCTGGACCCATCGCTACCGCCTCCGTTGATCGCTGTGCCGAATTCCGTTCGCGGTCGCGGCGAGCGGGTCACCCCATAACAGCCCCGAGGAATCGCTGCGGGCGCCATTCCCAGGCTCGATGGGGTGGCCGACCCCCGTTCGGACTGTCTCGGCCCCGAAGCGGGAATCAGTCGACGGCCTTCAAGTCGCCCAATGCTTCGCCGAGATCGAGCTCGGTACGGCCTCGGGTCTGGAAGCCTTGCTCGAACAGCTCTGCCGCGCGACGCTGCGCTCCCTCACCCCGAACGAGCTGCTGGAACAGCGCAGCATCCGCGCGCACGTTGGCCGGAGTCGGCAGACTGATGGCGTTGATAGCCGTTTTGGCCGCGATCAGCGCATCACGAGGGAAGCCTCCCATGCGCGCGGCGATGCCGACGACGAACTCATCCAGCTCGGCATCGGGCACGGCGCGGTTGATCCATCCGTAGCGTTCGGCGAGTTCGGCGTCGAAGTCGGCCGACGTCAGTACGGCCTCGAGCGCACGGCCCCGGCCCATCAAACGAGTGAGGTGCTGGATGGCGCCCGCGCCGGGCGAGGTGCCGAATCCGACTTCGGGCTGGCTCAGGACGGCGTTCTCCCGGGAGGCGAAGCGCATGTCGCAGGCGAGGAGGAACTCGCTGCCCGCCCCTCGTGCTCGGCCGCGCAGCTTGGCGATGGTGACGGCCGGGATCTGGCTCAGCTTGTGGAACAGCATCCCGAGGGAGGCATCGCCCGGACCGCCGCCCTTCGCGGCTTCATCGGTGTATTCGGGCACTTTGGTCAAGTCGACGTGCGGGAAGAAGAAGTCGGGATCCGCGCTGTCGAAGACCACCACGCGGACAGAGCCCGGGTGCGAGAGCTCCTCGAGCAGTCCCACCAGGTCGCGCACGACCTCGGGACCGATGAGGTTGATCGGCGGGGCGTTGAAGGTGGCGGACAGGACGTTGCCGTCCAGCCTGGTGCTGATGGTGTCGTACGAGGCGGTCATGCCTCTTCCTCTCGGCGCGCATCACGGGCCGGGGTGACGATCCCGGCTGTGAGAGCTGGGAGCTGCCAGGTCCGTCTCCTGCCGCTCGGTGCCTGGTCACCGGGTGCGCAGGCAGGTGAGAAATCACAAAGTCTTGATCTGGCCGCCGTCGATGGTGAACTCGGCTCCCGTGATGTTTCCGGCGAGCGGGGAGGCGAGGAAGAGGGCCAGATCGGCGACTTCGTGAGCTTCGGTGACCCGTCCGGTGGAGATGCCCATGCTCTTCGGCACGACTACGTCCATGGCTTCCTGCGCGGTGGTGCCGGCCTGGGCCGCCGTGGCGTCGGCGAAGCCACCCGGGGCGGTCCAGAAGGGAGTGCGGACCGGTCCCGGGGCGATCGCGTTGACCCGGACGCCTCGCGGTGCGAACTCTTCGGACAGTGACTTGGTCAGGCTGGACAGTCCGGCCTTGGCCGCGGAGTAGTCCACGACCGCGGGGAAGGGCAGACGCGCGTTGATGGAGCTGATGTTGATGATGGAACCCCCGTCCGCGTCCAGCAGGTGAGGAAGCGCCGCGCGGCTGGCCCGGACTGCGCTGAACAGAGTCATGTTGAAGATGCGTTGCCACTCGGCTTCGTCGATGTCCAGGAAGCTCGGACGGGACGTCGCGGCACCCAGGTTGTTGACCAGGATGTCGACCTTGCCGTACTGGTCCACGGCAAGCCGGACCAGTGTGCCTGGTCCGTCTGCGGTGGACAGGTCGACCGGGACTGCGGTGACGCCGTACTTCTCGTGTAGTGCTTCGAGCTCAGGAGTGATACTCCGGCTGCCCGCGATGACGTGTGCGCCTTCACGGCCGAACGCGTCGGCGATGGCGAGGCCGATGCCCTTGCTCGCCCCGGTGACGACGGCGACCTTGTCCTTGATCTGGAGATCCATGACGGTCCTTCTCTGGGTTGGTCACCCCCTATCTCGAGGGTAGGCGGAACCGGAGCCACTGGCTCGGGCGAGCCTGCCCTGGCTGGATCGGGTCCGACGGGCCGTCGGCGGCTCGGTCTCGATCTTGCTCTCACAAAGCACCGTTGGTGCGAGGGCTCTGTCGTTCGCGAGCGGTCAGCACAGTTGGCGTAGTCCTGCGACAAGGAGCGCGACCAGTCGGCGTGCGTCGTAGCGGGGGCGCCGCCAGGATCATGACGCGGCCAGTCTGGCGCTGATCTCCCGGGTCTTCGCCGGGCACTCCGAGGGCCTGACGCGCGATGACGTTCTGGACAACATCACGCTCTACTGGCTGACGAACACGGCGATCTCCGCGGCCCGTCTCTACGCGGAGAACGAGCACCCCTTCTTCGCCGTCAAGGGTGTCTCCGTTCCGGTTGCCGTGAGCGTCTTTCCCGACGAGCTCTACGAGGCCCCGAGGAGCTGGGCGGAGCAGGCGTATCCCCGTCTCGTTCACTACAACAAGCTCGACAAGGGCGGGCACTTCGCGGCCTGGGAACAGCCGGACCTCTTTGTGAAAGAGGTCCGCGCAGGCTTCCGGTCACTCCGCTGACGACGGGTCTGTACAGTGACCGGCTCTGGCCTGCGTTCGGTGGTAACCGCCCGTCACGTCCGTCTGAGCCCGGATCTCACAGCTCATGGAGAAGGCGGCGGCTGCGTCCGGAGACTGGAGTCCCGCCTGGCAATCGCAAGCCCCCTCCGACCTGTGTGCTCCACCGTCAGCAACCATGGCCACGATGCGTCACCACTGAATATGGGCCAAAGCCTAAAAATTGACCCTGTCTCACTTTCGGTGGTGACCGAGTGTGTCCGTGGGCCGTCAGCATGACGTGCGAGATGTCAACGAGCTTGTGAACGTGGTGTTTTCGGGGCTGTCACCGCTGGTCATCGAGGGCGTGGCCGACGAGGCCGAGCTGATTCTGGTGTGGGCACGGACACCGCAGGACCCGGTGCCGTGACCGGGTTGCGGGGCGTCGTCCGTGTGCCGCTCGAAAGGTCATCGCCACAGGTCAGGCGGCGTATCTGTACTCGTTGACGAGGCCGCCGAGGATCCGGGTGCACAGCGGTCTGCGACTGCCGAGGTGGTGGGCCGCGGCAGGGTGTTCCTGAGCGTTGGGTGGTGGCTGGGGGCGGGCCTGGTG